>CAYTOF010000033.1:0-25639 GCA_964439435.1 uncultured Oscillospiraceae bacterium
TCCTGCCAACATCAACAACTTTGTAACGCTCATATATCAAAACAACGGCACGCTTTACAGAGGAGAAGGAGCAGACCTTGGATATGCCTCCAACCTTGACTCCCAGGAAGCCATCGAAGCTTTCATCTCCTATATAGACCTCTACAGAAGCTACAAAATGGATCTCCAAATCGACTTCCTCACGCGTTTCCGTGTGGGTGAGGCGCCCATCGGAATTGCGGACTTCACGCTGATCAACCAGCTCAACCTGTCCGCTCCCGAAATCAGAGGTCTTTGGAGCTTTGCGCTGGTGCCGGGCAAAATGCATACAGACGAAGAGGGCAATGATTTTGTCAACCGCCATGTAGCCACAGCGGGCAACGGCAGCATTATACTTTCCAAGTCCGACAAAAAGGACTCCGCATGGAAGTTCCTCAAATGGTGGACCTCCAACGAAAGTCAGACAAGATACTGTCTCGAAGTTGAGACCGCAATCGGAACAGCTGCCCGTATACCCTCGGCCAACAAATCTGTCATATACAGCCAACCTTGGTCGGCAAGGGAGTTCAACATGATCACAGCCCAGCGGGCCTGGACAAAGGGCATTCCGGAAGTTCCGGGTGGCTACTACACCACAAGGCATATGGACAACGCCTTCAACAGGACCTACACACTGCGCACCGACGCGCGTGAGACATTGCTTGACTACATAGACGACATCAACAAGGAGCTGACCAAGAAGCGCAGCGAAATGGGCATCTCCACAGCAGACGACATTTTAGGCAGATAGGGGGGCGATGGCTTTGGCAGAAATGAACAACGCGGCGGAAGGCATGCTTTCCCGCAACACTGCGATGCAAAACATCAAGAAGTATTTTGTCTATAAGTTCGGTGAGATCAAGAGAGCGCGAGCATACTATCTATTTATCTTGCCATATGCTCTTATATTCACAACATTCATTGTCATACCTGTCGTCGTGTCCATAGGGCTTTCCTTTACGTCCTTTAACATGATACAGGCACCGCGATTTGTCTTTATCGACAACTACTACCAGCTCTTCATGGTGGACGATTTATTCATTGTTGCGATACAGAACACACTGTTCTTCTCGGCGATAACGGGGCCGGTGGGATATCTCATGAGCCTTGGATTTGCTTGGCTGATCAATGAGATGCCGCCAAAGTTCCGTGCATTGCTGACACTCATGTTCTACGCACCGGCTATTTCCGGCGCCAGCTACACCATCTTTTTGATCATCTTCTCAGCTGACCAATATGGCTTTCTCAACTCGAGGCTGTTAAAACTCAACCTCATAGTGGAGGCCATACCGTGGCTGAAAGACGAGACGACGGTGCCATATGCTGTCATCGTAGTGATACTGTGGCTGAGTCTCAGCACAGGGTTCCTGTCCCTCATTGCAGGGCTTCAGGGCGTGCCGAGAGATCTCTACGAGGCCGGTTCCATAGACGGTCTCCGCAACAGATGGCAGGAGCTTTGGTTCATCACACTGCCCTATATCAAAGAGCACATGATGTTTGCAGCCGTTATGAGTATAACCGGATCCTTTGGTATGGGAGCGATGATCACATCCCTTGTGGGATTCCCAAGCCCCAACTACTCGGCGCACACCATTGTCCACCATCTGGAGGACTATGGCAACCTGCGCTTTGAGATGGGCTATGCCTCCGCCATTGCAACACTGCTGTTCATCATCATGGTGACGGCAAACCAAATCGTACAAAAGCTTCTCAGAAAGGTGGGAAGATAAATGGCAGCTTTTAAATTTTTCAAAGCCAGAGCGGGTACGCGTGTCAACCGGTCGCTTTCCGGAGACCTTGGTGTCACGATATTCCTCGTGATCTGTGCCATCATAATGGCCCTGCCCCTCTACTTTGCGATTATTCAGTCATTGAAGCCGATGAACGAACTGTTCATCTTCCCGCCGCTTTTCTATGTGGTTAGCCCCACGGCGGATAATTTCAGCGATCTTTTCAGGCTCATGGCAAACTCCTGGGTGCCCTTTTCCAGATATGTGTTCAACACCGTTATCATTACGGCGATCGGCACCTTCGGACATATAATCATCGCCTCCATGGCGGCATATCCATTGGCCAAATATCGCTTTCCCGGCTCCTTTGCGTTTTCAAGACTTGTGCGGTTCTCGCTCATGTTTAACGCAACGGTGCTGACGATACCCGCATATATCATCATGGCAGGTCTTGGATGGATTGACACCTACTTCAGTGTCATTGTGCCGGCTTTCGGCGCTTCTCTCGGGCTGTACCTGATGCAGAACTTTATGGCGGATATGCACGATTCACTTTTCGATGCAGCCAAGATAGACGGCGCAAAGGAAGGGCAGATTTTCTGGAAGATAGTCATGCCAAACGTAAAATCAGGCTGGCTGACACTTATGATTTTCTCTGTTCAGTCCCTGTGGAACACTAACAACGGCATGTATATCTACAGTGAGCCCCTAAAGACAATGCCCTATGCAATCAGCCAGATCACAGCCGGCGGATATGCCAGGGCGGGAGCGGCAGCGGCAGCTGTCATAGTGATGATGGCCGTTCCGATAACGGTGTTCATCATCTCCCAGAGCAATGTTATAGAGACGATGCAGAAGTCCGGCATTAAGGAATAAGGAGGGAGGACAAAAAATGCGTAAAAAGCTTTTGGTTGTATTTTTGCTTTTGATGATTTGCATAGCGTCCGCGGCACCGGCATTTGCCGCACCGCCGTCAAGGTCTTACACATACGACCCCACCGGACTGGCGCTCCCATCACCCCTGCCATATACCTTTGATGTCGAGATAAACGGCGACATGTATGGGCTGGGCACTTTCAACGAACCTGAAGATGTGTTTATCGACAGCGAGTACTATATATACCTGCTGGATTCGGGAAACCAAAGGGTTGTCATATTTGATGAGAACAAGGCGCTTGTCCGAGTGCTCAACAATATGACCTACAGGGGCGAAAAAGTTGAACTGAGGGCGCCGGAAGGTCTCTTTGTATATGAGTATTACGGCAAAAAGCTCCTGTACATCGCAGACTCGGCAAATGCGCGCATTTTGCGACTGGACATGGACCAGGAACTGGATCCTGTCGATGCAAACGGCAGACCCAACAAGCTTGACAGACAGATCGAAGTTGAAAGAATTTACACCGAACCAAATATTCAAGGTATTGACGAGGGCGTGTTCTACAAGCCCACCAAGTTGATAGTGGACCGTGCCGAGAGAATTTTTGCACTGTGCCGCTCTGTCAACAGAGGTGTTGTCAAACTCACAAAAGACGGTGACTACGATTCTTTCTTCGGAGCACCGGAAGTGACGATGACCATTACAGACAAGTTCTGGCGTCTTATCTCCACAAAAGAACAGCTCCGAGTGATGGCGCGTTTTGTGCCGACGGAGTATTCCAACATCTCCACCGACTCAAAAGGGTTTGTCTATGTGACGGCCTCAAGCCTTGAGCGACAGGGCCTGCGGGAATCATATTGGACTGAGTCGACAGACGTCTCAGGAAGACAGAAATTTGCGCCCGTGAGAAAGCTGGCCGCCGATGGCACAGACATTCTGGCAAGGACCGGCATATATCCCCCCGTGGGCGATATAGCTGTCCACTCCGTCACAGGTGCTGTGACGATAGGCACAGGTCTTGAGCAGCTGGCGGGGTATTCCACATTTGTGGACGTTGCGATAAATGAATACGATGTCTATTCCTGTATCGATGACACGCGCTGCAAGGTCTTCACCTACGACTCAGATGGCAATATGCTCTTTGTCTTCGGAGGTCCCGGCACACAGTACGGCACTTTCCAAAGACCCGTTGCCGTCTCCTACTTCAAGGGCGATCAACTGGCTGTGCTGGACAAGAGAACCTCAAGCCTTGTGTTTTTCACCCCCACCGACTACGGCGCAAAGATACTCAGCGCTGTGAGCAACTACAAAAACGGCAGATTTGAAGAGTCTGAAGAGGACTGGGTCGAGGTTTTGAAGATGAACTCGAACATGATTCAGGCCTATAGGGGTGTCGGCAAGTCTCTGCTCCGTGCGGGAGAATACAAAGAGGCGATGGCGAATTTCAAAATCTCCAAAGACGTGGAATACTATTCAAAGGCCCTTGAGGCATATATCAAAGAATCCATAGGACATAGTTTCACATATATATTCATAGCACTTGCAGTTATACTTCTTGCGTGGTGGATATGGAAGTTGGCCGTGCGTTTCAGAAGATTTTTACGCGACGGCGTAAAGAAGGTGGTGTAATATGGCACTCACGCTAAAACAGCTCAGATACTCGCTTTATCTGATATTTAGACCCTTTGACGGGTTCTGGGACCTAAAGCATGAGAAACGCGGTAGCAGAAAAGCGGCTTCGCTCATAATTTTGCTCCTTGTTCTCAATGAGGTGTTAAAGACACAGTTTACGGGATTTATCTACAATTCCAAGTACGATGGCGTCAGCCTCAACGTGTTTACCGAGTTTGCAATAGTGGCAGGCACATTCCTTTTGTGGTGTGTGGCCAACTGGAGCCTGACAACGCTGATGGACGGCGAGGGAACTTTCGGAGACATATATATGGTAAGCGCCTATGCGCTGACCCCGCTTGTGCTGATTGGTATACCCTTGACATTCCTTAGCAATGTGATGCCCATTGAACTTGCCTCATTCTATAGTCTTGCAAACAGCGTTGCGGTTATTTGGGCTGGCTTCCTGATGCTTGCGGGACTCACCGTTGTCCACCAATACACCTTGGGCAAGACTTTGCTGACGGCGGTGCTGATCATTGTCGCCATGGCGGTTATGATCTTCCTTGGGTTGTTGTTCTTCAACTTGATTACCCAGCTTATCGGTTTTGTCATTGAGATGTACTGGGAAATCTCACTTAGATTCTTTTAAAGGGAGGAGAAAAAATGAAGCTAAAGAAATATACAATTGTTTGTTATATCCTGGTGCTTGTCATGCTTCTCCCTCTGGGCAGCATCGCTGCAAAGCCACTGGAGGAACAGCAGCTGGTACCAATGAAGCCGCTTTATGTTTCGCCTGACTATCCCGAGCCCTATATAGAGGGGCTTGGTGGCGAATCATATCTTGAAATAGACATAGCTTTTGTCAAAGAGGAGATGCTAAACATCCTCGTCACGGACACAAGAACCGGTAAGGTTTGGGAGACCAACGAGATATTTACAAATCCTGACAAAAGGAGCTCCTCGGAAGAGCGGCAGAAAGTGGAGCGCTCGCAGCTTGTCTTGAACTACACCTACGACAAAAACGGCAGTGCTGCAAACCTTGCCGACATCGGCTATATGAGCAACGCCTCAACTCAGGGCATTTATTACAGCCATCAAGACGGTGTCATGAGAGATCAGATCAAATATGACGAGATCGTCGAAAATGGCAAAGTCGTGGGATATAAGGTGTTTTACGGCCTGGGAGATGTGCAGGCAGCCCTCTATCCCCAGATGATTTCAGAGAGCCGCATGAACGAAGTGCTTGAGCGCATAGTCGACGAAGAGGGCAACCCGGACGAAAGAGCTCAGGCAAGGTTTTTGAAACGCTATGCCCTGAAGAGCATAGAGCTTTTGCAAGAGGATATCGACCGCGAAGTGGAACGTCTGAAAGACCCCACAGACCAAAAAGTCAAGCGCGAAGCCCTTGAAAAAGACCTTGAAGACTATATCATCCAACATCCGATTTTGGAAGAAGAGCCCATATATGAGATCTACCAAGACGAGATAAGAACCAAGTATAAGCTGAACCAGACGCTGGATGCTTGGGCGGAAGTCGGTTACACACGCGAAGAGCTTGAGCTGGACAACACCCTGACAGGATTTATCGCATCGGGCGGCGGACTTGCCTTTATCATCCCTGTTGTGTATAAAATCGAAGGCAACACCTTTAGAGTCGAGATTTGCAACGATGAGATCAAGTATCCACCCGAAGTCGCCATATCCAGAATTGACGTAATACCCAACTTTGGCGCGGCGGACAACACCGTGGAAGAGGGCTATACCTTTGTGCCCGACGGAAGCGGAGCCCTGATTCGCATAAACAACCCCGACAAGCGCTTTACGGGCTATCAGCTGGCACTGTTGCAGCGTCATAAAGACGAAGCTCTTTCAAGACTGAGCTTTGCCACGATCAAAGATATTCCGTATATAGAAAACGCCATACTGCCCGTTTTTGGACAAAAGCAAAATGACACCGCTTTCTTTGCCGTAATCGAGCGGGGTTATGAGATCGCCAACGTCAACGCATACACCTCTGACAGATTGTCCTCTTTCAACACGGCATACTGCTCCTTCTTCCCTGTGCAGACGGACGATATCTACTATTCCTCCGGCACGACAAGCGGCGTCAAAATGATGCCCAAGTTCCCTGTGGAAGAGGAGAGAGAGGTCTATGACAAAAAGCTGCAGGAGATGGTGAGCAAAAAGGTCATCAACAAATACTGCAGACTGCCCGCAACCAACTTTGTCGTCAGATATACATTTTTGAATGACGAAGATGCCAACTATTCGGGCATGGCCAATTACTTTAGAAATTACCTTATAAATACCTACGACCTGAAAAAGATTGCCCCCGATGCAAATATACCCTTTGTTGCCGATGTTTATGGCGTGATAGACAAAAAAGTCTCCATTGCCGGTTTCCCGGTCAATGTCAAGTATTCCCTGACCTCCTTCAAAGAGGCTGAGATCATTGCCAATGACCTCTTGGATGCGGGAGCAAAGAACCTCTCGATGCGGTATATAGGCATGGTAAACGGAGGACTGAGCAGCACCTATGCCAACAAGTTCAGTGTTATGGGTGCCATCGGCGGTAAAAAAGGCTATATCTCATTTTTGAACAGCATGAAACAGCTCGGTGTCGATGTATATCCCGATGTGGATGTGACCCATGTGTACAAGGATAAGATATTTGACGGCTTTTCACCCTCGACAGATACTGTCATGACCCTTGGAAAGACACAGTCCATCATATCCGAGACAAATACCGCCACAGGCATCAGAGACAGCCGAAACAGCTTGGATTATTACCATCCGCGTTGGACGGTGTCACCGAGACTGTATGAAAGCCTCTTTGAAAAGTTCAGAGACGCCATCTCCGGATATGAAAACAAGTTCATCTCCCTTGGTGCTCTTGGATCCACCATGAGTGCTGACTACAGAGAGACCCTGGTGATTGACAGAACACAGTTCTCACGCATTGTCGCAAATGAGCTTGAAAAGTTCGAAGACGAAGGCTACAAAGTCATTGTTGACAAGGGAAATTTCTACACAATACCCCATGTCTCCATGATTGTTGATCTGCCGATGACTTCTTCCAGGTTCATCATTCAAGACTATGAAGTGCCCTTTGTGCAAATGGCGCTGCACGGACTTGTGGAATACACAGGCGAGCCCATCAATGTGAGCCAAAATGTTCAGTACAATGTCCTAAAATCCCTTGAATACGGCGCCGGCATCACCGGCAGATTTATGTATGAACCGGACTCCGCTCTTAAAAACACATATTTCCTCTATTACTACTCCATGAGCTATAAAAACTGGCTCGGTGAGGTGGAGGCTACATACAAAGCCGTGAACGAAGTTCTCAGAGACATACAGGACCAGTTTATTGTGTTCCATGAGAGACTTTCCGAAAATGTGTACCGCAGTGTCTATGAAAACGGCACCGAAGTTTTTGTGAACTACGGCACACATGACTATATAGACGAGGCGTCCGGCATAACCGTCGCTTCCAATGACTTCACTGTGATTAAGGGAGGGAATTAGCAAATGGAGGCCGAAGTCAAAAAGGCAGGGTTCTTTCAAAGAATCTGGCAACGCATATTGAAGCTCTTCAAGATGGACCTCATGGAGAGGAGAAACCTTGCTGGATATGTGTTTGTCCTACCTTTCGTTATCGGATTTTTTCTGATATTCCTGCCGTCCATCTTTCAGTCCTTTGTTTTCAGCCGCAATGAGATTCTCATCAGGGCAGACGGTACGGGATACGATTTAAAATCAATGGGTTTCCAATACTACGCCGATGCGTTTCTAAAGGATGCCATGTTCCGTGTCCACCTGTTTGAATCCCTGCGCGACATGGTTATCAACTTGCCCGTTATCTTGATATTCTCGTTCTTTATGTCCATCCTGCTCAACAGAAAGAGATTTCCCGGCAGAACGGTTTTCCGTATCATCTTCTTTCTGCCCGTCATCATCTACACAGGTGTTGCTTCAACGGCCGGTATAGCATCGGGTAGCTCCGCAGAAGCAGGAGAGATAGCCGCCCAAGTTTTCGCCGATCCGACGATAACCAGTGGCGGCAGCCAGTCAATGCAATCAGGAGTACAGAGTATTGTCGGTATGGCTATGGGTGTCCAAGGACTATTACGACAGTTGAGCCTTGGCACATGGCTGATGACCTTTATCAACACATCCATCAGCAGGCTTGAATGGATCATTCAATCCTCCGGTGTGCAGATCATAGTCTTCCTTGCGGCCTTGCAGTCTATCCCGACATCCGTTTTCGAAGCGGCGAGCGTTGAGGGGCTCACGGGCTGGGAGATGTTCTGGAAAATCACCCTGCCCATGATAAGCTCCATGATCCTTGTCAACTCGATATATACAATTGTCGACTCGTTCACAAACCCGCGGTATCAGGTGCTTGGATATATCAGAACCGTGTCATTTGCTCAAACTAACTACGGTATGGGCAGTGCACTCTCATTTATCTACTTCGCCTGTACGATTGTGCTGATAGGTCTTATCACACTGATCATATCGCGCTATGTGTTCTACAACGAATAGGGGGTATAGGCGTGGAAGAAAAAATTATCAAGCATCACACTACGACCTATAAAGAAACGAAAAAGTCTACGCGTTTGAAACAGAAGTATCTAAACTGGAAATTCGCAGCGAATGTGGCCGGCAATATCTTTGCATATGTCCTTGTCATGGGAATTGCCTTTGTCATTGTGTACCCGCTTTTGCGGCGTGTAGGAAATGCTTTTAAACCCGTTGAGGAGTTTTTCGATTCATCTGTCGTGTATTTCCCGCGGAACCCAACTTTTGAGGTTGTCAAAAACGCCTTCATACAGGTAAAGTTTAAAACCGTCGGTTTGCCGTCGTTTCTGATGTCGCTCTATGTCGGACTGGCTCAAACAGCCGTCGCCACAGTTGTGTCATATGGCTTTGCGAGATTTAAGTTCAGAGGCAATAAGATACTGTTCTTCTGTGTGCTGATGACACTCATAGTGCCGCCGCAGACGATTCTCATCCCTCTGTTCCTCCGCTTCCGTTTCTTTGATGTCTTTGGTATATTCAAACTTATAACGGGAGAGAGCTTGAATTTGATAGACACGTATTACTGTCAGATTCTGCTTGCAGCCCTTGGTATGGGCTGGAAAAACGGGCTTTACATCTACATGATGCGTCAGTACTTCAGAGGAGTTCCCAAGGAGCTTGAAGAAGCTGCGTATATAGACGGCGCAAGAACCTTTAAAGCTTTCTTCAAGATCATGGTCCCCTCAGCTGTGCCCATGATGTTCACTGTGTTCCTGTTCTCATTTTCTTGGCAGTGGACAGACACCTTCTACACAGGCACGTTCCTAACCAGGAAAGCCCTGCTTGCCACAAGCGTGTCCGCCATCTGGCACTCAAATGAGACAATGCAGTACAATATGCAACAGACCGCTATATTGCTCATCCTGTTGCCCCTCATATTCCTGTTCATCTTGACTCAGAAATTCTTTGTCGAAGGTGTGGAGCGTTCGGGATTGACAGGATAAAGCACAAAAAGCAGATTAATAAAACAGCACAAAAAACATATGCGCCGTGTGATTTCACACGGCGCATTGATTTGCACTTATTTACATCGGCACTTCTCAGCCGGAGAGGCCTCTTTAGAGCCGCTCTGCTTAGACTTCCATCAGGACGGGTAGAATCATGGGTGAGCGCTTGGTTAACTTGTAGAGCAGGGAAGAGAGGTCTTTGCGCAGCTCTGACTTGATAGTCACCCAGTCCGTGATGCCCGACTTGCGGCAGCTGTTGACGGTTTTCAAGGCCGTTGCTTTGAGTTGGTCTATGATGGCCTCTGCGTCCTTGGCATAGATAAAGCCGCGAGTGACGACATCGGGGCCTGCTGCCACGGTGCCGTTGTTCTGGTTGAAGGTGAAGACAATCACTATGAGCCCATCCTGGGAGAGGTGCTTGCGATCTCGAAGCACGACATTGCCCACATCTCCGACGCCCAGACCGTCCACAAGGACTCTACCCGAGGGCACTGTGCCTCCAAGCTTGGCGGTGCCGTCTTTTCTGATTTCCAAAATGCGACCCGTTTCGGATATAAACACATTGTTTTTGGGGATGTGACAACACATGGCTAAATTGGCATGGGAGGCAAGATGCCTGTACTCGCCGTGGACGGGCATGAAGTATTTCGGTTTTGTGAGGGAGAGCATCATCTTCAGCTCTTCGCGGCAGGCATGCCCGGAGACATGCACCTCCGCAAGCCTTTCGTAGATGACTTCGGCGCCTTTTTTGAACAACTCGTCCACTAACTTGTAGACAGTGACCTCGTTGCCCGGAATTGGGGTAGAGGAGAAGATGACGAGGTCTCCCTGGGAGATCTTTACCTGCTTGTGTGTGTTGAAGGCCATGCGGTAGAGCGCGGACATGGGTTCGCCCTGGCTTCCTGTTGTCAGGATGCAGATTTTTCTCTTTTGGAATTTTGAGATGTTGTTGATGTCCACCAAGGTACCTTGCGGTATGTTGATATACCCTGTTTCCAACCCGAGGCTTAAGATGTTTTCCATACTTCTGCCTGAGACCGCAACTTTGCGTCCGCATTCGACAGCGGCGTCTATCACCTGCTGTATGCGGTGGACGTTGGAGGCAAAAGAGGCGACAATGATGCGCTTGGTTGCGTCTTTAAAGATGAGGCGCAATTTTTCGCCCACCATGCGCTCCGACATTGAAATCCCCGGTCTTTCGGCATTGGTTGAGTCAGACATGAGAAGCAAGACGCCCTCTTTTCCGAGTTGGCCAATGCGTGCAAGGTCAATCATGGGGCTGTCGATGGGTGTGGGGTCGATTTTGAAGTCGCCGGTGTGCATAATAAGACCGTAAGGTGTGTTGATTGCAAGGCAGGCACTGTCCACGATGGAGTGGTTCACATTTATGAACTCCACTTCAAAACAACCCGCTTTGATTTTTTTGCCTGCCGTGGCTCTGTTGACCTTTATCTTTGAGAGCTGTCTGTGTTCTGAGAGCTTCATCTCCAGCAAGCTAGCCGTGAAAGGCAAAGCGTAGACAGGCACTGAGATGTCGCGCAGCAAAAAGGGCAGCGCTCCTATGTGGTCTTCGTGGCCATGGGTCAGGAAGATACCTCTGACCTTTGCCTTGTGTTCGATCACATATGTGAAGTCGGGAATCACAAGGTCGACGCCATACATTTCGTCGTCAGGGAATGCAATGCCGACGTCGATGATTATGATGTCGCCGTTGAATTCGATAAGGGTCATGTTCTTGCCGATCTCATTGAGACCGCCAAGGGGAATGATTTTTAGTTTACTTGCCATTTTACTCCTTTATGTGGCGATTTGAATTTATTATGTCATCGGCCTATCGCCATGGGCAGATGTGATTGGTTGGCAAAGAGCAGAGATTTTCGTGGAATATCTAAGCCTCGGCGCACAAAAAAAACGCGCCTTGCGTATGCTCTCGCCGGCGCTCCCGGCAAAGGACCGCAATGCCGCCTTTGTCGGGACTACGCTATGAGGGTAGCAAAAAAGCGATATAGCTTTTTAAGCGACACCCATCAATGCTTGGGATATATGAAGAAGGCCGCATGACCTTTTAGCAGCAATAGTGTTCAAAATCCGTCCGGCAAGGTCAAAATGACCTATGCCCAGTTTGCATCACTGTGTATTATAACACATGAGAGAAGAGAAGTAAAGGCCCGGATTTGAATGTGGTCAAAATCAGCTTTGCAAATCAATTGTGTAAGTTCTCAAAGTAATTTTCACAGTAGACGAAGGGGTGGAAAACCCGCTCGGGACAAGGCGTTTGAAGAGGTCTTCGTGCGGATCCTCAGAGAGTAAAATATCAGGTTCGCAGCACGGCAAAATTATATTGAACATGGGAGAACTAGATGGTATAATAAAACCAAACAGGTGCATTCGCATCCTCTAATCACGCTTTGTTTTCGACATAGAGCGCAACCCGTACCATGTCTATGGTTATCCATCGCTGTATTTGATCATGGCCTATTGCGTGGACTTGCAGGGTCGCAACTTTGACCCGCCCCATCGGGGAAAATAAAAGTGTTTGACCGGGAAGAGATTTACAAATACATATAACAGGAGGCAACAAGCATGAAAAAGTACATCGCAGAGTTCATCGGCACATTCGTTCTGGTCTTTTTTGCCTGCGGCGTCGCGGCGGTCACCGGGTGCAACGGCGAGGCAAACGCGTCCTATATACTGACGGCGCTGGCTTTTGGCGGCGTCATCGTGGCCATGGCGTACTCCATCGGCAACATATCCGGCTGTCACATCAACCCCGCTGTTTCAATCGCCGTCTGGTTCAACAAGGGCATGAACACAAAGGATTTCGTGCTCTATGTCTGCGCACAGTTTCTCGGCGCAATCGCCGGCGCGGCGGTGCTCATGGGTCTCATCGGCACGGAGCTTGGCCTCGGCGCAAACGGCCTGTTTGAGGGGAGTATTTTAAAATCCCTCATTGTCGAAGTCATACTCACCTGCGTCTTCGTCCTCGCCGTCCTCGGCGCGACGAGTAAAAAGGAGAACGGCAACGTGGCCGGCCTTGTCATTGGCGGCGCGCTCACCCTGGTGCACCTGCTCGGGATTTACTTCACCGGGACGAGCGTCAACCCAGCCCGTTCCTTCGGCCCGGCACTCATGCTCGGCGGCTCGGCTCTGTCAAATGCTTGGGTGTTCATCGTTGCCCCGCTCGTCGGCGGCATCATAGCGGCTTTTATATGGGGGCTGTTACAGGACAAAAAGGGCGCAAAGAGCTGAATGCCGTCCCTTTTCAGGATCTAAAACATGCAGCTGCCATGCGCTCCTATAAAAACGCATAGCGGCCCGGGTGTATTGGGTTTGGTGATGTTTTGCCTCTGCTCCTGGCCGACAATGGCGGCGCATTTGCCAAGATTTCAGCTTTTGAAGTTGATTTTAACAGAGAGATTGAAACAGAGCTATCCTTTGTAATCCTATGCGATTCTGTCAGAAACCGAGTAACGGAAAAATACGCGGATGTATTCGCCCTGCTCTCATGCAGAGAGAAATTAAGAGCACTGCGCCTGAAGGCTCATCATGTTTAAAGTGAATAAAATTGGCCATAGCATGCATACTTTGAAAGTGAGAGATGGGTGCACAAAGTGCTTTTGTCTGGGAATAAAAAAGAGCAGGAGATGCATTTGCATTTCCTGCTCTTTTCAATGATGCCATTGGGGTGGGAATTACTCGATTTCGACCTTTGCGCCGGCTTCTTCGAGTTTTGCCTTGATAGCGTCGGCTTCGTCCTTGGAGATGTTCTCCTTGACTGCCTTGGGTGCGCTTTCGACAAACTCTTTCGCCTCTTTAAGGCCGAGACCTGTGAGATCACGGACAATCTTGATGACTGCCAGTTTGTTGGCGCCGAAATCCTTCAGGACAGGTGTGAACTCTGTCTTTTCTTCTTCGACGGGTGCTGCCGCTGCGTCAGCAGGCGCTGCAGCAACTGCCATGGGAGCTGCTGCCGAGACACCAAACTCCTCTTCGAGAGCTTTTACGAGCTCAGAGAGCTCAAGAACTGTAAGTGTTTTGACTTGCTCAATAAGAGCTGTAATTTTTTCGCTTGCCATGATAATGCCTCCGTAATAATGTTTGTTTTTTTAAGAACGCGTATCAGGCGCTCTTTTGTTCTGCGATCGCGTTCAAAGCAATGACGAGACCGCGTAGATTTGCGTTGAGAACGTTTGCAAAGCCCGATATCGGGGCATTTAAACCGCCAAGAACCATTGAGATCAAAACCTCGCGGGTTGGCAGCTTGGCAAGTGCGGCAACGCCTTCCGCATCAATTACCTTGCCTTCTACGAAACCGCCTTTGATTTTAAAGGCGCCTCGTGATTTTTCGGAAAACTCCGACAGTGCCTTTGCCCCTGCGACGGGATCTGCGCTTGTGGCAAGCGCGGTCGTGCCCGTGAGCATTGGCGAAAGAGCGCTAAGACCGCTTTGCTCTGCTGCGCGCAGGAGTATAGTGTTCTTTAAAACCGTATACTCAATACCTGCTGCGCGAAGATCGCGGCGAAGCTGGGTGTCTTTCTCAACAGTGATGCCCTTGTAGTCGCAGAGGACTCCTGCGGCAGCGCCGTTGAGGCGTTCTGTGAGTTTGCCGACAACTTCCTGTTTTTTTGCCAGGATCTTGTCTGATGGCATGTGTTTCACCTCCATTGTTTGAAGCCTAATCCCAATTTGGAGAAAAAACTCCCCGCTGAACATGAAGACAGCGGGGAGGCATATTGCTTAAAAATATGTGTTAAGCTATGCTGTTCCTCGGCTGGATTTACACCGATAAATCGGCAACCTGCTGTCTTTGGAAAAGGCATTTATTATTAACAGGGATTTCCCTGAGAATAAACGAGCAATTTAGGTCTGCATATTGCGTGGACTGTTCTCTGTTAAGAGAGGTCCATGATGTGGGCAGGGGTTATTTTGACACCCGGACCCATGGTCGATGTTACGACACAGGAGCGGATGTATTGACCCTTGGCTGCGGGGGGCTTGGCGCGCACAATAGCATTCGTCAGGGTGCGCAGATTTTCGTTGAGCTTTTCAACGCCAAAAGAGACTTTGCCGATGGGGCAGTGGATGATGTTGGATTTGTCGAGCCTGTACTCGATTTTACCGGCTTTCAGCTCCTCGATGGCCTTTGTCAAATCGGGGGTGACGGTGCCGGCCTTGGGGTTTGGCATGAGTCCTCTGGGGCCCAGTATGCGGCCGATACGTCCGACCACACTCATCATATCAGGTGTGGCGACAACGGCATCAAAATCAAAAAAGTTTTCCTTTTGGATTTTGGCAGCCATGTCTTCGGCTCCGACAAAATCAGCGCCCGCGGCTTTAGCTTCTTCGGCTTTGGCATCCCTTGCAAAGGCAAGGACACGGACGGTTTTGCCTGTTCCGTGGGGCAGCACAACCGCACCACGCACTTGCTGGTCTGCGTGCCTGGAATCGACACTCAGTCGGATATGCACTTCGACGGTTTCATCAAATTTTGCTTTGGCAGTTTTTGTTACAATATCGAGCGCCTCTTCAGGCTCGTATTGATGGTGTTTGTCATATACTTTCGTACTTTCGATGTATTTTTTTCCTCTGAACACGTTATCTCCTCCAAAATGTGGTTAATTCGGATTTATCCTCCCACTTACCCTTGTATAAAGGGGTCAGCCCTCGACTACTACGCCCATGCTGCGGCATGTGCCCTCAACCATGCTCATGGCACCTTCGATGTCCTTGGCGTTGAGGTCCTGCATCTTTTGCTCCGCAATCTTGCGTACATTTTCTTTTGAAATCTTTGCGACTTTTGTTCTGTTGGGCACGCCTGAACCGCTTTCGATGTTGCACGCATGGCGAACAAGGGCGGAAACGGGCGGGGCTTTTGTTATGAAAGAGAATGAGCGGTCTGCATATACAGTGATGACGACAGGGACTTTAAATCCGATGTTGTCCTTTGTACGCTCATTGAATTCTTTCACGAAGCTCATGATGTTTATGCCGTATTGCGCAAGAGAAGGGCCGACCGGAGGACCGGCAGTCGCCTTTCCAGCGTTTACTTGAAGTTTTGCAAGTCCTACTACTTTTTGTGCCATTATATATCCTCCAAATCAATTAAAAGCTTATTGGTCCACATCGACCTGGCCGAGCTCAAGCTCGACGATTGTGCCGCCAAACAGCATCGAGACTGAAACGCGTACTTTGTCTTTATCAGGCTCGATCTCCTCCACGATGCCATAAAATCCCTCAAGGGGGCCATCGGTGATATGAACTCTGTCGCCGACTTTGTATTTCAAAGCAATTTCCTCGCGCTCAACACCAAATCTTGCGACTTCGGCATCAGTCAGCGGCACGGGCTTTGAACCCGGTCCCACAAAGCTTGTGACGCCGCGCACATTGCGCACGACATGCCAGCTTGTGTCGTTCATCACCATCTTGATAAGGACATATCCGGGAAATATTTTGCGCTCGATCTCCTCGCGCTTGTTGTCCTTTATCTCGGTGACCATTTCCGTTGGTATCATGACCTCTAAGATCATGTCATGCAATTTACGGTTTTCAACGGTCTTTTCAATGGTGGTCGCGACTTTGTTTTCATATCCGGAGTATGTGTGAATCACATACCATTTAGCTTCATCAGCCATTTCGTTCTCCTTTGGTATTTTCAGCTTAAAACAGGCCGATGAAAAGGGTTAGGCCGTTTCTAAACACCAAGTCAGCAACCACTATTAGGGTTCCGACGATGATGACGACCGCTATGACAACCAATGTGTTGTTCACAACCTGTTTAAATGTAGGCCAAGTGACCTTTTTGGCTTCGCTTTTTACCTCGCGAAACCAGCGAGCAACTCTTTTGGCCGCACGCACAAATATGTTTTGTTTTTTGCCCGCACTCTTGGTCTTGGCGGGTTTTTTGACGGGCTTTGCTCCCGCGACATCTAATTTATCCGACACCGCAGGTGATTTCTTTTGCACGGCAGGTTTTTGATTGCCTGAAACGGAACTTTTAGCTTTCTTTTTATCCGCCACTCCTGTCACCCTTTCGTATAATCTGGTTCTGTGGACCTATTTGGTCTCACGGTGCGGCGTATGCTTGCGGCAGAATCTGCAGTATTTGTTCCGCTCAAGCCGGTCCGGTGTGTGTTTTTTGTTCTTTACCGTATCGTAATTCCGCTGTTTGCACTCCGTGCATGCGAGAGTGATTCTAACTCTCATAGTTTCGGCACCTCCCTTAAAGTTTTGCCTCCCTAAAAAAGGTCATAAAAAAAGCACCTTCTTTCATAGGTAAAACATATTATAGCACGCACAGGGCGCAATGTCAACACATTTTAGCGGTATTTGGCGAAATTCTCGAAGAGAATTTTCCTGCAAATCCTTAAAAAAAGTACTCAATTTATAAAGTATGGGGCACGGGCGTTTGTTTTATGCCTGAGCAGATTAGATGTTAATATTCTTGACTTATTTCACGCCGTTGTGTACAATATTGGTGTATGATTTTAAGGCGGGTCAGCTCGGCATAGAAATGCGGATTTTTAGCCGCAACCGAGCATCTCGTTTCAAATACGGAGACCAAGCTTTCTATATTTTCTTTAAGTATACATTTTACTATAAATAGAGCCCGCGCTCAAGGTGTCTCTTTGACATTTTTGGGGTATGGGCATCCTTGCTAATGTATAAATAATCAAAAATTATAAAGCATCTCCGGACGATCATAACTAACTATGTACTGGAGTGCTTTTTATTTTATGGAATTGTTTCTTAAGTATATTCTACCCGCCCTTATTTTAGTGCTCGTAGCTGTTGCGTTTTTCTTTATCGGTGTTGTCACCAGAAAAAAAGTTGCTGAAAAAGAAATTCACAGCGCAGAGGAAGAGGCAAGGCGCATACTCAACGACGCGATAAAGACAGCGGAGACGAAAAAGCGAGAGGCCTTGTTGGAGGCCAAAGAGGAGATACTAAAGGCCAAAAACGACCAAGAAAAAGAAATCAAAGAGAGAAGAGCCGACCTGACCAAACAGGAGCGCAGGCTGGCACAAAAAGACGAAACCTTAGATAAGAAAATTGACAATCTGGACGCCAAAGAAGAGGTTCTACAAAATAAATTAAAAGAAGCCGAATGCGCCGTGGCGGAAGCCTGTGCCTTCAAGCAAGAGCAGATTTTAGAACTGGAACGCATTTCAGGCTATACCAGTGAAGAGGCCAAGGCCCATATCCTCAAGTCCGTCGAAGACGAAGCTCGCAGAGACAAGGCGCTTAAATTGCGGGAGATTGAGCAGGGATTGAAGGACGAGGCTGACAACCTGTCACGGGACATTTTAGCTCGTGCCATTCAACGCACCTCCTCGGACTATGTGGCTGAAGTGACCGTTTCCGTGGTACCCCTGCCAAATGACGAGATGAAAGGGCGCATCATAGGCAGAGAAGGCCGAAACATCCGCGCCATAGAGCAGGTGACAGGTGTCGACCTCATCATAGACGACACACCCGAAGCCATCACATTGTCCTGCTTTGACCCCGTGCGAAGAGAAGTTGCCCGTCTTGCCCTGGAGAGACTCATAGCAGACGGCAGAATCCATCCGGCTCGCATAGAGGAGATGGTGGAGAAAGCACGGCGCGATATCGACGCAACTATAAAATCAGAGGGCGAGCGGGCGGTGTTTGAGGTCGGTGTGCACGGCATACACCCCGAGCTCATCAAAATACTGGGCAGGCTGCGCTTTCGCTCCAGCTATGGGCAAAACGCACTGCGGCATTCCATCGAGGTTGCTCTGCTTGCGGGGCATTTGGCCGTTGAGCTCGGTGCGGATGCGGCGATTGCCAAGCGGGCAGGGTTGCTTCACGACATCGGAAAAGCGCTTGACCATGAAATCGAGGGTTCCCATGTTGCCATAGGCGTTGACATCGCCAAAAGATACAAAGAGCATTTTGAAGTTTTACACTCAATAGAATCCCATCACGGGGACGTGGAGGCCCGAACCATCACGGCATTCATTGTGGACGCTGCGGACGGCATCTCTGCTGCCAGACCGGGCGCAAGGCGTGAAAACCTTGAGGCGTATATCCGCAGACTGGAAAGGCTTGAAGAGCTGTCCAACTCCTTCCCAGGCGTTGAGAGGTCCTTTGCCATTCAGGCGGGCAGGGAAGTGCGCATCATGGTCAAGCCCGAGATGGTTGATGACGACTCCATGATTTTACTTGCTCATGACCTTGCCAAAAAGATAGAAGCAGACCTTGAGTATCCGGGTCAGATAAAGATAAGCATAATCAGAGAGACAAGAGCCGTTGATTACGCCAAGTAAAAATCGGCTTTGGGCATATGAAAATATGGAAGGGATATAAGAAAGGGGTATATGGTATGTCACACAGGGTGAGCGTGACCGTGGGAGGCACAAAATACAATTTGATTTCCGAAGACCCACCGGAATATGTCCAAGAAATCTCCCGATACTTCGATGAGAAATACGACAATGTCACGAAAAAAGGCCGCATACCGACACTGTCGGCGGCGATACTTGCGGGGCTGACCGTAACAGATGAGTATTTTAAATCCCGAAGTTCCGTTGACAGCCTTGTCAACCAGATAAAGGAATATGTGGCGGAAACCACACGCAATCGCAGCGAGATAGGCGAGCTGCGCCGCGAGCTTGAAAGAACCAAGGCTGAGCTGGAGCGCTGCAGGGAGAGGCTGGGCAATGGGAAACCTTAAGGTCAAAATAAAGCTGCTGAAAAAAGACATGCCTCTGCCAAGTTATGAGAGCGACGGCGCTGCCGCAATGGATTTGCGCGCTGCCATCACTGAGCCTTTGGTGATAAACCCCGGAGAGAGGGCACTGGTCCCTACGGGGATAGCCATCTGCTTGCCAAATGAGCACGTGGGCGCCTTTATCTTTGCCCGCAGCGGACTGGGGACGAAGCACGGCATCGCCCTGGCAAACGGTGTCGGTGTTATAGACAGCGACTACCGCGGGGAGATATGTGCCGGGCTCATAAACCTCTCGGACAAGGCCTATACGATTAACCCCATGGACCGTATTGCGCAGATGGCGTTTTTGCCCGTGAGCCGCGCTGTTTTCGAAGTTGTGGAGGAGTTGCCAAGCACGGAACGCAGCGGTGGCGGTTTTGGCTCCACCGGTGTGAGGTGAGCATGATCGGACGCATTGTGCTGGCCTCCGCCTCACCCAGACGCGCCGAGCTTTTGAAAAAGATCGGCATAGATGACTTTGTCGTCCGCCCGACGGATACGGATGAAGTGCCGCCGAAGGGAATCTCCCCGAAGGAGATTGCCAAAACACTCAGTTTCAAAAAAGCGGAGGCTGTGGCAGCTTTCTCAAAGCCTTTGGACATTGTCATTGCCGCGGACACGATTGTCATTTGTGACGGGAAAATACTTGGCAAACCCACAGATGATGAAGATGCCTTCAAAATTCTATCCATGCTCTCGGGTAGAGCCCATGAGGTGATCACAGGAGTCTGTGTTCGGCGCGGGGATGTTATATTGACCCACGCTGAATGCACAAAGGTGGTCTTTCGCAGGCTTTCGCAAAGCGAAATACAAAGCTATATTGGAAGCAGCGAAGGAGTTGACAAAGCCGGCAGCTATGGTGTGCAGGGTCTTGGCGCAATCTTAGTTTCTCGCATTGAAGGTGACTTCTACAATGTGGTGGGACTGCCTCTCTGTGCTTTGGCATCAATGCTTGAGACCTTTGGTGTACGGATTTTATAGCCTGCCTGACCATTTGAATGTGTTTTCAAGCAGACGATTTGACAGAGAGGGCGGAACTCTACATGCGCGATTTCTTTAAAAACAAGCTTACGATAGCGGCGATAGTGATCATTGTCCTGGTTTTGATCACTTCGGCGCTACTTATGATATTTACCGACAGCAATACGGCAGCGCACAAGGTTGCCGGCACCATTGTCTATCCATTTCAACGCCTCTTTACGGCAGCGCGCAGCGGGGTGACCAAATTCATCTCGGCACAGACAAGATACAACGAGCTTTTGGATGAAAACGAAGCCCTGAAAGAACAGATACGAGAGATGGATGCCCTGGTGCGAAATGCCGAGCAGTACAAGCTGGACAACGACCGTCTGCGGGAGTTGCTGGATATGCGAATTAAAAATCCGGAAAAGACCATCCACTCAGCCCTCATCATCGCCTGGAATGACACGAACTGGAGCTCTGTCTTCACGATAAACAAAGGCACCAAAGACGATGTGGCAAAGGGCAACTGCGTGCTGACAGAGGATGGCCTTGTGGGCATAGTCACAAGGGCTGAGGAGAATTTTGCCGAAGTCAGCACAATCATAGATACGACCACGAGCATCGGAGCTGTTGCGGCGCGTACGGGAGTGATGGCGTTGGCACGAGGCAACTTTGAGCTCATGAAACAAAACAAATTAAAACTTTTAAACATCGCCTCGGGCAGCGACGTCAAACCCGGTGACTATATCATGACATCGGGAGTCGGCACCCTCATTCCGCCGGACATTCTCATCGGCAGAGTGGACTATGTCGAGGCGGAAAGCCACGGTATGAGCGATTATGCTGTGATAGTGCCCGCAGTGAACATGGCGGATTTTAAAAACATCTCCGATGTTTTTGTCATAACCGACTTTGAAGCCGCCAATTGATATGTATATGAAGTATTTATGGGTAAAATCATGAAAGACAACAATACAACCATTTTGATAAAAGCCTTGGTCACGGTTTTTCTCGTGATTATCACCTCCGCAGCGGAGACCTCGTTGTTTCCCTATATGCGTATTTTCGGTGCAGTGCCCTCTGTGCTCATTTATATAGTGGCTGCACTCGCCGTCTTCGAAGGGCCCATGGCGGGGCTGCTTTGCGGATTTTTAGCGGGTTTTTTCACTGACGGTGCGGGAGGGCAAAGCCTTTCCTATTACACCTTTGCGATGATGTTTTCGGGTGTTGCTGCAGGTTTGCTCTCGCCCTCCATGTTCAAAAAGCGCATGCCCACCGCATTGGGTTGGGGGGCGGCAATGTGGTTTGTCATCGAGTTTTTGAGATTTTTCGTGGAGATATACATGTTTGGCCATGCGGGATTGACCGCCCTGTTTTCGGTCCTGTTCCCCGCATTTTTTGCCTCCCTTATATTTGCACCGCTTTTTGTGTGGCCCATATCGGCTATGTACAGAAGGATGAAGAAAGACCCGGGGCTTTTCAGATAAGGAAATTGCCAAAAGGGCAGAGGTTATAGATGAACAAAGCCAAATTATTAATATGGCGCACGGCCTTTGTGGGCGCGGTGGCTCTGGCACTTGCCGTTGTCATGAGCCTAAATCTTGCAAGGTTGCAGCTTTCAGCGGCCCTGCAGCCGGGTAGCGCTGTGAAAAGCACAGTGAAAACAAAGTCATATACGGTGACTACGCAGGCCATGCGCGGGCAAGTTTATGACAGATACGGCAGACCGCTCATAACAAACACGGTCATATACAATACAGTGATAGACTATGCGCTCTGGGACAGGTCAAATCAAAATGAGAATCTATTGAACATCATAAGCGTTCTGGCTGATTATGGGATAGAGCACACAGACCTGCTTCCCTTGTCGGAGGACGGTCTGTCTTTTACGGAGAATTGGCAGGGAGAGAAAAAGAGCACAAAGTTTCAGGCCTATTTGAAAGAGCGCGGTTGGTCTGAGGAGTTGGATGCGCAGGAGCTGTTTTCGAAGCTTTCCGAGCATTACAATATACCAAGAGAGTGGAGCAACACCACTGCACGGACGGTGGTTGGAATACACTATGAATTTTGGCGCACAGAATTTTCCACAATAGCGCCTTATCTGCTGGTCAAAGATATAGATCAAGAGCTGATCTCTGTATTTGGGGACATGCGGTCGCAGATCCCCGCACTGCGCATTGCTCCCTCCTTTGTACGCGGCTACGAAACGGAATATGCGGCGCATATATTGGGCAGGGTAGGCACAATCTTTGCCGAAGAGTATGAAGCGCTTTCAGCCAAGGGCTACAAGATGAACGATATAGTGGGCAAAGACGGCGCGGAAAAGGCCTTTGAGGAGAGCTTGCGCGGTATAGACGGCACCACACGTTATCTGATAGACGAGGACGGCAGAGTGGTTGAAATCGCCGAGAGCACGGAGGCCAAGGCAGGGGACAACATCATGTTGACCCTTGACTTGTCACTGCAAAAAGTTCTTGAAAATGCCCTGCGCAACCAGATTGAGTCAATGCGTGCAGAGGCGCTTGAGGACGAGGAAAAGCCCCAGGATGTGGAGGGTGGCGCCGCCGTCGTGATAGATGTGAACACGGGGGAGATATTGGCCATCGCATCCTACCCGACCTATGATATCACCAGGTTTTCAGAGCTTTACAACGAGATGCTGGAGGACCCATATAAGCCCATGTTCAACCGAGCTCTGAGCGGTATATACTCGCCGGGCTCTGTCTTTAAGATGGTCACCTCCATTGCGGGTCTTGAACTCGGCATAATCAAGCCCGATACAATCATCGTGGACACGGGCAGATATACATACTATAAGGACTATCAGCCGACATGTTGGATTTACAGCCAATACGGCATCACCCATGGACCTGAAAATGTGGTGAGTGCGATACGCGACTCCTGCAATGTGTTCTTTTTCGACGTGGGACGGCAGATAGGCATAGAAAAGTTGTCAGAATATGCCATGCAATTTGGCTTTGGAGCGCTGACGGGAGTTGAGCTGCCCGGAGAGATGCGCGGATATGTGGCATCCCCTTCGGCAAAGAGGGCCTTGAATGCGGGAGCATGGGTGGACGGTGACACCCTCCAAGCCGCCATAGGCCAGGCGCAAAACCTCTTCACACCGCTGCAGATGGCAAATTATATAGCTACATTGGTAAATGGCGGCACGCGCTACGAGACGCATCTTTTGAAATACGTCTGTGCCCATGACTTTTCTTCGATTGTCTCCGCCACTCAGTCGGTCATTTCAAACAGAATAGAGATGTCCGAGACAACATATAAGACCGTGATGGAGGGGATGTGGGAGGTTACGGAAAACGGCACCGCCGCGCAGGCATTCCGCAATTATCCCATCCATGTTGGGGGAAAGACAGGATCTGCGCAGGTGTCCAAAGGGACAGCCAACGGCGTTTTCTGTGCCTTTGCCCCCTTTGAAAAACCGGAAATCGCCGTTGTAGTAGTTGTAGAACACGGCGGCTCAGGCAACAAAATCGCCCCTGTGGCTCGCTCTGTTTTCGATGCCTACTTTTCAACGGAACGAGCTTTGGAGCTTGAAAGACTGGAAAACATGCCGCTTTCATAAAGAATCGAGCGAAGGAGAAACTCACATGGGGAGCATTATTGTCATAGCTTCAGGCAAGGGCGGCACAGGGAAGACGACTGTGTGTGCGGGCCTTGCCTCTGCGCTGGCGCTCCTTGGCAGAAAAGTTGTCGCCGTTGACTGCGACATCGGTCTTCGCAACTTGGATCTGGCACTGGGACTTGGCGAGCGCGTCTTGTTTGATTTTGACGATGTCTTGAAAGAGCGAATACCCTTGGAGGATGCGCTCATAGTGCATGACAGGATAAAAAACCTAAAGCTGCTGCCGGCGCCCTCACACTCCGAGGACAATATAGACAGAGATAAATTTAAAAAACTCATGGAGGAGATCTCAAAAGAGGCGGATTATTGTCTCATCGACGCCCCTGCGGGAATAGATAAGGGTTTTATGCTGGCTGCATATGCTGCGGACCGGGCGCTCATTGTGTCCACGCCGGACACGCCCTGCATAATGGATTCGGGCATTGCCGCTCGAAAGCTTTGGGAAATGGGCATTGAGGATGTAAAGCTCGTGTTAAACCGTGTGCTGCGCAAACGCATCAGAAAAAAAGATTCATATAATATTGACGAGTCTATAGACGGAGTGGGCCTTGTCCTTGCGGGAATCATATTTGAGGACTCACGCGTGGCGGCGGCTTTTAACAGGTCAATACCGATGATGCTCTCCAAGAGCAAAGTGGCCACAGAAAACATCCTTGACCTCGCCAAAAGGTTGGAAGGCTTTCCCGTCAGACCCAAGTTTTAGTTGTGAGAATGTGTCTTTTATCAATTAAGCTCTTGAATATAACAGGAAATGATGTATAATATAAACAGCGAAAAGTCGGCATTGAGCGGATTTTGAGCTGCAGTTTATACAGAACGGGGAATAAAGATGAATATAGCCCTTATAGCACATGATAAAAAGAAAGAACTCATGGTCCAGGTGTGTATCGCCTATTGCGGTATTTTATCTCAGCACAATATTTTTGCCACCGGGACAACGGGCAAGTTGGTCGCTGAAGCCACAGGTCTTAAAGTCCACAGATTTCTTGCGGGCTCTCAAGGCGGAGACCAACAAATCGGTGCCCGCATAGCGTACAACGAGATAGACTTGGTGATATTTTTAAGAGATCCGCTGACAGCGGGACCAAATGAACCTGAGATATTGTCTCTGCTCAGGCTCAGCGATCTGCACAATGTGCCTATTGCGACAAATGTGGCTACGGCGGAAGTGCTTCTCCACGGACTCGCCAGAGGAGATCTTGGTTGGCGCGACATCGTTAACCCCAAAAAGAAATAAAAGAAATGCCCGTCTTTAAAAAGACAAAAGCCCCGATTGTGAGCTGAGAAACTACAATCAGGGCTTTTTTGATTTTAATGTCGGTGAACAATTAGCGGCAGATGAAAAAAGCTTTGGGCTTTACCTTAAACTTTTAGTTTTAAAAAACTCAAAAATTCATTCCAGTCATATCTGCTGAGATAGTGAAGGCCTTTTCTTATATGATAGCCGATTTGGCCCTTGTGCATAAATATCAGAACAAAAGGGTAGTTGTCCGGCGTGATGAGACCTTTCAAACCATAGGGCGTATAGGC
>CAYTOF010000034.1:0-22548 GCA_964439435.1 uncultured Oscillospiraceae bacterium
GGCCTCTATGGCCCGAACTTCGGCTATGACGGCCCAACAAACGGCACCGGCAACATGGCTGACCCCGCCGGCTTGCTCCCCATCCCCAAAGGCCCTCAGTCTGACAAGTACACGATGAACTTCGTCGACGTGGATACATATGCCATGCCGAAGTCTGTCAAAGAAGTTGAAAAATCCGCAAGGATCATGAACGCCATTGGACGCGGCGTCAGCTCCGAGCAAGATTACTACGACTTCCTGTACTATGAGCGCATGATGGAAGATGACGATGCATACAAAATCCTCACAGAGTACCTGCTCCCGGGCGGCCTGCTCAACATTGCAAAGTGCAGCGACGATATGTATGACATCACCAGATATGCCTTCTACGCCGACGTTTATGACGGCCAGAAGACCCCGATTGCGGCAGCCGAATTCTATGCCCCGCAAATCCAAGCTGAGCTCGACAAAGTTATGAACAAATAGTTCGCCAAACCGCACTTAAAGGGTGGAACATCGGAGAGATAAACTGTCCAATGTTCCACCCTAATTTTATTGGTTGTCAATTATTTCAAACAATTCTCTAATTCGAACAAAATCGCTGGAAATCCATAAATAACCAAATAAACTTTCAAGACCTGTTGCATAAGCGTAGTCTTCTGCAGAACAACTGCGAGGTAAGTTTCCACATTTTCTGTTACGGCCGCGTAAAAAGACGGCGTGCTCTTGTGGGTTGAGATATGGCAAAATTGCTTTAACTGCTTTTGCTTGCGCAGTGGCACAAACAAATTCAGTTGTACTTTTATGTAGACCAGCAGTGCGACGAGGACTTTTTTTAACAAGGGATTCTCTGACGAGCAAGCTATACACCGCATCCCCTAAAAAAGCAAGTTCACCAGAGCCCAGAGATGCATTTATATAAGATGAGTTATTGGATTCCATGTATTTTATACCTTTACAAATGAATTATAAGCGTTAAACGTGAGATATATGCATAGATATTGCAGGATTGGAAAAAACATGATTAAAAAAAGTGGAATGCTGACCTATTGAGCAAACAACAAGCTCATGCATGGCTCGTGAGCAAGCAATATAAAGAGCAGAACGATCATTTTCGCTGGTATATCGGGAAGAATCATACAAGAACACACAGTCAAACTCTAACCCTTTCGCTAAAGAGAGTGGCAATACACATAAACCTTGTTCATAAAACTCGTCTTCGGAATCAATTTTTTTAAGCATTTTGTGTGTAGGTTTTAGCATCTGATAAAGCTGATGGCATTCACGAAGGGTTTTTGTTATAATCGCTATTGTTTGGCTGTTTGAATATAGCGGCAGCAATTCAGAGATTCTATTTACGAGAAGTCTGCGTGAAATTTCGCTTGCAAAAGCAACAGGGTTACCACTTCTGCTGAAGGAATCATGTTTGACGGCGTTTTTTAAAACAGCAGCGGCGACATGGAAGATCTGCAAGGTAGAGCGATAACTTTTGGTTAGAGTTCTAATCTCGGCAGTCCGGTTCATGTATATATTCAAGATATCTTCTCCGCTACTCATACCAATAAGGGGGCTTGCCAATTGCCCCGGATCGCCAAGTAAGGTTATCTTTGAGTGTGCAAATAGTTTTGAAATAATATAATGCTGGATGGGGTTATAGTCTTGAACTTCATCGATTACAATGTGCTTAATTTGTTTGGGCTGCGTAACTTCCCCAAAGTGCACTTTGAAAAACAAGATACATACTAAATCTTCGAACAGCATCTTTTTTGTAGATAATGCTTGCATCTGCCATTCGAGTAATTTGTCGTGCTTGTCAACATCAGCAACAAAAATATCTATGGCCTCTTTAATCAACATAGAATATAATGCTAAATAATCAACGGACGTGCATTGTGCAACGTTGGAAACATCACCTTTAATAGGTTTTTGATGGGACGGTATGGCTTTAAAACTCATACGTTGATCGTTGATTTGATAAGATTGCTCGGAAACATGAATATTCCTATGGGTATTTTTGAAAAAAAGGAGTTTACGATTTATTTCCTCTCTGATAGATTCAAGCCTTAGGGACACAGGCAGATGGGCATATTGCTTATTAAAGAGGAAATTTAACTCACGGGCGGAGACAATCAACCGATTGTTGTATACAATGTCGACAAAATTGGGCACATATTTTTCTGCAACCTCTAAAGCGAGGCGGAAGAATTCCACACTAGATTTAATCTCGATCATTCGCTTGCGCAGAATGCTTTCCTCATCATCCTCACCGCAAAATAAGAACTCCAATTGCTCAAGCATACCACCGGCAGATTTTCCACAGTACTTTTCTGCTAAGCACCTAAAAGTAGTCTGCGGAACATCATTTTCGCCAAGTTCAGGGATAACGTCTGATATATAATCAGAGAATATAAAATTAGGTGAAAATATAAGTATGTTGTTGCTTTTTAAGGTTTTTCTGTCGCGGTATAGCAAGTATGCAATTCTATGCAAAGCAATGCTGGTTTTACCACTTCCCGCAGGTCCTATAACGAGCAAGAGATCATTGACCTCGTCCCGGATTACACGATTCTGTTCACGCTGAATAGTGGAAACTATTGTCCGCACACGCTGTGAGTTGTTTGCTCCCAAAACTTCGAGGAGCAAGTCATCCTCTATCCTAAGATCAGAGTCAATAACAAGCTTAAGCTCACCACTTTTGATTTTATATTGGCGTAAAAGATCCACAGATCCATTTATTGTGCCTTCCGGTGTATTGTATGATGTTGGGCCAACGCCGTTTTCATAAAACAAACTGGCTATTGGGGCTCGCCAATCGCATATTATCAATGAATAATCTTTTTCATCTACGAGAGAAGCAAGGCCAAAATATAGCTCATGCTTTTCAGATCCCTCATCCAAAAAGTCAACTCTCCCAAAATAAGGGTTTTCTCTCATTTTTTTTAAAACATTGGCTCTCAAATCATTTTCTTTTAAAGCATCCTGAGTATTGAGCAACTCATTGTTTGAAAATGTAAGATTGACAGCATCAGAAAAAGAACGGATTTGAGACGGCAATTCATTCCAAATATATTTTGCTGTACGCATCATTGTTTCTGTTCTTTTAATATTGCTAAATTCGATATGCGATAGTGCAATATCAATGTGAGAAATAGTTGATTCCAGTCTTAGTTTTTCTTTTTCATATATATCGAG
This sequence comes from uncultured Oscillospiraceae bacterium, assembly GCA_964439435.1. Taxonomy (GTDB): domain Bacteria; phylum Bacillota; class Clostridia; order Oscillospirales; family QAMX01; genus CAYTOF01. The sequence continues at coordinate 3,172 of CAYTOF010000034.1, forward strand.
CATTTATACCTGCCATTTCCCCGAAGTAACTAAACGTTAGATAAAAATTTATCCGGTAGTATCTATAGTTTTAATCTTAATAGAATAAAAAGCATAAGTGTCTATCAAAATATTTTAGCATAAATCCGACAATCGGTCAAATCTTGATATATAAAACTCAGCATGATAAAATAACATCAAATGAGCAATGTTATTTGAATTCCAATGAGTATAAAATAACGTATTAAAGGGGAATGTTTATGGAGAATCTAGTGTTGAAGTACAACAAACCTCCGGATAAATGGATAGAAGGTCTCCCAATTGGAAATGGACGACTGGGCGCTATGATATGTGGCAGCCCATTGAATGAAAGATTGGCATTAAATCATGAGTGGTTGTACAAAGGCTTATATAGAGATAGAAAAATTATCCCCCCCCCTGAAAGCGCCCTTCAAGAAGTGCGAGCTCTTATTAAACGAGGGAATTATGAAGAAGCGACAAAAAAAGCCAATGAATATTTCGCTCCCACAGGCGGAACTCTCGCTACACAGAGTAGACAACGCGTAGATCCATTTCAACCGGCGGGAGATTTATATATAGCTGAGCGAATAGAAGAGAGTGATATTGGTAACTACGAGCGATCTCTCAATCTTTCAACCGCATCTGCTTGGATAAGGTTTGAGGCGAATGGTTGCCTTTTCACGCGTAAAATATTCGCTTTTTATCCTGCCGGGGAAATTGCACTTGAACTTAATACAATAGGGAGAGAACAAGATTTCGAAATCTCTTTACATAGAATCTTCGATTCTGATTGCCAAATATTATATTCAAGCCGTTCTACAGGTGGAAACACAACGGATATTACTATGGAAGGAGTGTTTAAAACAGGTGTAATTTTCACTGTGAGTGCCCGGGTTCTTACAAAAGGACATGTTACGGCTAAGGCAGACAGGGTCAGTATAAAGGGTGGAAACAGCACTCTGTTGCTTGTTGACATCGACACAAATACAAATGAAAATAAAATAAAAAAAGAAGCGTCTCTGAGTGCATATCCGCATTCTTTTGAATCTATGTCATATAAACATGAAAAAAACTGGAAAGCAGTTTTTGAGTGTTGCGGTTTTGAACTTAAGAGTGACTGTGCAACAGAAGACACCGAAAATCGGCTTGAAAAATTCAAAAAAGGTGAGGATAACTCACTTCCTGCCTTATATTTTAATTATGGAAGATATCTTATGTTGTCATCTGCCGGTGACTTACCACCTAACTTGCAGGGGATTTGGAATGAAAAACTAGATCCACCTTGGGATGCAGATTTCCACACTGACATAAACCTTCAGATGAATTACTGGTTGGCCGAACCCTCGGGAATGGTTTTGCAAATAGATGCGCTTTTACGGTTCGTTGAAAGACTTATTCCGTCTGCAAAAATAGCTGCACAAGAGCTTTATGGTTGCAGAGGTGTGTGGTATCCTATTCAAACCGACGCATGGAGTATTTCTACACCAGAAGCTCATGGTTGGGCGGTTTGGGTTGGAGCAGCAGCTTGGCTTGCTTTACATTTTTGGCAGAGGTACTTATATTCATTAGATAAACAATTCTTGCGAACAAGAGCATATCCTTTCTTTAAGCTTTGTGCAGAGTTTTTTGAAGACTATTTGATAGACGATGGACAGCATGTTTTAATTTTACCAAGTCAATCTCCCGAGAACGCATTTGAAGGAGGAGGAGTACCTGTATCGATTTGTTATAATTGTGCAAGTGACATTGAGCTTTGCGCGCTTGCACTAACTATTGCGTCAGAAAGTGCTGATATACTCGGGGTCGACAGTGAGCGGTCAGCGTTGTGGAAGTCCCTCAAAACCCGTTTACCTGAACTGAAAATTGGACCCAAAGGGGAAATCATGGAATTTCCCGAGGCATTTATCGAAACAGAGCCGGGGCACCGACATCTCTCACATCTTTTAGCGATATATCCTGCAAAGATGATAAAAGAAAATACTGATAAGCTTTTCAAAGCGGCAAAACGATCACTTGACATAAGAATGGAACATGGAGGAGGACAGTCCGGCTGGAGTAGAGCTTGGGCCTCTTGTCTGTATGCAACCTTTAGAAATTCTGCAAAAGCTTATGCAAGCTTGAAAACTCTGATATGTGATTATTCAACAATTACTCTGCTCGATTTGCATCCGCCCGGAATATTTCAAATTGATGGGAACTTTGGCGGAGCAGCTACTATATTTGAAATGCTTTTGCAGCAAAGATTCGATGGAGTCTTTGTTCTGCTTCCGGCATTGCCAAAAGAATGGGCTTCAGGGAAAATTTGGGGCGTACATGCTCCGGGGAGATTTATTTTGAATTTCGAATGGAAAGATATGACAGTTGTTAAAATTGAAGTGTACTCAGACCTGAAAAAAAAGTGCAGAATATCTGCTGAAAATCTGTGCGATGCTTTGACCAACCAATGTAAGAACGGATACCTTGAAGTTTCTACACTAAATAACAATCATTTTAAGGACAACAATATTTTATGATAAAAATTAGAAACAAAAAGGCATTTGCCTTTTTGGCTTTGAACTTAACAGCCATAATTTGGGGCGGAGGTTTCATTACCTCTCAGATGGCACTTGATGCTAAGCTATCTCCCGGGTTAATTATGGTCTTTCGTTTTGCTTTGGCAGCATTATTGCTATATATTGTATTTAGAAAGCAACTTGTAAATTTTACGAAACATGATTTTATTATGGGAGCTATCGCCGGTGGTATGTTGTTCGCAGCTTTTTATATCCAAATCGTAGGTTTGGTTTATACAAGCCCCTCGAACAATGCTTTTTTAACTTCGACCAATGTTGTAATAGTACCTTTTATAACGTGGATTATGCTCGGGGAAAAGCCGAAGCTAAAATCAATCTTTTCAGCATTTATATGCCTTTTGGGAATTTTTGCATTGACATATGCTAAAGGACAAAGTTTTGGTCTTGGTGATTTGCTTACATTATTATCGGCATTTATTTTTGCACTTCACATAACATATATCGGTAAAAAAGCACCCGCTGCAGATGTTATAAAGCTTGCATTTGTACAAATTGTGTTTGCATGGTTATTTAACTTTCTCGCTTACACCTTTCAATTGATTATGAAATTTGATTATCTTCCCACAATGTCTGCTTTAAAAACAGGTTTGCCTTCTTTAATATATTTAGGCATATTATCTACAGCGGTATGTTATCTATTGCAAACATTTGCACAAAGGAAGATTAGTCCGGGTATCGCTGCGATTATCCTATGCACTGAAGCTTTATGGGGAGCTCTTTTTTCTATATTATTTGGTTTTGAAAAGCTAACATTAGGTATGGTCGTTGGAGGCATACTTATTATATTATCAACTGTATTGGTTGAATATAGAAAAGAATAAAACTTTATCTAACAGAAAAGCTTTTTTAAGTTGCTTTCCGGAAATGGCGGACATTGACAAAATAGCGTAAAACATATATAGTTATACATTATTTGTAACTATTGAATATAATATTTGTTGAAGAGGAGAATATAAAAACGAATGAAACAAGAAAACAAGCAAACAAAAATTCCATTTTTAAGTAAAAAGCAACTTGAAGAGATTGTAAAAAACTATAAAACACCATTTCATATATATGACGAGCGTGGAATTCGAGAAAACGCAGTTCGGCTTATGGGTGCGTTTTCATGGAATAAGGGTTTTAGAGAATACTTTGCCGTAAAAGCAACTCCATCACCGGTCATATTGAAATTGCTTCATGAAGTTGGTTGTGGTCTGGATTGCTCTTCATATACAGAGTTGCTTCTTGCAAAAGCTCTCGGCATAACCGGAAAAGATATTATGTTTTCTTCCAATGCAACCCCGGCTGAAGAATTTGTTTTGGCTAGGCAACTAGATGCGATAATTAACCTTGATGATATAACACATATTGATTTTCTTGAAAAGCATGCGGGCATGCCTAACACAATATCATGCAGATATAATCCGGGTGAATTTTCATATAGTAATCACATAATGGATGACCCGGCGAATGCTAAATATGGATTTACAAAAGATCAACTGTTTCAAGGATTTCTATCCTTAAAAGACAAAGGTGTAAAGAGTTTTGGCTTACATGCGTTTTTATCAAGCAACACAACTGACGAGGCGTATTATCCTTCGTTAGCTAAAGAATTGTTTGATATTGCAGTGGAGTTAACAGAGAAAACCGGTGCAAGAATTGATTTTATAAACTTATCCGGAGGAATAGGTGTACCATACTACCCGGACCAAAAACCTAACGACATCTATAATATTTCCAAAGGTGTCCAAAAACACTTTAGAGATATACTCGAGCCAGCGGGACTTGGTGATATCTCTATTTATACTGAACTTGGAAGATATATGTTGGCTCCTTATGGTGCCCTTATTTCTCAAGTGATACATAAAAAAGATACCTATAAGAACTATTTGGGCCTGGACGCGACAGCGTGCAATTTGATGCGTCCTGCTATGTATGGAGCTTACCATCATATAACTGTAATGGGTAAAGAAAATGAACAAAATGACCATACATATGATGTTACTGGTTCGTTGTGTGAAAATAATGATAAATTTGCAATAGATAGACCTTTGCCAAAAGTTGAAATCGGTGATTATGTTTATATTCATGACACAGGGGCACATGGACATGCAATGGGATATAATTATAATGGAAAATTGCGTTCAGCAGAACTCCTACTGCGAGAAGATGGTAGTGTAGAACTTATACGACGCGCCGAGACCCCAAGTGACTATTTCAGCACACTTGATTTCCTTGGCCTCTTTGAATGATTATGATATACTTAGCAATTGGCATTGAGACTACCCACGAGGGAATAGAACCAATAACAGATTTACTAATCGCCCTTGGATTGGATGATATCTCTATTATCGATGAAGACGAATTTTTAAGCCTCCTTAATGACAACAAAAGATATTGGGACTTTGTGGACGAAGAACTACTGGACAACATAAAATACACAAGCCGAGTTGTCATATTTACAAGAAACAACAAGGAAGGACTTGAAGCACTAGAATTATTGCCCAAAGAGCTCTTAGCCCTGCGAGATAGAAGAAATGATATAAAGTTTGGTTCACTCAAAATCGAAGTTGATAAAGTTGATGATAATGATTGGAGCAACGCGTGGAAAAAGTATTATAAGCCCTTTGAAGTTGGAAAAAAGTTGTTAATAATGCCCAGTTGGGAGATAGTTGAAAATAAAACTGATAGAATTGTATTTCTATCAGAACCGGGACCGGCCTTTGGAAACGGAACTCATGAGACAACGCGTCTGTGCTTAGAAGCTTTAGAAAAGTATATAGAGGGCGATGAGTATCTCTTTGATTTTGGGAGTGGCAGTGGAATATTGTCAGTTTGTGCCGTTTTGCTTGGCGCCTCACATTCAATAGGAATTGATATAGATGAGCTTGCAGTAGCAATGGCAAAAAAGAATGCAATCATCAATGGTGTTGCGGACAAATGTGATTTCATATGCGCTGATTTAGTAAACGAAAGAAATCATGAACTCCGAATACACAAAGACAGTGCAGATATCGTTTGTGCAAATATTGTTGCTGATGCCATCATCCAACTATCAGACCTAGCATATGATCTTATTAAAGACGGGGGAGTATTTATTGCATCCGGCATAATAGATACCCGGAAGCCTGAAACACTCAAGAAGCTTGAAAAATCCGGATTTTCTATTGAAGAAGTCTTTGAAAAAAACGGATGGATCGCATGTGTTGCAAAGAAACCTATGTCAAGTTAATGGTCACTGATACTAAGGCCAGTTAATTTTAGTAAACAATATAATTTGTTTGTAAGTATATCTGAATGCAAATTGTTATGAGAACATAGTTCTGGGAATCATAAAACAAAGAACCGCCGGAACATAAAATTCCGGCGGAGACTGGTATGCTAAAATAAAACTCATACTAAATAGTCTTTTACTTTTTCCAAGAAAGCGTTACCTTTTTCTTCGTCGTCTGTGTGGAGATGCATTTCAATGGGCTTTGTTAAATCGAGACTGAAGATACCCATGATAGATTTTGCATCAATGGTATACCTGCCTGACACTAAGTCTATCTCATAGTCGGCAGCGCAAGCTGCGTTAACGAATTCTTTGACATCGTTTATACTTAAAAGTCTAATGTTGCTTTTCATAAATATTCCTTTCTTTACTATGTTTCATTTCTTTATCTATAATATATTTTATCATTATAATGTCCAAATATCAATACTATTTACAAATAATTTGTTGAATTTTACTTGCGGAGGAAAAATGTTACTGAAAGTAGCAGTGTATACATTGGGTTGTAAAACAAATCAGAGTGAAAGTCAAGCAATGGAGAAGCTTTTGATGGATAGAGGCTTTGAGATAGTGCACTATTCAGATAAAGCAGATGCCTATATTATAAACACATGTACAGTTACATCAATTGCGGATAAAAAATCGCGTCAAATAATCAGAAAAATGCGGCGTGATCATCCGGAAGCTCTTATTGCTGTTTGTGGATGCATGTCGCAGCTGAACCCATCAACGTTAAAAAATGATTTGCGTGTGGACATTGTGACGGGAAACAGAAATCACGTGTCTTTTGTTTATAAATTATCTAATATTTTGAACTCGAAAAATGGTGGATTGCATAATACCGAAACTAAGCTTGAAAATCTAACTGAAAATGGTCAAGAATGGCTTCCAGCAGGGGGACTACACGGAAGGACGCGCGCACTTTTGAAGGTAGAAGATGGCTGTGATAACTATTGTTCTTATTGTATAATACCGTATGCGCGAGGCGGTGTACGCTCATTGCCTATGAACAAAGCGATTGAAGAAGGAGAAGAGTTAGCGCGAATAGGCTTTAAAGAGATAATCTTAACCGGTATAGAAATATCTTCATATGGAAAAGATTTAATGGGAAAGCCCGATTTAGCGGATTTAGTAGAAAAACTGTGTCTTTCTATACCAGATGTAAGAATCGGATTGGGTTCATTAAAACCATCGATTATTACAGAAGAGTTTTGCAAAAAAATTAGGATCTATGATAATTTATGCCCGCATTTTCACCTATCTATTCAGAGCGCATGTGATGAAACACTTGCCCGCATGAATAGGCATTATAGCGTTGCTGATATTGCAAATGCTATCTCGTTGATTAACTTAAATTTTCCAAATGCAAACATTACCGGAGATATAATATGTGGATTTTCTGGTGAATCGGAAGAGGAATTCTCAAAAACATACACTTTTATAAAAAAACACGGCCTCGGAGGACTGCACGTATTCCCATACTCACAGAGGCCGGGTACTGCAGCATGTCAACTATCTGACGAAGTAACAAAAAAACAAAAAGAAAACAGATGTTCGGAAATAGCCAAACTCTCTCTCTTAAATCGTCGCGAATTTCTAAAAAAACAAATTGGTTTGTACCATAATGTTCTTTTGGAAAAACCAAAGAAAGAAAATGAATCAATCGGGGGCTACACTCAAAATAAAATATATTTAAATGCATCTGGAGAGGCAAAAACAAATCAAGTGTACAGAGTTTTAGTTACCGGAATTTCTAATGATGAACTTGTAGGAGAAATTCAAAACTAGAAAGAATTATATCATTAACATCACTTAATTATTGCTCCAGATGCTGTTTAAACGCGAAAACATCAGGAATGATTTAGCTAAACATTGTTCGAGCTAAAATATAGAGATATAGCTTGACGAAGGTAGGCTCAGATGATAAAATTATTTAATAAAATGAAATAACATTGGATGAGTTGTAGTGGAGGAGAAATGTTTGTCAGCGATGGTTGGAATGACTATGAGCTGCTTGACTGCGGTGACGGTGAACGACTTGAAAGATGGGGGAAATATATCCTTGTCAGACCTGATCCACAAGTAATTTGGAAGAAAACAACAAATATTGAATTATGGAACAGACCAAATGCACGGTATGTTTTGTCTGGAAAAGGAAGAGGCAAGTGGGAAAAATACGATTTGCCACCAGCATGGACAATCTCGTACAAGGATCTTTTTTTTAATGTACGCACATTGAGTTTCAAACACACAGGTATTTTCCCGGAGCAGGCCGCTAATTGGGACTGGATAAGAGAACAAATCAGTAAGCGTAAGAGGGCCTCTCTTTTAAATTTGTTTGCCTACACAGGAGCGGCATCCCTTTCCGCTGCTGCTGCGGGAGCAGATGTATGTCATGTAGATGCTGCCAGAGGCATGGTTACTCAGGCGCGTGAAAATGCTATGCTTTCTGGACTTCAAGATAAACCAATCCGCTGGATTGTCGATGATTGTAGTAAGTTTTTAGCTAGGCAGACACGCAGAGGGAGTCGTTATGATTGTGTGATAATGGATCCGCCCAGTTATGGCAGGGGACCATCTGGAGAAATGTGGCGCATCGAAGCTCATCTTGAAAACTTGATAGAAACAGCATGTGGGTTATTGTCTGAAAATCCCCTTTTTGTGCTTATCAATACCTACTCAGCAGGACTGTCGCCAAATACCGTAGGATATATGCTGGAAAAAACCATGAAAGATAAGGCAAAGGGCAGTGTTAATGGCTATGAGCTTGGTCTACGTGTAAAATCCACAGGAGTTGTTTTACCGTGTGGAGCGAGCACAGGTTGGAGTGCTCTATGATTTCGAATGTTTACAATAAGATAGTGTGCCCATTATATGTATTGGCGGTATTTGCACACGAGATTGGGTAGTAATGGATAATATTATTATAGCAACTGAAAACCTTTCATTTGTGTACAATGAAGGCGATAATACAATTTCAAATGAAGCTCTTGGTGGAATAAATCTTGAAATCAGACAAGGAAGTTTCACAGTTATACTTGGGCACAATGGTTCTGGTAAATCAACACTTGCAAAACATTTCAATGCAATTCTCTTACCATCAGGTGGGCGTTGCCTAATTAAGGGTATGGATACGAAAGACGAAAATCTGCTTTTTGAGATAAGGCAGACTGTGGGTATGGTTTTTCAAAATCCAGACAATCAAATAATTGCGTCGGTGGTAGACGAAGATATTGCTTTTGCACCGGAAAATTTAGGCTTGCCACGAGATGAAATTGTCAGGCGAGTCGATGACTCATTAAATGCTGTTGGGATGATTGATTATAAAGACCACGCGCCTCATCTTCTTTCCGGAGGACAGAAGCAAAGAATAGCTATAGCCGGAGTTATGGCAATGCGACCCGAATGCATTGTACTCGATGAGCCTACAGCCATGTTAGATCCAAAAGGACGAGATGAAGTATTAGAAACTATCCTTGCCTTGCAGCGCCGGTACAATCTGACAGTCATACTAATAACCCACCATATAAACGAAGCCACTACTGCTGATAGGGTGGTTGTATTAAACAATGGATGCATCCATATGGATGGTATACCGGAAACGGTTTTAACTGATGTGGAAAATCTACGTACTGTTGGATTGGATGCTCCTCCCTCGGTACGGTTGTTGTATGCTTTGAACAACTTAGGGGCAGATATTATGCTAAATAGTCTAGACGAAGAGACATGTGCAGATCGGATTTATAATTGGTTGCAAGACTCGAGGTGTATATAGATGGCCTTACTTACTTGTGAAAACCTAACACACATATATAGCCCGAAAACACCTTTTGAGCTTCGTGCACTAAACAACATTAATTTATCGATTGAATCAGGTAGCTTCATTGGCGTGATGGGGCATACAGGCTCGGGAAAATCTACGCTTATCAGTCACTTTAATGGACTGCTCAAACCCACTTCGGGCAGGATATTGTTGAATGGGGTAGATATTTGGGAAAAACCAAAACAAATACGCAAAATTCGTTTTCGAGTCGGCTTGGTGTTTCAATTTCCTGAACATCAGTTGTTTGAAGAAACCGTGTTTAAAGATATTGCTTTTGGTCCAACAAATATGGGACTGACAAAAGATGAAATTGACAATAGAGTTATAACCGCAGCAAAAACGGTTGGGCTTGACGACCATTTATTGAACAAATCGCCTTTTGAACTTTCGGGAGGGCAAAAGAGACGTGCTGCTATTGCCGGAGTCCTGGCAATGGAGCCAGAGCTGCTAATTCTTGACGAGCCCACAGCAGGCCTTGATCCCAGAGGTACCGAGGAGCTCATCGACAATATACGATCTTATCATGCAGATGGCGATCGTTCTGTTGTTATTGTATCCCATAATATGGATGAAATTGCTCGTATTTCACAACGGATCATCGTTATGAAAAACGGAGAAATCGCAATTGATGGAAATACAAAGGATGTATTTGCGCAAAAAAAAGAAATTGAAGCAGCAGGACTGCAAGTGCCTTTTGTATCTCGAGTTTTATACAGATTGAATAATTTGGGCGTAGATATTGAAACCTCAGTTTTTGATTATGAAACAGCGGCTCGCCTCTTAAAGGAACATAAAATCGGAGGTGGTAATTGTGATTAAAGACATTACGCTCGGCCAATACTATCCCGGGAGCTCAGTTATTCACAGGATAGATGCGCGCTTTAAATTGATTTTTACCATGTTATATATAGTTATGGTATTTACTGCAAAAACTCTCGGTGGATATGCATTGACTTTTGCTTTGCTTTTATACATCATTTTATCCTCCCGGGTTTCAGTGAGAATAATTCTACGTAGCCTTCGCACAATTATTATATTTCTTGTCTTCACCGCCGTATTAAATGTCTTTTTTACGCGAGGAGAAACAATATTATTTGAGTGGCGCTTTATAACTGTAACCGCCGAAGGTCTGAAATATGCATTTTTCATGATGTTGAGAATAGTATTCTTAATTACCGGTACTTCTATGCTCACATATACAACATCGCCAATAATGCTGACCGATGCTATAGAACGGCTTTTGGCTCCACTGAAAGTGGTTCGGTTTCCGGTCCATGAATTAGCAATGATGATGACAATTGCACTGCGCTTTATTCCGACACTTATTGAAGAAACATCAAAAATAATGTCTGCACAGCGAGCCAGAGGAGCCGACTTTGAAAGTGGAAACATTATAAAACGAGCAAAATCTTTGATTCCTTTACTCGTACCTCTTTTTGTAAGTGCTTTTAGACGTGCTGATGAACTGGCAACTGCCATGGAGTGCCGATGCTATAGAGGAGGAGAGGGCAGAACTAAATACAGATTGATGAAAGTTTCCATATTGGATTTCCTTGCATTGTTTGTATTTTTAGTTTTCCAAACAGGTGTAATATTTCTTGGAATGATTGGTATATGACTAAAGAAATCCATTCAAATGATAAACTCAAAAACTATGCTATTGCGCTAAGATTTGATGGAAGTGTTTTTCATGGATGGCAATCTCAAAAAAACGCCATTACCATTCAAGACACAGTATCAAAATCCATTAAAAAAGCTACCGGCGAAGATCCATTTCCGGAATTGGTCGGATGTGGAAGAACAGATGCCGGAGTTCACGGTTTGGAATTTATCGCTAACTTCAAATCAAGTATGAAAATACCACCAGGGCGTTTCCCTTTAGCCATGCTTCAATTCTTGCCAAAAGAAATATCTATTATGCAAGCAGCAGAAGTCCCAATGGATTTTCACTCCAGATTTTCATGTTTGAAAAAAGAATATATTTATAAAATATATCACTCAAAGATTCCGGATCCATTCATGAACGATAGAGCTGCTTTTCACCCACTGCCATTGGATGTAGATAAAATGCGCTCTGCTGCCGGTTATTTATTGGGAACAAAAGATTTTACTGCATTTCGAGCAGCAGGAAGTCAAGTGAAAACAACTGTGCGAACAATCTACTCATGCCAGATTAATGGCGGAAAAGAAGAGGTTGAGATTAATATTTGTGCGGATGGATTTTTATACAACATGGTAAGAATTATTGCCGGAACTCTTCTTTATGTGTCAGATGGAAAAATTGCCATCGATGAAATTTCGGAGATAATACAAGACCGTGACAGAAAAAAAGCAGGCATAACTATGGGACCTGAGGGATTGTATTTCAATCGTGCTTGGTATAGTGAAAAACCGGGGATTATGGGAATAGTATAATAAAGCAGAATAGAAAATTGATGGAGGATCTTTATGTCATTGGAAACAAAAAACAAAATAGATGACTCCAAAACCCCTTCAACTGATATAAATACAGCGGAATCAGTTCACCATTTATCCAAGTTGGTAAATAGAAGAAAAAAACGAAACAAGTTTTTTAATATAGCAAAAAATAGCATCAAAATAGTTGCCATGACAATTGTCATAATCGCTGTTGCCTTTGTTGTATACAAAAATTGGGAGTTTTTTACTCCGTCAAACTTTAGAGAGGTTGTTGTTCTGAATAATGAGAGTGGCTCATTGACTAAAATCGGCGGTGCTGTGGATGTTTTGACAAAAGGGACAGCCGTATATGCGGCTTATGAAAAGGGATTGGCTATTGCTACAACAAAATCTATAAGATATGCTACAGTGAGTGGTAAGGATGGATTTATTGTATCTTGTCAGTTTTCAAAACCTTCTCTTTATATTGCCGGGAAAATGGTTGTTGCCTTTGATCTCGAAGGCGAATTGATAGTTGTACTGGATAAAAATGGTGAAATTGCCAGAACTGAAGTAGAAGGGAAAATAATCGAAGTCAAGATTAACAGGCAAGGTTTTGTTTCCGTCATAACTGAGACAGAGGGATATAAATGCGCTGTAAGTATTTATGACAAAAATCTAGCACTCCAATTTCGCTGGAGGACACATGATTATTATGCAAAGAGCGCAGATACATCCGTAGACGGCAAAACGATAGCTGTGGCTGTAAACAAAATCGCAGAAGGTCACCTCATGTCATCGATTCTAATTTTCGACACATCAAAAGACAATATAAGCCAAGAACTCTCGGCTGACGACTATATAGTTGAAATAATTACAGTTAACAAAATGATATTGGCAATTTGTGCCGACAATCTCCGAATTTTCAATTTTATTGGGGAGAAAATCGATGAATACAAATACAACAACATTAATCTATTTGGATATGCATTGGATCAAAACAACAATGTATTCCTACTTTTATCCTCTGCTGAGGCAAAAAATGAAAGCTTACTGGTTAGTGTAGATTTCGAAAATCAGAAATATTATACTCAGACTCTAAATGGAGAAGTTAAATCAATGTCAGCGGCAAATGGTAAACTCGCACTGCATTGCGATGATATGATTTATGTTTATGGCTCAAAATTGGATTTAAAGAGATTGATATCCCCTGAAAATATTGTCAGTAAGGTTTTCATTCTAAACGATGGTTCAATTGTAATTATAAGTGGTGGAAGTGTATTAATAACATAAACTTTGGATTCTAAACTAATGGAGGGCTATTATGGCATTCATTATCGATGCACTCTTAATATTGTTGCTGACTTTTGCAATATGGAGAGGGTATAAGCGTGGCATAATTAAAAGTGTGATTAAGCTGGCTTTGATGTTGCTCTCGATATTTCTTGCTAAAATGTTCAGTGGAGTTATCGCCCCATCTCTTGCACAATCTCTTCCCATGCCGGGAATCGGAACAAAACTCTCCTCTTATTTAAATGTCAATTTAGCAAGACTTGAAGAAATCTCATTAAGTGAAATGCTGACCACATGGGGATTGCCGGAAAAAGCCTCCTTAAGTGTTGAAAAATTTTTTCTTGAGACAGCACATAGTACCACAGAATCAATTTCTCGACAATTAACCCCTGAAATAGACAGACTTTTTACGGAAATAATTGTCTTTATATTCTTGCTGGTTGTATTTTGGCTTATATCATTGTTGTTGACAACATTGATTGATAACGCTCTATCTTTACCCGTTTTGGGTATGATAAATAAAATTGCCGGTTTAAGCATCGGGCTTATATATGGAATTATTACTGTATTTATTTTTTCCTTTATCATTTCATGGGGGCTCCCACTGTTGGATATCAGTATGGATACAGACTTGACAAAACTGCTTGTTGAAAAATCTGTTATGATAAAGTTCTTTAATTCGATAAATCCTTTTATGGGTATGCTGGGATAAATCATAAGAAACCGTGTTAATCCATATGTACTATGAATAAAGATTTACATTTAAGCACTTGAATAGATGACAGTCATGATTTAAAATAGAAAAGACAGGGGCTACACATGAACATTCCAAACTTCTTATCACTGTTTCGCTTGACATTAGTTCCGGTTTTTGCAGTAATATTTATGTCTTCGATGAAGCATTCGGATTTATATGCTGGGATAATTTTTATTATCGCAGCGTTAACTGATGTGGCAGATGGATATATAGCTAGGAAATATAATAAAATTACAAAGATTGGTCGCATTTTGGACCCATTGGCGGATAAGCTTTTACAAGCGACAGCCTTGGCATGCTTAGCTTTGAAAAGTATAATTCCGACATCGCTATGTCTTATATTTATAGGTAAAGAATTGACTATGATACTTGGTGGTGTTTTTATGGTAAACAAAATGGATGATGTTCTCCCTTCGAATTGGTTTGGAAAAACTGTATCCTTTCTTATGACATTGTCAATTATTGCAGCAATATTTTTGCGCAAAATCACTGACGAAGTCGCGCCGGGAATTTTCAATGCAGTGTTCTTGGTAGTGACAATATTAGCCGTAACAGCGCTGATTATGTATATTGTAAAATATCTAATGATGATTTCAAAGAACAACAAAAAAACAAAATGACAATAAACACTGTACTTTACTGTTGACTCATAGCATCGGCAGTAGATAATACTTGAGAAATGGAATTATTATGGAAAAAATGATGATCTGTACAAGATGCAAAAAAAACATAGCATCTGTGTTTATAACAAAAATTGATGATGGTGTGCAAAAAAATGAAGGAATATGTTTGAAATGCGCAAGAGAACTCGGAATAAAACCTGTTAACGATATGATGGAAAAAATGGGCTTAACAGATGAAGACCTTGAAAATATGTCGAAAGAAATGATGACTGTGATAGGTGATTTGGAAAAATCAGATGACGAGATAGAAGAAGACAATTCTACCAATTCTGCGACATTTCCGTTTTTGGATAGGCTTTTTTCCGCCCAACGGCAATCTCAGGAAAATGAAGAGCAACCTTCTGAAAAACAACGCAAAACTAAGAGTACACAGGATGTAAGGGAAAAAGAGACAAAAAAACGAAAAACAAAATATTTGGATAACTATTGTGTAAATCTAAACGAAAAAGCGCTCGCAGGTAAAATCGATCGAATAGTCGGTAGAGCTGAAGAAATAGAGCGCATCGTACAGATATTAAATCGGCGGCAAAAGAACAACCCATGCCTTATTGGAGAACCAGGTGTTGGTAAAACGGCCATTGCTGAGGCACTTGCCCTTAGGATTACAGCAGGTGAAGTTCCTGCAAAACTATCAGGAAAGGAAGTTTGGTTACTTGACTTGACCGCTTGCATTGCGGGCACCCAATTTCGTGGGCAATTTGAAAGTAGAATGAAAGGACTTGTAGATGAGATTAAAAGGCTTGGAAATATAATTTTGGTCATTGATGAAGTTCATAATTTAGTAGGAGCCGGCGACGCAGAAGGATCCATGAACGCCGCCAATATTTTTAAACCTGCCTTATCACGCGGTGAGGTCCAAGTTGTTGGTGCAACGACTTTTAATGAATATAGAAAATATATAGAAAAAGATGCTGCACTTGAGAGGCGTTTTCAACCTGTTATCATTGGAGAACCCTCCATTGAAGATAGTGTAAAAATTTTACTTGGCATCAAAAATTATTATGAAGATTTTCACCTTGTCACAATTACCAATGAAATTGCGCGACAAGCCGTTTTGCTTTCAGAAAGATATATAACAGATCGTAATTTACCTGACAAAGCAATTGACCTCATTGATGAAGCCGGGTCTGCTG
Source organism: uncultured Oscillospiraceae bacterium (assembly GCA_964439435.1). GTDB lineage: Bacteria > Bacillota > Clostridia > Oscillospirales > QAMX01 > CAYTOF01. Next base: position 19,087 of record CAYTOF010000034.1, read on the forward strand.
TTAACTTGAGAAATAAGGATCTTGTCCAGCGTGACTCACTTTTACGCAACTTAGAAGAAATTAAAGATGAACGTGAAGATAAAATCGCACAAAACAGTGAGGAACTTTATCGAGAACTGGCAGATTTGAGAAGCCGAGAACTGTCTGTCCAAAGTGAATTGGATAAAATAAGCAACTTGCGCTTACCGGTGACTTTGGAGGATCTTGCTCGAGTGATTGAGCTGTGGACAAAAATCCCGGCTTCTAAAATAAGTGAAACAGAATACCGGCGCATAAATGAACTTGAATCGCGTTTGAAAAAGCATATAATAGGTCAAGATGCAGCGATAGTGTCTGTTGGAGCTGCTATTAAAAGGAGCCGTGCCGGCATTTCCTCTAAGAAAAAGCCTGTATCCTTCATTTTCGCAGGTCCAACAGGAGTTGGCAAAACAGAGTTAGTACGCCGCCTCGCTATGGATTTATTTGATTCGCCAGAATCTCTAATACGCTTAGATATGTCAGAGTTTATGGAAAAACACTCTGTTTCGCGCATTATAGGAGCTCCACCCGGATATGTCGGTTATGATGAGGCAGGGCAGTTGACAGAAAAAATCAGAAGAAAACCTTATAGCGTAGTTTTGTTTGACGAAATTGAAAAGGCACATCCGGATGTTTTAAATATTCTCCTTCAGATACTTGATGAAGGGCGTATAACTGACGCTCACGGTCGAACAATAAACTTCGAAAATACGATAATTGTTATGACTACTAATGCCGGGAGCCAGCACAAGACAGCTTTGGCAGGTTTTGCACAGAGCGAAGAAATTCAAACCCAACAAAAAACCCTAAAAGCTCTTGAAGAAATAATGCGCCCTGAATTCTTAAACCGAATTGATGAGATTATTACTTTCAACCATCTTACAGAAGATAACTTCAAAAAAATTGCAGAGATCATGATGAATGAAATTAAAGAATCTCTTTCTACTCGTAGCATAAAATTCGGATGGGATGAATCTGCAATAGATTATCTTGCGAAAAAATCATTTTCTGTTAAATATGGCGCGAGAAATTTAAGAAGACTAATCCAAAAAGAAGTAGAAGATGCAGCTGCAGCATTGATAATTGCTTCTTATGACACTGAGCTCGATATGATTTCAGTTGTATCTGATGGGAATAGCATTATATTGTCAGTGCTATAAAAGAAACGCCTAAGGAGTGGGGGATTTGACCTATGATCTTGCGGGAGCAAATATTTTGTCACCCTCCCGAAAAATCTCAAAGGTTTACACAGAAAAAGACGAACGAACAATTTCGATTGTTTTTGATGAAAGCCCATGTCATACGAATGATATTACTAATAGAATTTTAAATATATTAGATGAATATAAGATTGAGTCATCTTTTCTGGTATATGGAGACATATCATCACATTCTCTACAGGTGCCAAAGTTCCTTGGTGGTGTAAAAGAAAATCCTGAGTTATTAATCAAAATTTTCAAACAAAAGCATGGCATCATCTTAGAAGGAGGTACCATCCCTTCTACAGGCGAAAAATTCTTTACAAGAAAAAAGATATTTCCAAATGCTATTGATTATTATTATGATATTTGTAAGTTTTCAAAACTCATCAAGGAACTAACGGACGATAAGATAGCATTAGTATCACCTCCCAGCAAAGTTTGGAGATTTAAGGATGGAAAAACTACTCTCGATGTCCTAAGTGCAATCCCAAGTCAACAGATTGGGTTTGCTCACGAATACGCAAGAGCATTTGTATCAAACATCCCGGTGAAAGATGCCGGCAAAAAAATCATACGCCAATTTTCTGAAAGCTTAGCGTATGACATAAATTACTACTCAGGTAAAATTATACGTTTGATGGGTGGTCCCGACAGAATAAATCAAGATTGTCCTACAATTTATGCCTTACCTGAAGTTTTAAATTTACTTCAGAGAGCCGGCTATAAATTTATGAGTGTCAAAAGAATGATTTCAAACAAGCCCTTTTTGGATGTTGGCCCAGAGAATAAATCATTTGAATCAGCACGCAGTTTACTCAATGCCGGGCAAACAATTTGTTATAGAAACAACAAACTGAATCTTGCCAAGCACGTCATTCGATGTGAACTATATGCTTCGCTTATTCCGCCTGCAATTATGCTTGACTATATGCAGTCCCGCCTTTTCAACAAAACAGCCGAGTTCGATATAAATATCCGCAGTGAGAAAGAGTTTTTAATGATGCCTGGCCGTGCGGTTTCTGCAGGAATGCTCTATGCTTATTCCATTGGATTACCGATAACAGGAAAATTCAATGTGATTTCAGTGAAAGAATTCGGAACATTACTTGAAAAAATAGCATGTGGTAAAACTGTTTTATGGGATGCTCCGGACAAAAAGGAGCTCGTGCGCGAGGATATCTTTAATGTACTGGAGCAGGTATTGCTCTAGTGACAAATGGAGATCATATAGACAATCGAATATGAATAATAATGGGAATTGAGAGGATAAAATGTCGAAAAAACACAAAGTATCCAAAAAACAAAAGCATAAGAACAAGAAATCATCTTCAAAGCAAACGCCATCCCATAAGAAGGTAAGCAATGTTGAAGTACTAACAGAAGCAGAAAAAGATGAAATAGAGCAAAGATATGGGCAAGGTGGAATTATTAAGAACACCTTGAAAATATGGAAAGACAGCTCACCTCTCACTTTTTTATCTTATTTTCCTGTTATTCTGTCGCAAGTAATATTTACAGTTTTATGGTTTTTTGCAAGCATGCTGATGTTTTTCCCGGTGACAGTTGAGATAGGTTTTATTGGCACCAATGCACTTGTTTTTATCAATATGATAATGGCGGCATTGGGATTGCCAATCATCTTGACAATTCTTCATTTTATTTTCAATTATAAAAATAATCGCTACTACTTTACAAATGCTATCTTCTATATCCTGCCCGCAGCTGCGGTTTATGTTGTGTTAGACTTCCTAAACGCCCTTATCGCGGTTATGCTTTGGGAAAATGCCAAAAGTGAAATTTCAGCAAAGTTTGAAATGTCGCTTTATACAGCACTTATTATGATAGCGGCTGTAGCGGTATTGGCTCTCACTGCACAGTTGATATTGTTGTTTAAACGCAACAAAGATGAGCCTGTATTGACAAGACTGGGTGTGAAAATCGAAAAAAAGAAACAAAAATAAGCATGTAATAATATTATAATGATAACAAATACCCCCTGAACGACTAAATGGTCAGGGGGTATTTGTTATGTAAGAATTTTGGAGGCACCACCCAGAATCGAACTGGGGAGTAAAGGTTTTGCAGACCTCTGCCTTACCGCTTGGCTATGGTGCCGCTTGACATGAACAAAAATAAGTATAACAGATTGAGATTGAAATGTCAATCAAAACAGCTGTAATTTTTAAAGTTTTGTAGATGATAATAGAAATTGTTCAAGAACATCATTCGAGTAGAGTAGATT
>CAYTOF010000035.1:0-21276 GCA_964439435.1 uncultured Oscillospiraceae bacterium
TGCCTGAACTGCAAAATATCAATTTAAAAAATCAATTATTAGAGGTTACCTTTAGTAAAAAGCCAATGGCGCCCCTTTACTGCGTGGCGCCATCAGTCTGCTGTAAAACTAAAACAACTTTGCTAATTGTAATCCAACTCGCTAATAAAATCCATACCCATATCCTGTGAATAATACAGCCAAATCTCACCGCCGGGTTCCAGCTTTACGCCTCCCAAACCCTTGGTGGCATAAACTCCATCCACTGCGTAGACCCATCCCGACAGCGGACCGTGTTGTCTCTCCGCAAGATTGTCTATCTCTAAGATATAGATAAAGGCCCCACTGCCCTTTTTTACAAGCTTTATGTTTTCCGATCCGCATACCTTTTCCAGACCATCGTAAATTGTAGCGCCGGCGGCAACCTCAATGGACTTAGCTAAAATCACTTCTCCATCAAATCCTGTTATTTTATAATCGACAACGAAGCTCTCTTTCTTTACTTCGTTATCACCGACATAAAAAAAGAGTAGATGCTCTTTCCGGCTTTCAATTCCGCAAGCGCTATTAAGGCTTGATACGAGGCGTAAAAATCATCGGCCGAATCATCAGCATGCCCAAAACCACCGTTTGCTGTCTGGTAAGTCAACAGCGAGTCCACAAGAGATAAAAATGGTGCTGTTTCCATATCCACACCATAAGCTACAAGACCTGAAATGACAGCAGCAACGGATTCACTCGGTTCAACGCCCTCTTCCCAAGCTGAGGGGTATGTGCCCTCATCACTCATAGCCTCTCCAAGCCATGTAATGGCTTTTTGTGCCACTTCCTCTATCTTCGGATTATCTTTAAAAAGTGCCAACGCCGTAAGGGCGATGCCTGTCAAATCCGGATCGGGATCATCTCCAAAATAATTATATCCTCCATTTTCAAGACTGATTGACACAAGATGCCCCATGGCTCCATCGCGGTTATACGTCGTGTTGCCAACTGTTTCCAGAGCGATGATTGAGTATATGTGTTCATTGGGATAATCACCAAAAGAACCGTCTTCCTTTTGTAGAGCGATGAGTTCTGTCACCAAATCAGATTTGTCATAATAGGTCTTCGGGTTTTCTCCGATAGATAGTAAGCTTAAAATGCTCTTGGCATATGCCGAAGGGCTTTCAATACTCTCCAAATCAAGCTCAGGTATTGTGAAACCTTTTGCGGACAAATCCACTCCGGCACCGGAGAGGGCAATGACCTCCCACCAGTCAGTTAAAACTTTATCTGCATCATAATATGAAAGATTCATCTCAAGACTGGAACTGACGTTTTCATAATACACAGGTTTTTTCTCCTCAGACGTGCAGGAGGCAAAGGTCAGCATCATGCATACAATGACAATTAAACTAATTGCTGTTTTTTTCATTTTTTCACCTCTTGTTTTTGTAATGGATATTTTAAACCCGCAAAGACTGTTGGTCTTCGCGGGTGAAAGCATGACAACAAAAGGGGCATCCCCTTTAAGTCGGTGCAATCAAATTCGTACTCCGCGAAATTCCATGCTTCCTCGGGTGAACAGCAGGTCTTCTGGCTCCGGAATCATCATGTTTTCACGCCTTCCCATGTTCTAACACAGTGGCCAAGATGCGCGTTTTATACTGCGCACCCTTTGGAAAACACTCCTCCATTACAGCGGCGGGACCGCCGGGGATTTGCACCCCGTTCCCTCTTCGTTCGGCATTTAAGCTGAAACCGTCCACCCTATATAAACTTTTATGAGCTGATAATCATGAGCAATGTGCGTACTCTACTCGCTTTGCTTTTTGCCAAGATCCCCCTCAATCATCAGCTGGACTGTATCTGAGGCAATGACAAGCTCCTCATCTGTTTCTATCACAAAGACCTTTACAGCGGAATCGGGAGCTGCTATGTCTGTGTTTTTAATTTTCAAATGGGATTTTTCGTTGTCAATTTTGACACCCATAAATTCGAGCCCTTTTAAAACATTTCTTCGGATTTCTGCGTTGTTTTCTCCTATTCCGCCCGTGAACACAATTGCATCCATACCACTCATAGCCGCGGCGTATGAGCCGATGTATTTCCTGACGGAATAAGTAAACATCTCCAAGGCAAGGGCCGCTTGTCTGTTCCCGCTCTCGCAGGCCTTATCCAAATCTCTGAAGTCGCTGGACAACTCCGAAATGCCAAGCACACCTGATTTTTTGTTGAGTATGTTGATAATTTCTGTTGTACTCAGATTTTCATGCTCGCTTAAAAACCCCAATATGGCAGGATCGATACTGCCCGATCGTGTGCCCATCGGCAGACCTTCAAGCGGTGTCAACCCCATTGAAGTGTCAACACTTTTTCCGTGAGCAACTGCCGCAATTGACGAGCCATTCCCAAGATGACAAGTTATCACTTTGACCTCCTCGGGTTTGCGGTCCATCATAAGTGCAGCTCGGGCTGATACATAACGATGGCTTGTACCGTGGAAGCCATATCTACGAATTGCATATTTTCTATAGTATTCATAGGGCAGAGCATACATATATGCCTTTTCCGGCATTGACTGATGAAATGCTGTGTCAAAGACCGCAACTTGCGGCACTCCCTTCATGACTTCGGCGCAACCGCGAATGCCCATCAGGTTTGCAGGGTTGTGCAAAGGCCCAAGAGGTATGCATTCTTCTATGGCTTCAATGACACTGTCATCTATAAAAACAGAATGTGAAAATTTTTGACCTCCATGGAGTACGCGGTGTCCCACCGCATCTATTTCCGACATAGATTTGATAACACCCGTATCAGACGCAGTCAAATTTTCTGTTAAAATGCGTATGGCTTCGGTGTGAGTTTTCATATCTATATCTCTGATAGAAGCCTCGCCGCCGTTGGCACTGATTATCGCCCTGCCACCCGGTATTCCGATTCGTTCAAATAAACCTTTTGCCACCACCATGTTTTCTGCCATATCAAATAACTGGTATTTTAGCGATGAACTGCCTGTGTTGATGACGAGAATAAGCATTACTTTTCCCCTTTTTGCTTTGTTTTATCTCATGTGTATGTTAAAATTATATCGTAAAATATATTTTTTCTCAGCATGAACTACACAATGTAATATGATACACTCTTATGCGTTTTTTTTCAAGCCCTTAAGGCATCATTATACAAATTTTCTCTCCAAGGAGTTTCTAAAAATGGCGGTTGTAGGAATTATTGCAGAATACAATCCACTGCATTTAGGTCATCTATATCACATCAACAATACCAAAGTTCTTTATCCGGATGCCGGTATCATCTGTATTATGAGCGGCAACTTTGTGCAGCGCGGCGACTATGCAATAGTCAACAAAAACATCCGCGCCCGTGCTGCCGTTGATGCGGGAGCTGATTTGGTAATTGAACTTCCCTTGCCCTATTGCCTTGCTTCCGCACCTGTATTTGCCCACAGCGCCGTCAGTATGCTGGAAGCTTGTGGCAATACCACTCATATTTCCTTTGGCAGTGAATGTGGCGATATAAATGTGCTAAAGAAAGCAGCTCTTGCATCCTTTGAAGAAGCATTTAACACAAATGTGCAAGAGGCTTTATCCCATGGCTTTTCATATGCCCATGCTCTGGGCAGTGCGTATCCGCCAAAACTGCGCGACATATGTTTTTCGCCAAACAACCTGCTCGGCATAGAATATATACGCAGCCTGGTGATGCTGCAAAGCAGAGTCGAACCCATCACTTTCAAGAGAAAGGGAGCAGGTCATGACTCCTTGGAACTTTCAAAATACGCCTCCGCTTCGGCGATCAGAAAGAATATTTCAAACGGAGCACCTCTTGACATCCTGGCGTTGCCAAGCTTCATGCTGGATTATATTAAAACCGAACAAACCCTGGGCAGATTTCCCGTTTTAATGGAAGCCCAAGAGTGCTCCATTGTGTCCGTTTTGAAGCGGATGTCCAAGGAAGAGATGTCGGAGATCCCCGAAATATCCGAAGGGCTAGAAAACAGACTGTTCGAAGCGGCCAAAACCGCCGCAACAACAGAGCAACTGCTCAGCGCCTTGAAATCCAAACGCTATACCCTTGCCCGCGCCCGCAGAATCTTGCTCTCAGCCTATCTGGGCATCAAGCGCCAAGACCAAGACATGCCACCTCCGTATCTTCGTCTTTTAGCTGTCGGTAAAAGAGGCAGATCGCTCTTACATTCAATGAAGAGCACAGCAACCTTACCCATCATCACAAAGCCCGCCGCACTGAAACTGCTTGACGACCGTTGCAGGCAGTTGGCTTTGCTTGAGGAACGTGCCGACAGTCTCTATTCCCTTGCCTACTCGGGCAAGGCCGCCAGGGGCTATGGCGATTTCTTTACCAGCTCTCCATATATTATGCCTAAATAGAGACTATGCGGATATCGCGAGCACGAAAACCTAAAAGGTGATTTTCTTTTCCTGTCTGGGCATGTTTTTCCTGAAATGTGGCACACTGATGGCTCTGCCGCCATTTGTCACTGACAGCTCACTGAGCAGGCCGACTGCTGTCCACTCCGCCGCCCTGTAGACATCCACAGAGGGTTCAGTGCCGGTGGTTATCGCGTCGTAGAACTCCTTTACGAGATAATAGTCTCCGCCACCATGTCCCGCTTTTGCGGCTTCTACACTCTTTATTCTATATCGCTCGGGCAAATGCTCTTCAAAATCCGAAAGATGCCTCCACTCCACCTTGCCGGCGGGATCAAGAGGCTCGTCGGAGAGCCAGATCTTATGGTCATCGCCAAGGCCTCGCGGTGCTTCGTAGCAGCCCCTTGTGCCTTGTAGCAGATAATAGTGCATATTGTGCGGACGCGGTGCCTTGCACGCCACTACAATTTTGGCAAGGGCACCCGAGGCCATGCGACACATCGTCACAGTCAGCTCATCCTGTGCAAATTCCGGCTTGACAAAACCGCCACCCGTTCCGAAACATGAAATTTCGACAACACGGTCATCTGCAAACCACTCCATGACGGGCCCAAGGCTGTGTGTGGGATAAAAGCTGCCTCGCTTACCCAGTTGCCAATATGTCCTCCAAGAGCGTTTTCCATCGGGGTAAACTGCTAAATCTGTTATATCGTGCAGATATTCACCCTCGGCATAAAAAACATCCCCAAACAATCCGGCTTGGCGCAATGCCTTGACCAGTTGTACTTGGGGCGTGTAGATATAGTTCTCGGCCATCATATAGATTCGATTATACTTTTCCTTGGCCTCTATGAGCCACCACAGTTCATCCATTGTCACGCCGGCGGTAACTTCACTCAAAACATGCTTGCCGGCCTCAAGAGCTGCCACAGCCTGCGGAACATGCAGTTGCATGGGGGTGGCTATCACCACCGCATCGATATCACTCATCAGCATATCTTCATATATGCGATATCTTTTTCTTATGCCGTGCTTGTCACCTATGGCATTCAGCCTTTCTTCGTCGAGGTCGCAGACAGCCGAAACCTCAACACCTTCAATTGCCTTAAAACCCGCCAGAGTGGATTGTGCTCTTGCTCCGACAATACCGATTTTCAACATCATTTTTCCTCCCCTTGTATAAGCAGACAAACCGCATGCACGGCTATGCCCTTGCCTTTCCCAGTAAAACCAAGACCCTCTTCTGTGGTCGCCTTTATATTGACCTGCGTCGCATTCACCTCGACTGCAGCGGCAATTTGTGCCTGCATCAGCGGTATGTATGAGCCAAGCTTCGGACTCTGACAGATAATTGTTGAGTCTATATTTTTTACTTTAAAATCCATTCCCTTGAGCTTTTCCATCACAGTTTTCAAAAGCTCTATACTTGATATACCTGCATATGAGATGTCGTTGTCGGGAAAGAGATGTCCGATGTCCCTTTGCCCCGCCGCCCCGAGCAGAGCGTCGATTATGGCATGAGTCAACACATCCGCATCGCTGTGGCCCAAAAGCCCCAGTTTGTTTTCCACAAGAACACCACCCAGAACGAGCTTACGGCTCTTTGCCAATCTGTGCACATCATAACCATGGCCAATCCTCATACCATCACCGACTTTCGCCCTTAGCGTTTTTGATGCACTTTCAATTCCAGCCAAATCCTGCGGTGTGGTGAGCTTGATGTTTTCGGCCTCTCCCTCCACAATGGCGCATTTTCCTCCGTCCTTTATCACCAATGAGCAGTCATCAAATACCAAGTAGCTCTCTCTATTTGCCCATCTGTACGCGGACAGTATAATATCCCGCGCAAATATCTGCGGTGTCTGTGCCAGCTTTACCTGGTTTCGCGGTATGGATTTGACTAAAAACCCGTTATCCTCTATATGAGTCGCCTCGCTCACGGATAGACAAGGTACCGCAGCTCCGTGGGATTTTGCGGCTGTATATGTCCGGTCGATGAGCTCTCTCGTCACAAATGCGCGCGCTCCATCGTGAACTGCAACCATTTCTGCATCGGCGGATATAAAGTCCAGCGCGTTGGAAACGCTTTCCGCGCGTGACTCTCCCCCAAGACAAGTGATCACCTTACAGCTCCAGTTCTCAGTCGAAAGAAGTCGCTCCACTTCGCTGCGGCTTTCCCTACTTGTCGCGACAACAATCTCCCTCGTGCGAAAATACCCGTCAAACGCGCTCACAGCGCGCAATATAACGGGTATCCCCAGGATTTCCATCAGTATTTTATTTTCGCCGCCCATGCGTTCCGAGCGCCCTGCGGCACAAATAATGACACCAAGGTCTTTGCTCATTCCTTATTGTCTTCCTCTTTTTGAAAGCAGCAATCCAATGTCTCCGCCAGCAGTGTCTGCGCCTCTTCGTATGACAAAAGCTTTGCCATAGCTATCTCAGAGATGAAAATCATCTCTGCGGAGTTGTGTATTTTTCTTTCGCCTGTGGAGAGAGGTTTCTTTTTGCTCCGTAAAGACAATGACTTTACAACATAAGCCACTTCTTCCATATCTCCACTCTTCAGTCTTTCCATGTTTTGTCTGTATCTTTTGTTCCAGTTATCATCCGCTATAATTTCCATGTTTTTGATAAACTCAATGAGTCTATCCGCTTCACAGTCGCTTATAATGGGACGAAGGCCGATTTTATCCACAGATTCCGATGGAATAAGCACTGTCATAGAACCCACAAGCATACGGAATACAAAAAATCGCTTGTCAATTCCGTCAACTTTACGAATGACAATTTTTTCAATAACACCTGCTCCATGATTTGGGTGAACAACATTGTCTCCGAGTTTGAACATATCGGTCCTTTCCTCCATCCCCATCCGCCGCGCAAGGCTTCTCGGGTTTTAGTTTGTATCTTTGCGCAGATAATCCAAAGCTGCGAGTATTTGCGGGTCCTCATCATACTCAACATTGCCAATCATTGAAACTTGCTCGTCGGTCATGAATATATCCAAGTCCGGTTTAATACCGCCGTTTTCGCCTATACTTACATTGTTTGGAGTGTAGTATTTTATGACGGAAAACGTAATGGCAGAACCGTCTGAGAGCTCAAAGGTCTGCTGGCCTTCACCTTTGCCTGTAGTGGGGTTTCCTATGATATAGGCCAAGTTTTGCTCTTGTAACACCGCGGCAAAATACTCCGCCGCGCTGTATGAATATTCGTTGGACAGGACAACCATCGGTATATCAAAATAAAAGTCATCGGAAGTATACTCATGAAAATTGCCCGCTTTGTCGACTTCTTTGAACATAGTGCCCTTGGGCATAAGCGTATCAAGAGCTGTGAGCAAGGTTGCAAGAGATCCTCCGGGGTTGTTGCGCACGTCCAAAATTAAAGACTTAATTTTTATTTCATTTATCAGTACATTCAGGTTTTCTGTAAATTGATCGGCGGCGGCGGCGGTGAATTCGCTTATTCTGATATATCCGACATCGCTCTCGATAACCTCCGATTTCACGCTGCGCCGCTCGACAATGCGCCTCTCAACATCGTAGTTATAGTAAATACCCTCACGCCAGATGGTGAGTTTGACGATTGTTCCCGGCTCCCCTCGAACCTTTGCCGCTGTGGCTTCCAGACCAAGACCGGCAACAGGCTCATCTTCCACGGCATACAGCTTGTCCATGGCCCTGATGCCTGCCTCCTGAGCAGGAGAGTCTTCATAGACCTCTATAATGCTTATCATCCCGTTCTCCCCATCAAGGGTTACACTCATGCCGACCCCCGCATAGGTTCCGCTTTTATCTTGATATAACAGCTCCAAGTTCTCCGCAGTGGTATAGTATGCCCATCTGTCATTGATGCCGTTTATATATCCATATGCCAGCATGTCCATGAGTTCATCGTTGGAATACTCACCTACATAGTGTTTATCTATGAGCTGTCTGATCTCATCCAGCTTTGAATAATCCCCCACTCTTTCAGCAAGCAGGTTTTCGTATTTATTTGTCAACAACACGCTTGTCAAAAGTGATGTGAGGATTGCAGCAACAAGACAAAATGCTATAAGCTGTGTCCATGTGGGTCTTGCGGTAGCTCTTCCGGATGCTCTCATTTTATAGCCTTTCAAATTATGGTTTCACAATCGTGAGCGGATTGACGGTCACTCCGTTTTTATATATCGTCAAATGCAGATGCGGACCTGTGGATAGTCCCGTGGAGCCGATATAGCCAATCAAACCGCCCTTTACAACCTTTGTGCCCACAGCCAGCTTTGACCTAGATGCCATGTGTCCGTAAAAGGATATCAGCCCTCCGCCATGATCTACCTTTACGAGGTTGCCATATGCACTGTCATATCTGTTTTCGACGACTGTACCAGCAGCGATGCTGTTGATTCTGCTGCCGTAGGTCGCACCTATGTCTATTCCATTGTGGAAACTAAGTTTTTTGGTTATGGGATGCGTTCGATAGCCGTATTGTGAAGTTATATAATAAAAACCGGGGGTGGGCCATATGTATGTCCGATTTTTCAGCTCTTCTTCCAAACGCTTTCTCTCTGCTTCGGCCTTTAGTCTGAGCTCTTCTTGCTCGCGTTTTCTCTGCTCTTCCAGCTCTTTTACAAGCTTTTGCTCTCTCTCCTGCGCTTCTTCCCACAGTTTTTCATATGTTGCAAGGGAGGCGGCGGTTATCTCCTCTTCGTGTTCGAAGGCATACATCACATCAAGGGATTCGTTGAAGTCTTTTTCAAGCTGCGATTTTGCCACAGCCAGATTTGCATACATCAACTTCGAATCTTCCAGGTCAATCTCAAGCGCCGACGTTGTCAGTTCGATTTCCGTACATACCTCTTCCAAAGAGGCTATCAGGTCTTTGTCGTTTTTGAGTATACTCCCGACTTGGTCTGCCCTGTTGAGCAGGTCATAGATGCTCTCCGCCTGCAAAATCACAGATAGATATGAGATGTTGCTGTCCTCATACATTATGCGCAGGCGCTGTTTAAAGGCCTCATAGAGACGCTCTTTTTCCTCTGTCATCTCCTCAAGCTTTGTCTTGCCGTCATCAATGCGCATCTCAAGTTCTGATATAACACCGAGAATGAGGTCAATCTCCTCATTGCAGTCATTTATCTTTTTATCCAGAAGCAGTTTTTGCTCCATCGCGGCCTCTTTGTTGCCTCGAATCAGCACAAGCTCCGCTTCGGTTTCTTCTTGCTTTAGTTTATATTCTTCTATCTTCTTTCGCGCTTGATTTATGTCGTTTTGTGTAACGGCAAATAGGTTTGTCAGCGCAATGAGCATTGGCAAGACCATGCCGACTACCAACACCCAAATGAGGATTTTTCGCCACAATGCAATCTTTTTCTGTTTTGGCTGTTGTGTGTTCATCAAATACACCTCGGTCCTTTTCCTTGATGCAGTCAGTTTTTTAAATATTTGCGCAGAGCAAGGGCGCTGCCGCAAAGTCCCATAATCGGCCCCGCAACTCCAAAGAAAATGGCAATGGGAGTGACCATGGAGATAAAGTCAATTGGTTTTATAAACGAAAGAGAACCAAATGCGGGATAAAATACCTTTGTGTAGAGAAAATACAGTGCCACAAAAGACAGAGCCGCACCAAAAATACCTATGAACAGGCCTTCTAAAACAAATGATGCTCTTATAAATCTATTTGTTGCACCCACCGTTTTCATAACGGCAATCTCTTCTCTGCGTGTAAATGCTGAAATTCTGATGGAATTTGAAATAATCGCTATGCTTAAAAGCGCCAGCACCGCAATAAAGGCAAGCCCGATCAGAGCAACCATATTGCGAATCTGCAGAAACCTGTCCGCAACATCCCCTCGATAATTCACCTTGGCAACCCCTTCGATTGACTCAAGCACCGATGCCGTTTGGGCAATCAGGCTCTGGTCTTTCACAATTATCCGAAAGCTGTCCCGAATGGGATTGTCATTTTCAAGTCCATCTATCAAAGAACCGTAGATCTCGCGCAGGGATTCCAATCCCTCTTCTTTGGAAACAAATGCATATTCTGATATATTTTCAACGGAGCCTATGATATCTCCGACTCGAACACTCTCTTCTGTGGTGAAGTGCTCCTCTAAAAAGATGGATATCTCGTTGACGGCACCCAGATCTTCAATTATTTTGTTTATATTTAGCATCAACAGACCAAATACACCTGTGATTACAAGACAAGCGATTAATAGCCCGATTGCTGCCGTGTTGACAAGTCTGTTTCGGAAAAGCCCTTTAAAGCTTTCCTTTATATGGTACCTGCTGCACACAAACATTCTCATTTTTGTCAATTTGCCTCTGTGTTAAAACTTTTACAGTAACCACCAACGCAATCCCCGCAGATAACCCCTGCCTCAAGGAAGATAACGCGCTTGGTAAAGCGGTCGACAAGCTCCTTTTCATGCGTTATAACGATTACAGTATTTCCAAGCTCATTGATGCGCACGAGCAGGTCCATAATCTCGTGAGACATCTCCGGGTCAAGATTGCCCGTGGGCTCGTCGGCTATAATCACGCCCGGGTTGTTCACCAGGGCGCGTGCTATGGCGGTTCTCTGTTGTTCCCCGCCGGACAGCTCACTTGGCAGCCTCTTGGCCTTTTCCGTCAACCCGACAAGCTCCAGCACATAGGAGACACGCTCTTTTATGTGCTTCTTGTTGTAGATGCCTATCGCGCGCATGGAAAAGGCCACATTGTCATATACACTCATGCGGTCTATCAGACGAAAGTCCTGGTAGACAACGCCTATCGTGCGGCGGAGCATGGGCACTTTGCGTTTTTTCAAGGTGGAGATATTGAATCCGTTTACGGTTACCAGGCCTTCGGTGGGGCGAATTTCAGCTGTTAAAAGCTTTATCAGCGTCGATTTTCCCGCCCCGGAGGGCCCGACAATGAAGACAAATTCACCGTCGTCAATGTCAAGACTGACACTTTTGAGGGCCTTTGTACCTGCTTTATATACCACATATGTATCTGACATTCGAATCATGTGCCAACTCCATGGAGCTTCGCCCTTATAAAGCTTTGCTTTCTGTGCCTTCGCCGCGAAGGGATCCTCGCGGCGTCTGTATTATATATTATATGTCGGTCGCATCGCGGGATTCCAGATACTTTTTCACCATGAGCGCCACTTTAAAGATGATGGCATGGTCAAATTCCCGCAGATCAAGCCCTGTTGTCTTTTTAATTTTCTCCAGCCTGTAGACCAATGTGTTTCTGTGGACAAACAGCTTTCTGGATGTTTCGGATACGTTCAGGTTGTTTTCAAAGAACTTTTGAATTGTGAGCATTGTCTCCTGGCCGAGGGAGTCCACAGAGCCTTTTCTGAACACCTCGCTGAGGAACATGCGGCACAGAGTGATTGGCAGTTGATATATAAGTCTGCCTATACCGAGATTTTCGTAATTTATGATGGTCTTTTCGGCTTCAAACACCCTGCCGACATCGATTGCCACCTGGGCTTCTTTCAAAGACCTGGAGAGATCCTTCAACTGTGACACAATTGTGCCGATACCGATGACACATTTCAAATAAAGCTCCGAGCTGAGGGTGTCTTCTATGCCCTTTGCTATCTTGCGCAGGTCTTTTAGATCGGTGGAGGCTTTGACTTCCTTGACAATGGCGATGTCGCTCTCATTTATAGAGACGATAAAGTCCTTTTGTTTGTCGGGGAAAAGCCCGGCAATAATGTCATTTGTCGCTATGTCGACTTTGTCGAGCATCCTGACAAGAAAGACAGCTCGTGAAACATCACCGCCAAAATGCAGCTCTTTTGATTTTGTGTAGATATCTCCCGGGAGGACATTGTCGAGCATGATATTTTTGATAAATATGGCTTTGTCGTATTTTTCGTCATAATACTGCTTTATGCCATTTAGAGATACAACGGCCATTGAGCACATGCGCAGGGCATCTTCGTCGGTGCCCTCTACAAAAACAGCATACTCCAGCCTGACGCCGCGAAGCGCGAGGGATTTGAAGGTCAACCCATTCATGATGACGGGTTCTGCGGTGAGATTGAGCTCATCCACGGCATTTTCGTACACTTCTCCGACGCGACGCAAATCGCTGCAGGCAATCACGGCACCGTCACTGTCTATGACACCTATGGTTCTGCCAATCGCCTCTCTCATTTGAAGGGCTATGTTTTGAAATAATCTTCTCGACATTCTACTTTCCCCCAGTACAGCTGCTCCGGCAGCTATAAAATTGCATTCATATGTATTTTAACTAATTTATTATACTATATTTGCCAAAAACTTACAAGCACTGCCACGGTGTTTATGAGTATTTGGGATAGTTTTGTTAAAAATATCGCCCCTTGGGCAAAAAAACACAGAGCATAAAGACAATCACAAAGGGCACAATATTTATATTATTATACCATATTTCAAAGCTCATCGCAAACACAGAGGCCCTCACTTTAAAATGTGAAAACCTCTGTGTAAAAGCGCTGTTTTTTGTTCTTTTTTTCCGTTTTCATTCTCTCTTTTCAACTGAAAAAAGCTGCTTTTCCCCTCACCCGACTGACATGGCAACTCTTTCGTCACTGTGATAGACTGAGGAAACATCATCTTTCTTGCAGCTTGCGCACGCCACGATATCCGCTCCAAAACCGTCGACATCCTTGATGATAATTTGCCCGGCTTTGACAGGCGAGGTGATGACCTTATTTTTGATCTTTGCCATGATGTCAAAAATCTTGTCCTTGCTTATGGGAGCGGAGGTCTTCACGGGCAGCACACCTCCATCGGCAAGCTTTACTGTGGAGGAGATGTTTCGGACGGGGTTATGCTCCTCTCGCAGGGCATATTGCCTGCCGCGCAGACACTCATTGCCTACAATTTCGGAAATGTTGCCCTCGCTGTCGCGCTCAACACTCACTATACAACCTTGAGGACAGATGATACACACATGCTCATTTCGCTTTCGCATACAAGCCACGCCTCCTCTATGAAATACAATCGCTCTTTTTATCGTCTTAAACAATCGGGATTTCAATCCCCGTCATCCACACTCACAGTCAATTCCTTTGCTGCAAGCTCCTCCAGACCGCTCAAATCCACCTTAACTATCTCCATCTCGCCCGGCACCATGATAACTCTTCTCTTCATAAAGACAATCCTATCTCCCAGAGTCGCCACGATCTTTGCCTTTCTGTAGGTCTTTCTCACGCGAAATGAGAGCTCCGCCTCTCCAAAGGGTGCCTTGATTTCGCCGGGCACAATATAAGACACGCCTTCTCCCGCGAGAGTTTTCAGCACAGTCTTTCCGTTTTTTTGGCTCCCGAGAGCAAATTCCGCGGCGACTCTGCCCGCAATCTCACCCTCCTGCGCTGCAAAATCCACAATGTCGTGGACATGCACCACATTGCCGCAGGCAAAAATCCCCTCAAGGCTTGTCTGTCTTTCATCATCCACATACAGCCCTCTGTGGGAGGCAACCACAGCTCCGGCCTCCCGCGCAAGCTCTGTCTCGGGGATAAGCCCCACGGAGAGCAAGAGGGTGTCGCAGGGCAGAAATTCCTTTTGCTCCGTTATGGGCCGCAGAGTCTCGCTATCCACAGGTGCAATCCAAACACCCTCCACACGATTCCTACCCTCCACGCCGATAACCGTTGTCGAGAGTTTTAGCGGTATATTGAAGTCATCAAGACATTGCACGATATTTCTGTTGAGGCCGCCTGCATGAGGTAACAGCTCGCAGACACAGAGCACCTCTGCGCCCTCCAGGGTCAAGCGCCTTGCCATAATCAGCCCTATATCTCCCGAACCCAAGATGACAGCCCGCCGTCCTACCATATAGCCGTCCAGATTGATATATTGTTGCGCCGTGCCCGCTGTCAGCACTCCCGCAGGGCGTTGCCCTTCGATTGAAATCGCCCCCGCGGGCCTTTCGCGGCATCCCATGGCAATGACAACGGCTTTTGCTTGGAGTTTAAAAAGCCCCTCGTCCCTTGAGACAACCACCATCGACCTATCATCTAAAAGCTCCATCACGGGGCTCTGTGTCATCACTCTTATGCCCCGTGCTCGCACCATTTCCTCAAGCCGAGCCGAATACTCAGGGCCCGTCAGCTCCTCGTTGAAGGTGTGCAGGCCAAAACCCGAATGTATACACTGGTCGAGCACACCCCCGAGATATGCCTTTATTTCAAGTATGAGCACATCTTTGGCACCCGCATCATGTGCCGCAACGGCTGCTGCCATGCCTGCTGCCCCGCCGCCGATAATCGCCACATCGCAGTACCTTGTGATGTCGGGAGAAAACACAACTTCTTTCATGGCCTTGTCCTCCCGATTAAAATGTTCGAGCCGGGCCCGTCATAGAGTATCTCGGAGGCGTCTTTTTTGAGCTCCCGCGCCAATATGCGCACGACCTCAGGCTGGCAAAATCCACCCTGACACCCGCCGACTCCCGCTCCCGTGCGCAACTTGACGCCCTTCACAGTTCTTGCGCCGCAATTTCTGTGGATGCAGTCGACTATTTCGGCCTCGCTCACACCCTCGCATCTGCACACTATATGGCTTGCGCCAAAAACGCCGCTCCTGGCCGCCTGCGCGGTGTCAAAGCTCGGTTTGCGCATGTTTTGAAATGTTGTCTTTTCTTTTCTTTCTCCGAAAAACTCCAAGACCAGCTCACGCAACCGCTCCGCTATTGCGGGTGCGGAGGCAAGCCCCGGTGATTCGATTCCACCGGCTTCGATAAATCCAGGCACTTCGCTACAGGCTCCAATGATAAAATCGCCTGTGTCCGGTGTGGGGCGCACGCCGGAAAATGTGCGTATGGTCAGATCATAGGGTATCTTAACCTTCAAGTTGGTACCGACAGTTTCTCGGACAATATCCAGCCCTGTGCGTGTTGTGCGCGTGTCGCTCTTGTCAGAGCAGATCTCACTGTCAGGCCCCACCAAAATGCGCCCGTGTATCTCGGGTAAAATCAGCATTCCCTTGCTCTTGGGAGAGGGGCAGGGAAACAAGATGTTGTTCACAATCCCGCCGGCGGCCTTGTCCAGCACATAGTATTGCCCTCGGCGACCCGTTATTTTATAAGATGGCTCTGCCACCATGTTGTGTATGTCATCGGCATTGACCCCTGCGGCATTTATGACGGCGCGGGCATGGAACTCGCGGCTTTCGCCGATATTGTCCGCAAGAACCCAAAACAAATCACCATTTCTTTTCATGTCAACCACTTTGTGGTTGAAAAGCACCTCTGCACCGTTGTCGCAGGCGTTTTCCGCCGCGGCAATTGCGGCCATCCAGGGTTCGATGATGGCAGAGCCTCTTGCAAGCAAGGCTCCCCTTGCGCTGTCTGCCACATTTGGCTCCATCTCCAAAAGCATGTCCTTCGAGATGAGCGAGAGCTCCCTCACGCCGTTTTCGAGTCCTCGCAGATAGAGCTCATGCAGTGTCTGCTCCTCTTCTTCTTCGTATGCCACAACCAAAGACGGCAGGGGTTTGTAGACCACATCCAACTCCTTGCAAAGCTGCTCATACATCGCAGCCCCCTTGACATTGTAAATGGCCTTGTTGGTGCCCGGCACAGGGTCATAACCTGCGTGAACGATGGCGCTGTTGGCGCGGGTGGCTCCCGAGGCCAGGTCGCTCCCGGCCTCCAAAAGCAAAACGGAAAGCATATATTTCGACAGCTCACGCAGCGCAAGCGTGCCTACAATGCCCCCGCCCACGATGATAACGTCGAATGCTTCCCTCATTATTTGCTCATCTCCCGATCAATTTTTATAAAGATCAATAAAGAAATATCAAAATAAAAAAACGCATCTGCTCCACCCGCACAAAAGTTGTGCCGTGTTAGCAATGCGTTCTCAAGACTCAATCGCACATATATTACTTTTTCTATATTCATTATAAGTCCTTTGGCTCCCCATGTCAAGCACCTTTGCCCTGCAATTGCATTTCTTTTTTTATTATCTGTTCCGATGCGATTTTTCTTGACACCATATGCGCGCCAATATATAATCTTTACAAAGATAGTGCAAGCTCTTCGCTTCGCGGCAAGCACATCTCTCCTCCACTGTCATCTTTGAGGCAGCTGTTGCAAACAGTCGCTTAAAAGACAATAGCGCATACCGCTTGCAGAAAGGATTTTTCATGGCTGAAATGACATCTTTTGAAAGATTTTCCCGCATGTATGAACACAGAGAGGCTGACAGAGTCCCGATTATCGACCAGCCCTGGGAGGGCACGATAAGGCGTTGGAGAAAAGAGGGTATGCCCCGCGATATGGACTGGCGGGATTTCTTTGGCATTGACAAAGTCGAAGGTCTCGGCTTTGACATCTCCCCGCGTTTCCCCTGGAAAGTCATCGAGGAGACAGACAAATATGTCATCCAAGTCTCCTCCTTTGGTGTGACCTCCAAGCAGTTCAAAGAGGCCGACTCAACCCCTGAATTCCTGGACTATAAAGTCCAAACCCCCGAGGCTTGGGAAGAGGCCAAAAGCAGAATGGTGCCGAGCAGAGATCGCATCAACTGGGATTATTATAAACGCAACTACGCCACATGGCGCGCCGAGGGTAGATGGATTCAATCCAACTTCTGGTTTGGCTTTGACGTCACGCACTCACACTTTATGGGCCTGGAGACGGTGCTTATCGCCATGCTCGAACAGCCCGAATGGATAAAAGAAGTTTTCAACACCTATCTTGATATGTGCATTGCCCACAGCGACATGCTCTGGGATGCAGGATTTACCTTTGATTGTGTTTCTTGGCCCGATGATATGGGCTACAAGAACACGTCATTTTTTTCAAAGGAACTATACCGCGAGATTTTAAAACCCATACAAAAACGCGCCGTTGACTATGCCCACTCCAAAGGTATCTATGCCCATCTGCACTCCTGCGGCAACATCATGGGTCTGCTCCCCGACGTGCTGGAGACAGGCATCGATGCCCTCAATCCTCTGGAGGTCAAGGCGGGGATGGACGGCCCTTATATAAAAGAAAAACACGGTGACAGGCTTGTCCTCCACGGTGGCATCAACGCCGTGTTGTGGGACGATAAAGAAAAGGTTGTAGAGGAGATACGCCGCCTAGTGCCCATCTTCAAAGAAAACGGCGGGTATATCTTCTCCTCGGATCACTCCATACCAAACACCGTCAGCTTGGAAAATTTTCAGGAAATCATCAAAACAGTAAAAGAAGTCGGCTCTTATTGATCACAATCCCGACTATACTTATAATGCAGTCTAAAATAAACTTGGTTTTGGGGAGATTTTATGTGCAGCTACAACGGACGATATATCTCAGGTAGTGGTGACGAAAAATGGCTGCGACTGCTGGATGACAGTTTTTCCATGTTGCGCCCTACTCCTCACCTTCCATATCTTCAAATGTTGTGGTCCGAAAGCTACGACACCTTCAAAGAGGGTTTTATCTGGGGTGAGGGATTTTGGGCTCAAAACAGCTACGGTTTTGCCCTGGGTGCTCTCCCGCTCCTGTCCGAAAAATGGCTCGCCACCCTGCAAAACTCCCTAGACTTGTTCTGGGACAGAATGGGCGACGGAAAACGTCTGGGCTATGACTCAAATCTCCCCGGTGACATCCCCTGCTTGAACCTCATCGCACCGGACGGTGCCTTGGGGGACTGCGTATTTCCCGACCAAGGCATTGTCTATAAGCAAGGAGACGGCGAATTTGACCTCTACGACTGGTTCTACGAAGCCTCCGCCGCCCTGCTCTACCTCCAATGCGAGCTTTTGCTTCTTGAGAGGGACACCGCAAAGATAGAGACATATCTGCCGAGCCTGCTACGCACCATGAACCACATCGAGAGCACCAGAGCGGAAAACGGCCTCTACCTCGTAGCTCCGGGCTGCAATCTCCTTGCCCCAAGTTTTGGCGGCTCCTATGACAAAAAGAGCCAAACCCTCGGCAAGGGCTATCTCACAGGCCTTGCCGTCACAGGGCTCTCGGCGTTGCGTGCCCTTGGACAGGTTGCTCTGCTCGTTCAAAGGGAGGATATACACACAAAATGCAGCGCCAAATCAGAAGAAACCCTTGCCGCCTTGCCCCTGCTTATGACAGACGAAGGCTATTTTGCCAAATCCATGGACCCGGACGGCACCCTCCACGGCGTTTTCGGCGCGGAGGAATTCGGCTATATCGACGGCACCTGCAATGTGGATGCCATCGCCCTGCGCGCCGTGGGCATCGCCACGGCAACCGCCATATATAAAAAAATCGCCTCCGTTGAGGGTTTGCGCCCCGCTGATGTGCTCTGTGCCAACTACCCCCACCTGGACGATACCTACAAAAACCACCTAAATGGCGACAGGGAGCCAAATTCCCTCGGTTTTAACTCGGGCGACTGGGTAGACGGCGGCTGCTGGGCAACGGTCGAGGGCCGTGCCATCCTTGCCTATATGCGCCTTGAAAAATACGAGGATGTCTTCAAATCCACAAACTATTACATGCGCTGGGCGCAGGACTACAGGCAAGACGCTCCCCTGTCCCAATGGGGCAAAAACACCCACAATCCCTGGGCGAAGGAATCCTCCCCCGAAGCTGCAGCAAATCCCGCCAACAGCGAAATTCTCCCCATCGGCGTGATGATAGACAATTTCGGCCCCGTCACAGCCCTCCTGCGCGGTTTGTTTGGCTACCGTGCGGACCACCGCGGCCTCTGGCTGACACCCCGTGTGCCGCCCGATATAAAAATCCTCTACCAACACGAACCCGTCCGCTTTGCGGGCCTTGATCTCTTCATCTCCTATCGCGGCGGCAAGCGGGACTTGCGCCTCTATGTCGGACAGGAGCTGGTCCAAGCCACCCACCCGGATATGACCCCCGATGACTTGACCCTGTGGGGAGAGCTCTTTCTCTCGGAGGAACTGCTGCGCCACCATGCCCGCAACGGCTCTGTCAGCATTCACATCGACATGACAGGGATTGACTGTGTGCCGGACTTTCCCGCACCTCTGCCCCTGGCTATTGCAAATGCTGCGGATCTGCCCCCGGAACTCATTGAACTCTATAACCGCGTTCTTGCCGTGCCCGAACCGACGGATGACCACCTCAAAGCCCTGCGGGAGACCACCTTGGAGGCGTTCAATGCCGCCGCCCTGCGCAGAAACACCCCTCCCACATCTGAAAACTTCAGGCCGATGACGGCCAAAAAAGTTGCCGCCATCTATGAGCTCTACGACACCGCCGCCGCAAGCCTTGCAAAGGGTTATCTTGTGCGCACCGAAAGGGAAAAAGTCGACTGACGAAGTCCATTCTCTCAAAACCCATTTAGGAGGAAAATATATGAAAAACATCAACATTGGCCTGGTAGGCTACAAATTTATGGGAAAAGCCCACAGCAATGCCTACAGCAAAATCGGCATGTTTTTTGACGGCAGTGCCACTGTCACAAAAAAGGCCATCTGCGGCAGAGAAGAAGCCTGGGTGCGCAAATCCGCTGAAAAATTCGGCTGGGAAAGCGTGGAGACCTCCTGGGAGAAGCTCATCGCACGGGATGATATCGATGCCATCGACATCACAGCCCCTTCCAACACCCACCGCGATATAGCCATCGCCGCGGCCAATGCCGGAAAACACATCTTCTGTGAAAAGCCCCTCGCCCTGACCCTTTCCGATGCCCGCCAGATGCTGGAAGTCGCGACAAAAAACAAGGTCGTGCACCAAATCGGCTTCAACTACAGGTTTGTGCCCGCAATATTGCTGGCTAAAGACCTCATAGACAAGGGCAAACTCGGAAAAATAAGACATGTGCGCGCCTCATATCTGCAGGATTTCATCATAGACCCTGATTTCCCCCTGGTGTGGCGCCTACAAAAAGACATCTGCGGTTCGGGCTCCCTGGGAGACCTCGGCGCCCACTTTATAGACATGGCACGCTTCCTTGTGGGCGAATTCAAAACAGTCATGGGTATGCAAAAGACCTTTATCAAATCACGCCCCATCGTGGAGCGCATGATCGGCCTGTCTGCCACCGCCGAGGCCGATGCCCCTCGCGGCGAAGTCGACGTGGACGACGGTTCCGTTTTCACAGCGGAGTTTGAGTGCGGTGCCCTGGGCGTTTTCGAGGCGACACGCTTTGCTCAAGGTCACAAAAACGACCTCTCCATTGAGATAAACGGTGACAAAGGCAGCGTCAAATTCGAGTTTGAGCGCATGAACGAGCTGTGGTACTACTCAGCAGACGATGAGCCCGGCTTGCAGGGTTTCCGCCTTATCCAAGCAAGCGAGGGTATTCACCCCTATATGCAGGCCTGGTGGCCCACAGGCCATGTCATTGGCTATGAGCACACCTTTGTCCACGAGCTCTATGAGTTTGTCGAGGCCATCGCCGCGGGCAAAGCCGCCACACCGGACTTTTCAGACGGTGTTGAGTGCTCCCGCGTGCTGGAAGCTGTGGAGCTCTCCGCAGCAAGAAGGTGTGCCGTGGACATAGCAGAGCTGTAAATCAATTTCCTTTACAACGATAAAAGCCCGATATGCCATGAACAAGATGGCATATCGGGCTTGTTTTTGCTGTTTTATTGCGCCACGTAGGCAATCGCCACTGCGCCGGGGCCGATGTGGGTGCCCACTATGCAACCGATGTTGGTGTAATATGCACCTTTGATGTCCACATAATTTCTCATGTAGCTCATGAACTCCTTTAGGTTTACCATGGAGTTGGAGTGGGCAAACTCTATAGGATAGCTCTCATCTCGGGGGACCTTTGCAATCTCCTTTTGGATAAATTCCATGGCGGCCTTTTTGCCCCTTGCCTTGCCGATTGCGATGACCTTGCCTTCTGAAATGGTGATAATGGGCAAAATGCCGAGCAACCCGCCGAGAATGGCTGAAGTTGTCGATAGCCTGCCACCCTTGCGCAGATATTTGAGCGTGTCCAAGGCAGCCAGCAGGCGCACCTTGCC
>CAYTOF010000036.1:0-21101 GCA_964439435.1 uncultured Oscillospiraceae bacterium
TGACCCTGCCTCCGGTGGACGGTGAAAAATATCTGGCATATCTGGGAAAACTCGGCCTCTGTACGGAAAACATATTGAAATGGCTGGGGGATGCACACATGATATACAGATATCAGGAGCTCTATTCCAATGCCATCATGAAGCTTGCGACGGACATCGGAGCCAAAGTTGTGGATGTGAGAAAATATTTCCTGGAAAAGCGCATTTTCAAAAGCCTGACATGCGACGACGGCCTGCACCCCAATAAAGAGGGGCACAGTTTGATATTGCAAGCTTTTATGGATTTTATGAGCGCCAACAATGTCAACGGCCGTGCGGTCATGGCATAAAAACAACAAATAAACAGACACCGCTTCCAAAGCGGTGTCTGTTTGCGCAGCAGGCCACATGCTGTTGAAATAGAAAATTCGCAACACCGCATCTGTTTTCATATTCCATGTATGTGCAGAGAAAAAAGGGGTAATCCCGCGAGGTTCTCATAGCAAGGACAACGGTCGGTCTGAAGGCAAAGAGGGGAGCACGATTTTACACCGGAGACGTCGATTCTTTTCGGGATAGAGTGAAGCTCAAAACATTTCATGAGGGATAAAGCTTTCGAGCTTTGTCCTTGGCACTTCCGCTCTCACAGAGCAAAAGCCCAAAATCAGCGTTCAAAGCCCAAAAGAGAGGAAAATACAGCATATTAGCCCTCGAAAGGACATCTTCCGGGCATGTAAAAAAATATTTTTAATATTTGTGAAAAAACACTTGACAAAAGTAAAATGTTCATTTATACTTACATAGAATTCTAAATGTTCCGATTGGACTCGCATGTTTTTGTAAGTCATCGATCGTTAGATGGTTTGCAAAAGCATGCGATTTTGCACGGTACAGACATTACTGGAGGTAATAAAATGAATCAAGGTACAGTAAAATGGTTCAACGGCGAGAAAGGCTATGGCTTCATCTCGAACGACGAAGGCGGAGAAGATGTTTTTGTACACTTTTCAGCCATCATGACAGAAGGTTACAAAACGCTGAACGAAGGTCAGAAAGTCACATTTGACACCGAAACCGACCCCAAAAACAGCCAAAAACTCAGAGCTGTCAACGTACGCCCGCTGTAAACCGAAAACAAACGCGGGGGGAAAATTCCCCCCGCGTTTTCCTTTTCAAGGTAGTTACAAAGCACAGCCCAAATCTATGCGACCTCATCAGAGGAGGCCTCCTCTGTTTTTGGAGGTCGTTTTAAGATATCCAACCGTATCATGGCGACTAAGATGGACACCAGGGCAAAGATCTCCGTGAAAACCCCGGCGATGGACTTGTTCACCACATTGTACACAAGCCACAGGGGCGCCGAGGGCAAGGTCAGGAGGCGGATGTATTTGGGTATTTTTATGCGCATGCTCAGGGTAGTCAACATCATGGCGGCAAGGGGCAAAAGCGAGAGCGGGCCTTTCCATGAAAAGACGCCCGAAAGGGCGATTGCGCCCCAAAAGACAAAGAGCCAGGCCAAGCTGTCGGCCCATTTGTTGCCCCGCTGGGAATAGACAATGCTCCGCACCATGGCGACAAGGTTGAGCAGGGCGCCTGTGTAGGCCCCCAAAAGTAAAAAATGGACAATAAAAAGGGCGCATGAGAGCGACTGCCAAATCATTATTCTGCGCTGTGTATTCTGTTGAAAGGAAAAAGCGGACAGAGCCAGGGCTAAAAAGCCGATCACCTGGGCAATGATATTGCGCATAGGCACCCCTTGTATTTTAAAATTTTCTCTGATTAAATGCGTCGATCCAGTCGCTCAAACCATGTCTCGCAGAAGGCATCATAGCGCTTCTCCTCGATGGCACTGCGGATCATCGACATCAAGTTGTTGAAAAACCAAAGATTGTGCAAGACGCAAAGGCGCAGCCCCAGCACCTCACTCGATTTTAGCAGATGGCGCAGATAAGCCCGTGAATGGGTTGCACAGGTGGGGCATTCACAGCGCGGGTCAATGGGAGCGGGATCCGCGGCATATTTTAGGTTGTTTATATTGATGCGGCCGTCAAAGGTGTAGAGATGGCCGTGTCTTGCATTTCTTGCAGGCAGGACACAGTCAAAAAAATCCACGCCGAGGCGGACGCATTCGATGATGTTGCCCGGTGTGCCGACACCCATGAGATAGCGCGGGCGGTCGGGGGGCATATGGGGTTCCAAGGCATCCACTATGGCATACATCTCCCGGGCCGTATCCCCGACGGCAAGGCCTCCGATGGCATAACCGTCCAGTTCCAAGGAGGAGATTTGGCGCATATGGGCGATGCGCAGGTCGGCATAAGTGCTGCCCTGATTTATGCCCCAGAGTTTTTGATATGAGGGGGCAAGCCCGCGGTCTATGAGGGATTTGTGCTCCTCGTGACAGCGGTCAAGCCAGCGGGCGGTACGAGCGCAGGATTTTTTGACATAGTCATAGGGGGCAGGGTTTTCGATGCACTCATCAAAGGCCATGGCGATGTCCGAGCCGAGGGCGCCTTGTATGCCCATGCTCTCCTCGGGTCCCATAAAGATTTGCTTGCCGTCGATATGGGAGGCAAATGTGACGCCCTCTTCTGAGATGTTTCGCAGCTTGGCCAGGGAAAACACCTGAAACCCGCCGCTGTCCGTCAAGATGGGGCGATCCCAGGACATGAATGTGTGCAGGCCTCCAAGGGTTCTGACCGTCTCTTCTCCGGGGCGAATGTGGAGATGATATGTGTTTGAAAGGGCCACTTGGCAGTTCACGGTGTGCAAATCGGCGGCATCAAGGCCGCCTTTGATGGCGGCTTGCGTCGCAACGTTCATAAAAACAGGGGTCTGAACGGTGCCGTGCTCGCACACATACTCACCCCGTCTAGCTCTATTGTCGTTTTCCAGAAGCTTAAACAAGTTCCCTCCGCCAAAAATTATCGTGCCGATATTATATCACGAACCACCCTTTGCCGCAATGAGTAGGTGTTGAAATACGCATTTTCCAAGGTGGACTGTACTTGCGTATAAAAACATTGAAAAGATATGATAAAAAATATATAATATAGAAGCTTAAAACAGCGACATGTCTTCTGAAAATGTGAGAGGGAATGTATATGGGCAAAAAACGGGCAATAAAAAACACGGCGCTTATCCTGTGCGTTGTGCTTTTGCTGTCCCTTTTTTGCGGTTGCCCTTTGTCCACATTTGAAGGAGACGAAACCACATCGACAGTGGATACAACCATCTCCCGGACCAACCCTTCCGAAACAACGGCACCCGCCGATGAGGTCATTGTGGATTTAAAGGGATACACATGGAAATTGACACTGCCCTGGGCTAAAAAGCTGCTGCCGGGCAAATATAAAAACGAACGCGGCGACAAGCTGCTTGCCATTTATAACGAAGTCGAAGAGCTTTACAATGTCAAAATAGAGATAGCAAGCGCACCTGATCTTTACAGTATCCTCTCCCAGATGATGGCGGATGAAAACAGTGCGGATGTAATCGGCGTAGAACCCTGCAATATCATACCCTTTGCCGCTTCTCGGCTCATTTACTCCGTCGATGAGCCCGCTCTTTTGGCCGCGGGCTTGAACAGCGAAGACAAAAGCAGATGGACAAATGACTTTTCATCCCTGGTGACATGGGACTCCAAACAGTGGACAATGCAGATAGGTTCAGAATACGACATCCCCGGTTTTGGAAACCTCATATTGTACAACAGCAGCATAATAACAAGCCTTGGTGCCCACAATATGAGCAACATTGTCAGGACTGGTAAATGGACAACGGAGATGTATCTGGACCTCGCCCGCGCCGCATTGGACTTTGAAGGAGACGGCACCGTTGAATTCAAATCCCACATAGATTCAAAGGTCTCGGCCTTTATCTCCCATGGGGGCAGAGTCGTGAGCGAGCAAAACGGTATGTGGAAAAATGAGATCGGCAGATCCATCTCCTATACGGCAGTGGATTCCCTCTCAAAGCTTTTGGCAAGGGATATGCTCATCAAGGACACAGACGGCCTTGAAATCGCGGCCTTTGCCCAAGGGAGGCTGGCCTTTTTCTGGACAAATTCCAGGGAAGTGCTCGAAAACGTGCGGTTGCGCTCCTTTGTGAGGGTCGGCATCGCTCCCATACCGACGGAGACAGGTCTTGGGCAGATAGCTCTTTTATCCGACTACAGAGGGTATAGCATACCCGTCTCCAACCCCGATCTGGTGAAGAGCATCACGGTGCTAAACGCGCTGGCAAAGCGCATGAAGGGGGACTATGTCTCGGCATATCTGCAGGACACAGGGCTTGGGGAGAGCTCAAGGGTCATGCTCGAATCCATAATTGCGGGCAGGACCTTTGACCCGATTTTGCTCGATGGCACGATGTATTCAAAAGTAGAAAATGTGTTTTCCACAGAACTCACAGAAGAGGATTATGACCTTGATGAGATTATGCAGAACCTGTCGGGCGTGCTTGACATACTCATCGAGGAGAAAAACGAAGATATAGCTCTCGCAAGCGGAAAAGGGAGTACAAGATGAGCCGTGTCGATTTTGATTGCATTGTTGTGGGGGGCGGCCCTGCCGGCATGATGGCTGCGGGCACTGCGGCACAGAGCGGAGCGGTGACCCTTTTGTGCGAAAAAAACAAGAGGACCGGTACCAAGTTGCTGATAACGGGAAAAGGCAGATGCAATATCACCAACAACAGCTCTATCAAGGCGCTTATAGACAATATAAGCGGCCAGAAAAGCTTTATGTACTCCGCATTTTCCCGTTTTTCGCCGGAGGATACAATGGATTTTTTCGAAGCTCTGGGAGTGGAACTCAAAACAGAGCGCGGAAACAGGGTTTTTCCGAAATCGGACAGGGCATATGACATAGTCAAAGCGATGCGCTCCTATGTAAAGACCTCCGGAGCCGAGACCAGGTCGGGCACAAGCATCACAAAAATCATCACGAAAGCCGGCGGTGCTCTCGGAGTTGTGACCCCACAGGGCACACTATATGCACCCTGTGTGATTGTCGCCACGGGCGGACTGTCATATCCCCTCACGGGGAGCACGGGGGACGGCTATACCTTTGCGCAGGAACTGGGCCACAGGATTATAAAGCCCCGAGCCTCTCTGGTTGGGCTTAAATCGTCGGACACGCTCTGCGGCGAATGTGCGGGTTTGACGCTGAAAAACATAAAGATAACGCTTTTTAAAGACAATGTCGCCATCTATTCTGATTTTGGAGAGCTGTTGTTCACCCATGACGGCGTTTCGGGGCCTGTTGTTCTCAGTGCATCGGCCCACATTCGGGATATTGACAAAGCCTATAGCCTTGTTGTAGACTTAAAACCCGCACTGACGGCGGAGGTGCTGGACAGGCGAGTCATAAGGGATTTTGACGAAAACAAAAACAAAGCATTTAAAAACTCCCTGGACAAGCTCTTGCCTGCCTCCCTGCGGGCGCAGATAGTCAAAAAAAGCTCCATCGAGCCCGACACTCCGATAAATGCGATAACAAAAGCCGAGAGAGGAGAGCTTGTGAAGCTGCTCAAAGGGCTTGTCCTCAAAGACATCAAGCCCTGCCCGATAGAAGAGGCGATTATAACGGCGGGCGGGGTGAACACAGAGGAGATAGATCCGAAAACCATGGAGTCAAAGCTGGTCAAGGGGTTGTATTTTGTCGGAGAAGTCCTCGACGTGGACGGCTACACCGGCGGCTACAATCTGCAGATTGCCCTCTCCACGGGACATGCCGCAGGCCTTGCGTGTGGCAGACAAAGCCAAAAAACAAGAAAAAACGAATTTATATAGATTGACAGTGGGAGATTGAAGATGAAGTACACAAGCATAGCCATAGACGGACCGAGCGGGGCGGGGAAAAGCACTCTTGCGCGCCTGCTTGCAAATGAACTTGGATTTTTGTATGTAGACACGGGGGCCCTGTATCGTGCGCTTGGCTTGATGGCCATCAGAGCCGATTTGGACCCAAAGGACACAAAAGCCATAAAAGAGCTGCTCAAAGAGGCACACATTGAAATAAAACATGAAGAGGGCTTGCAGGCCACATATTTGAACGGCGAAAATGTCAGCGAAAAGATAAGGACAGAGCAGGTCTCGGCCTATGCCTCCGCCGTGTCCGCCATACCCGAGGTCAGGGCGTTTCTACTCGGCACACAGAGAAATGCCGCCCTGTCCCACAACATCGTCATGGACGGCAGGGACATCGGCACTGTGATCTTGCCAAATGCCGACATCAAGATCTTTTTGACCGCATCTTCGGATGAGAGAGCCATGCGCAGATACAAAGACAATCTGGCAAGGGGGGACGACACACCCCTTGAAAAGATACTGGAGGCGATTGTCAAAAGAGATAAGGCGGACCAAATGCGCCAAGCGGCGCCCTTGAAAGTGCCAAAAGGAGCGCATGTTTTAGATACGACCGGGCAAACATTGGAGGAGAGCTTGGAAGAGCTTAAAAAAATAACAAAGGGGCGTCTTTAATTGTTTTATCGTTTTGCGAGAAGACTGATGCTGATCATATACAAGATCATGTACCGTTTTGTGGTTATCGGCAGGGAAAATGTGCCGAGCGGCGGGTTTTTGGTGTGCGCCAACCACTCAGGGCTTGCAGACCCCATCTTTGCAGGCATATCCCTGGACACAAGCGTGAAGGTCTCCATCATGGCAAAGGCGGAGCTTTTTAAGTTTGCTCCGCTTGGATTTATGCTCAAACACCTGAACGCTTTCCCCGTGCGCAGGGGAGAGGCGGATATGAGCGCCATGAAAGAGGCCTTGAGGGCCATAAAAAACGGGGGTAGGCTCATCTTATTTCCCGAGGGCACAAGAAACAGCGAAAGCGGTGCCAAGGCGGGAGCGGGGATGATAGCGCAGCGGACAGCCTGTCCGATTTTACCCATGTACATCACACCGCGCAGGGGTTTTTTGAAAAAAGTCAAGGTCATTATAGGCAGCATCTTTTACGCCAAAGAGGATGTTCAGGCGGAGAGCGCAACGGAGCGCTACAAAGCCGTGGCAGACGATATTTTGGAAAAGATATATGCGCTAAAACCGGAAAGCGAAGCTGAAAAATGAAAGGCCCACAGAAAAGCTATACAAGGATAGTGCTTGCCAAAACAGCGGGTTTTTGTTTTGGCGTTTCCAGAGCGATGGAGATGGCACAGGCAGCCGCCGAGGGTGGCGCATATGCCCTTGGATATGTGATACACAACCAAGCTGCGGTGAAATCCTTGGAGGAAAAGGGCTTGAAAACCGTCTCCTTGGCCGGTGAGATCCCAAGCGGGGCCACGGCGGTTATCAGAGCTCACGGCGAGGATCCGGCCGTGGAACAAATCCTCAAAGACAAGGGCGTTGAGATAGTCGACACCACCTGTCCCTGTGTTGCGAAAATACATAGGATCGTCATAGAAAAGGCAGCACAGGGTTGTGAGGTGATCATCATCGGCTCTAAAAATCACCCCGAAGCCCAAGGGATTTCCAAAAGGGCGGGGGGTGCCATGATTTTTGAAACCGCGGAGGAGATAGAGGAGCACTATGAAAAAAACCGCGGGGGAAACTTGGTGACTGTGAAGACACCGACAGAAAATGTCGAAAATCTCCCCGCGGAGAGAGAAAAAGCCCTTTGTTTGGTGGCACAAACGACCACAGACAGAAAAACTTGGGAAAAATGCCTAAATAAAATAAAAAGGATGTATACAAATACTGAAATATTTGATACAATATGCAATGCAACCAATGAAAGGCAATTAGAAACAGCTGAACTTGCCGTAAAATCCGATTGTTTGATAGTCATAGGCGATCAACGCAGCACAAATTCAAAGCGCCTGTACAGTATTGGCAAGGAGCACTGTGAGCACACATATTTTGTCAGCGGTTGGGATGAGCTGAAAGAACACCTGCCGCAAATCCGTGCTCTGAAACCAAAAACGATCGGAGTGACAGCCGGTGCATCAACGCCGGATGTTAAAATTGAGGAGGTCATCAACAACATGCAAGATGAGAAAATACTGACAGAACAGAGCGAGACTGATTTGGAAAAAGTCGAAGCTACACCCGAAGAAGCGTCGGTTGAAGTGCTCGAAGCCCCGACCGCTGAAGTGGTGGAAGAAACAGAAGCTGACACAGCGGACGAAGCCGATACAGCAGATGAAGCTGATACAGCGGATGAAGCAGACACAGCGGATGAAGCTGACACAACGGAAGAGGCCGAAGAAACCGCAGAGACATTCGAAGAAATGGTAGACAGATCAATGAGAACCCTGCACCCGGGCAAACGAGTAGTGGGTCTCGTTACCAGAGTCACAGGGTCTGACATACATGTGGATTTAGGCGGAAAACACGCAGGCTTTATTCCGCTTTCCGAGCTGTCAGACGATCCGACGGCGAAGGTTGAAGACATTGCCATATTGGGCGAAGAGATAGAGGCTTTTGTAATCAAGGTCAATGACTCAGAGGGAACAGTTTCGCTTTCCAGAAAGAGAATCGACGCTGCGCGCAATTGGGACAGTGTTGAAATGGCGCGTCAGGAAAAGGCCTTGCTGGAGGGCACCGTGATTGAAGAGAACAAAGGCGGCATTGTCGTCTCGGTCAATGGAGTCAGGGTTTTTGTCCCCGCCTCCCACACCGGTGTTCCCAGAGACGGTTCCATGACAGAGCTTTTGAAACAGCGCGTCACCCTGAGAATAACAGAGGTCAGCCGTCCCAAGCGCCGTGTTATCGGCTCCATTCGCTATGCCAATGAGGACATGCGCAAAGCTGCCGCCGCCAAGGTTTGGGAAACACTGGAAGTCGGCGATGTGTGTGAAGGCACAGTCAAATCCCTCACATCCTTTGGCGCCTTTATAGATATAGGCGGCACAGACGGTATGGCGCACATAACAGAGCTTTCATGGCACAGACTGAAACACCCCTCAGAAGCCGTTGAGGTGGGAGAAAAAGTCACGGCTCGCGTGATTGCGCTGGACCACGAAAACAAAAAAATCTCATTGACATTGAAAAACGAAGAGGACAACCCCTGGGTGAAGTTCACAGACAACTTCAGAGTCGGAGACATTATCGACGTAAAAGTCGTGAAACTCATGACCTTTGGCGCCTTTGCTGAGGTGCTCCCCGGAGTTGACGGCTTGATTCACATATCCCAGCTCTCAGACAAACGCATCGGCAAACCGTCCGACGTGGTGAATGAGAGTGATGTGGTCAAGGTCAAGATTGTCGACATCAACAACGACAGAGAAAAAATAAGCCTTTCCGCCAGAGCGGCGATGGCTGAGCTTGGAATGGACTACTATGACTCTGCAAACGCAGAGGACGAAGAGGATATCCCTCAAGAAGAAGCATTTGACCAAGACGAAGTTGAAGAGGTCGAAGCTTAAAAACCAACACACATATAAACGCCGAGGAGTATGTATGCTCCTCGGCGTTTGTGCACTTTTTCAAAACCTGCCCTGTGGTTTTTGCAATAAAACAACTACGGTCTGCTCCAAAGGTCATCAAGGGAGAGGGAGTAGGAGGGCAGAAGGAATTCAATGAAGTATGAAAGCTCCTCCATTTCTGCGGCTAACGCCTCAAGAATTTCCCTGAGGGATGTTTGCGCCCCGAGAAATTCTGTATTGCCCGTCTTGACCTCGTGGACACATTTGATATAGGCTGCCAATTTGTCCGCTGCCTTAATATATCGATAAAATTCGGGCTGCTCCTCCTCGAAAAACACATATGGACGGTAGCTCTCGCGGAGAGCTTCGGGCAGCAACTCAAATATCTTTTGTTTTGCGCTGTACTCGGCGGTCTTATAGGCGTTTGTCAACTTGTCGTTTTGATATTTGACAGGTGTCGGCATATCGCCTGTCAGGATTTCGGAACAGTCATGGTATAGGGCAGCGGCGGCAATCAGATCGGGATTTAGATCCTTTTTAAAGATGTCCCTGCCGATGATGGCCAGTGCATGGGAGAGCACCGCGACCTGCATGCTGTGTTCTTGAACATTTTCTGTGGTGGTGCTTCGCATGTGATAAATTTTTGCCTCTCCAGGAGGGCAAAAAATCCGCCCATATGCATAATGTCCTCCTCTTGTCGTCTTTTAGTTTGGAGGGGTGTCGGCCTCGCCCTCGTCTTGCTCCGGCATATCGCCCACTTCTTTTTTTGTATCTGATTTCCCATGCACAATGCTCTTTGTCTTCCAGACACCTGAATAATATCTGATGGTGGAGGTAGCTGTTGATGCCGCCCAGCCAAGGGGCAGCGAATACCAGATGCCCTTGAGCCCCAGCGGTGTGTACAGCGCTAAAGTGTAGGCGGCGATTATGCGCACGCTGATATTTGCAATGGAGGAGAGAGTGGAGGCGTAGACATCCCCTGCTCCGCGGAGCAGGCTGTTGTAGGTGAACATGAGACCCACAAGAAAGGTAAACACCGCCATTATACGCACCAACTGCACCCCCGTGGCGACAATTTCTTGGAGATTTGGCTCATCCGGTTTTAAAAACAGCTTCATGAAGGACTCGCCATAGATGACCAAAATCGGCGTGAACACCAAAGCAGAGATCATGACAAGTATGATTGTCGCATGCAGCCCCTTTTGTACTCGGTCTTTCTTGCCCGCACCTATGTTTTGGCCGGTGAAGGTTGCAATGGCATTGCCAAAGCTCATAACGGGCAGAAATGCGAACTGCTCTATCCTGTTTCCCGCACCATATGCCGCCGTGGCTATTTTGCCAAAACTGTTCACGAGGCCTTGGACGGAGATGGAGCCCAGGGCAATGATGGATTGCTGGAAAGAGGCAGGCAACCCAAGGCGCAGCACCTGCTTGAGGTGACGGGTGTCAAAGATAAGATCTCGCCATTCAAATCTCAACAGGGGTATTTTATTGTACATGTATATGAAGCACAGCAGGGCTGAGATGCCCTGCGAGACAATTGTCGCAAGGGCTGCACCCGCAACGCCCATCCCCAGCACGGCGATGGCGAAGATGTCGAGCGCGATGTTTAAAAGTGTCGCGATGATCAGGAAATATAAGGGTGTTCTTGAGTCCCCGGTGGCTGTCATCAGCGCGGAAAAGGCATTGTAGGCCATGTTGAAAACAAGGCCTACGGCGATGATGCGCAGGTAGGCAACGGCGTCAGTTAAAATGTCCGCATCTGTTTTCAAAAGCAAAAGCAGGGGTTTTGCCAAGAAAAAGCCCACACCGCCGATAAGCAAGCCTGTGACGATGAGAAAAATCAAGGCTGTGGAGGAGGTGCGGCGCAACTCCTTTATCATGCCTGCGCCGTAGTATTGGGAAATGGCGATGGTTGCACCGACGCCGAGCCCCAAAACAGCGGAGACCAACAGAAAAAAAATAGGCCCGCTGGTGCTCACTGCGGCGAGGCCATCTGCCCCGACAAGCCTGCCGACAATGATGCTGTCAGCTATGGTATAAAATTGTTGGAAGGCATTGCCAAGCAATAGGGGAAGCGCGAAGATGAAGATCCTCTTTATAGGCTTCCCTGTCAACATGTCGACGGTCATATCAATTCCTTTATAATAAATGATTTAGTATATGATACCACAACAGCACCATCTAAGGCAACCACACATCTGTTCGTTTACCTCACAGTGAAAGCAAATGTTCGAAAGCATCAGGTTTTGCGGTTGCTTGCCTCTTTGCGCATTTCGTACAGATGCCGCAGAGCTAAAATCGGGTTATGGAGGAGCATTCGCGGCCCGCTGTATCTCATGACCTCTTTTATCTGCCGCCTCATTTCCGAATTGTAACAAGGGCTCCGGCAGTTGCTGCAAAAGCTCTTGTCTTCCATATAGGGGCAACAGTCAACCCGCATAAGTGCATAATTTGACAGTATCTCGCAGCTTGGGCACAGGCTCGCTGCGCCGTGCCTCTTGCCATGGCAATAAAGGGCTATCATCTTCGCGACAACAACCTTCTCCTTTTCCCTTTTGTCGCGCACAGATCGGTTTTCTTTTTTTCTAAGTGTTTTCGCGTTCGACAAAAGAAGAACCCTCCTTTGCGACACTGTCAGTCGTCTTGATTTTGCAGAGAAAATAGTAGTATTTGAAAACAATGACAAAGCCTATAAAGATCCTAAAAACCACAATTTTTACCAGATAGGCCGATAAAATCAAAACAGCGGATGCCGTCAAAAGCAATCTGATTTTGACACTTCGTCTCATGGATCTGTTTTTCACAAACTCTTCCAGGTGGTTTTTATACAGTTTTGTGCTTTTAAACCATCTTTCAAATCTATAAGAACCCTTGGAAAAGAAAAACAGGGCCAGCAATAAAAAAGGTGTTGTCGGCAAAACGGGCAGCACTGCGCCCACCGCCCCGAGGGTTACAAACAAAAAACCCAAAGATATGTAAATTATTTTCCTCATGTTCACCTCAAAGTGGGGGGACATGTAATTTTATTTTTGTATCAGGTGCACGATATTTCTGACCAGCTTGCGCGGTGCGAGCTTGGAGGAGAGGTTGATGAGCTTGTTTTCAAGCCCAGGTATGGCGACAACCCTCTTTTTCATGAGTTTTTTATACCCAAATTCTGCGACATCCTCGGCCTTTGCGTTTTTGAGATGTCTGAAAAGCCCCGATTGGCCCAGAGCGGCGGCGTCTTCAAAGCCTGTCTTTGTCGGGCCGGGGCACAGAGCCGAGGCAGAAATTCCGCTGCCCTTCAGCTCGACATCAAGGGCTTCGGTAAAGGAGAGCACAAAGGCCTTGGAGGCATAGTAAATCGACATAAGGGGGCCCGGTACAAAGGCGGCAACGGAAGCAACATTCAAAATCTTGCCACTCTTTCTCTCGACCATTTCATTTAGATAGCATCTCGTCAGTTGCATAAGCGCCAGGACATTCACCTGCACCATCTCATATTGTCTCTCCCAATCGGCATGGCGAAAGGGCCCAAAATCTCCAAATCCCGCGTTGTTGACAAGGACATCGACTGAAATGCCATTTACGCTTGTGAAATTATGGACATCCAAAGCGGCGTCCTTTTCGGACAAATCCTTTACAAACACCGCCGCATTGATGCCAAAATCCCTCTCCAGCTCTTCTTTGGCTTGACAGAGCTTATTTGGATTTCGCGCCACCAAGACGAGATCATACCCGTTTTTTGCAAACAGCCTTGCAAATTCCAGTCCGAGCCCGCCCGAGGCCCCTGTGATCAGTGCTGTCTTTTTCATTATTTCGCCGCCTTTCTCTTTGTGGTCATTTGGATAGAAAAGACAAAAGCGGGGAGGCAAAATACCGCCCCCCCGACTTTTTTAAATAAGAAGCCGCAAGCTCCAAGCAGTTGGAGAAAACAAGGAGCTATAGCTGCATCTGTGCTTATAGGCCCGTCTCGGCATATATTTTGTAGAGCTCTGCGTTGTAGGCCGAACCGCCGGGGTAGTTGGCGCTCTTCAGCACAGAGGGTGTGAACCCCGCCGCCAGCAGATTTTCCACCGCGACGACGGTCACAGACCACAAAAGATATGTGGCGGACAAACCCGAGGCAGCGCCAAGTCTTGCCTCAAGCCCTTCCACATCGAGCATGGCCTCGGCAGCTGGGGCACAGTTGTCCAAAACGATGTCTGCCAGCTCAAAGAGCCGTTTTCCGCTGGGATGGTCAGATTCCACCCGGGATGAATACTCCATGGAGGTCACGGCGATGATTTTCAGGCCGAACTTTTTTGCCTCCACAGCCAGGTCGATGACGGGCACATTTCTGCCCGAGACAGAGCCGATTATCATAAGGTCACCGGGTTTTGCCCCGGAGGCCTTGAGCGCATAGGCGGCAAGCCCCTCCATTGAGGTGTCAAGCTCAGAACGGTCGCGGGGGCGCACGGGATTTTCAACGTGAAGGCGATAGTTAAAGGGCTTTAAAAGCACAAGGCCGCCGCCCCTGTTGATAAGTTCGCTGTTGATGATGTGGCCCGTGTCATGGACATGGACACAGCCGCCGTTTTTAACTGTTTGCGCCAGGAGCTCTCCTGCAAGCTCGATGTTCTTTCTCTGGGTCGTGCGGACATCTCGAAAAAGCTCGTCAACACGGTCGAAATATCTGTCAAGCAACATAATCAAATCCCCTTACATGTAAAATATATTATTTTTATAAAACTCCATAACTTTTTTGTTGTGCTCATCTCCTCCGGGCAGGTTGGCGCTGAGGAAAACAGGCGGCATACGGCCCTCTTGGACGCTCAACTCGATGGCCAGCGCGGAGATGGCATTGACAATGGCTGTCCCGATGGCCGAGGACGTCGGAGCGGTCTTTACAGACAACCCCTCAATCTCCACAGAGGCATCCCCCAGGCAACCGCAGTTGTCGATGACAAGGTCGGAACACTCATAGAGGTTTTGGCCGGTACTGTGCCTTGAGGGCATGGCGCTTGAAGTGGCCATGTTGGTGATGCAGATGGTGAAAATTCCAAGCTCCCGGGCGCGAAGGGCCATGTCGATGGCGACGGGGTTGCGGCCGGAGACCGAGTGAATGAGGAGCACATCGCCGCTTTTGGCGGGGGTGTTGTCCAAAATCGTCCTGCCATATCCCTCCATGCGCTCCATCTCGCTGGTCATGGTGATGGGTGTCAGCTCCAGCATCATGCCCGGAGCGCGGATCGGGTTGATGGTGACCATACCTCCCGCCCGATAAAAAAGCTCCAGTGCCACTATCATGGCGTGGTTGCAGCCAAAGGCAAAGACACTGCGACCGTCCGCATTGGCATCCGCAAGCTCACGGGCGGCGCGTTCGATTTTTTCAAACTGTGTATCCCGCACCTTTTCGAGTGTTTGGGCGAGGACATCAAAGTATTTTTGCGCGGCGTTCATCATCTCTCCTCCTCTTTTAAGGTCAATATATATATTGGTTAAATTCCCTTTTCATAACTTCAAGAAATTCTGTTGGTTTTCGGTCGGATTCGAGGGCAAAAAGAGCGGCGCCTCCGACCACAGGTTCGAAAAGCGGCATCAAAACGGAAGCGTCGGGAAAATGCTCTTTGACAAGCTCGCTATAAGTCTGAAACATGCCGGTGTTGCCCTTCCAGACAGAACCGCCCACCACGATGGGGCCTGTCCAATGGGGTGTTTTGGAGAGCAAGGTCACAGTCATATGGGCTATTTGGCGCGCGGCGTGGGCGTATATGGAGAGGGCAACGGCATCGCCTGCTTCTGCGGCTTCGCGGGCTATGAGGGCGGCGGAAGCTGTGGGTCTTCTCGTGTCCGCCACATTGTAGACACGTGAAACAATGCCCCTGAGACTTTCGAGGCCCCATCTTTTCATGAGGAGCGGAGCTATTGCCGTCGCAGGGCCACGGCCGTCACTGGCAAAGATGGCGGCGCGCAGAGTCATGGCGCCGATCTCATAGCCGGAACCCTCATCGCCGAAAATCGAACCCCACCCGCCTATATGCGTTCTGCCTTCAGGCTGGAGCGCAAAAACCCCGGAGCCCGTCCCGGACAGGGCCAGCACACCGTGCTGCACGCCGGCTCCGGCCAGGAGCGCCATTTCCCCCTCGTTGACAAAGACAGTGCGCTTGACCTCTGTGCGCTTGCGCAAAAGCTCTTCAAAGAGCCTGCTCGGACCCACAATGCAGAGATACGCGCATTCGAGAGGCTCATCCGGTTGGACACAGGCATTTATGGCTCTTTCCATATCCTGCCGCACTTCGGCTTCGGGCCTGAAGTTGGTGTTTGTCCCTCCCGCCGATGCGGTGGCGATGACCTTTAAGTTTTCGTCGTATAAAACGACCAAAAGTTTTGTGCCACCGCCGTCTGCCGACAGATAATACATCCGATCACCGCCTAACCATATTCTGATTTGGAGCAGCTTTCCGATAAAAAACAGAACATATTGTTTTTTTCAACGGGTACATTATAACACAGATAGTTTTGACATTTCAATGCAGGCGGGCAAAGAGATGCCGCAGATCATTGATTTAAAGCCCTGCGTGTGTTAAGATATAAACGTCAAAAAGGAAGGAGTGGTTCTTTGGAGGATCACAAAAAATCCGGAATTGCCGCAGGTGCCACTATTTTAATTGCGGCCAACTTCATTGTCAAAGTGATAGGCGTTATCTACAAGATACCCCTTGCCAACATTCTCGGCAGCGAGGGAATGGGCTATTTGAGCTCTGCCTATGAGATATATACATTTATACTTGTGATTTTCACCTCGGGCGGGACCATCGCCGTGTCCAAGATGATTGCCGAAAGCACAGCCCTTGGCAACCACAGCGAAACGCGCAAAGCCCTCTCCTTGGTTGCGGCATCTCTTTTTGCCGTGGGGCTCACAGGCACTCTCATCATGTATTTCGGAGGCGGCGCCCTGACCGGTGCACTGAACAACGCCCCCGCCCTTTACAGCATAAAGGCCCTTTCCCCGGCGATTTTTTTCCTCTCCGTCTCCTGCGTTTTCCGCGGGTTTTTCCAAGGCTATGGAAATATGCGCCCGACGGCGATATCCCAAGTCATTGAGTCCATCTCCAAGCTCCTCGTCGGCGTAGGCTTTGCCATATTGCTGGCAGAGATAGGGCAGCCAAAATCCATCGTGTCGGCAGGCGCGATCTCGGGCACCTCCATAAGCGCTGCGATAGGTGCTCTTGTCGTCATGCTGATGTACTTTGCCTCACCGAGCCGCAAAGAGCTGAAAAAACTGGCCGAAAAAGGCGGAAAAAGCCGCTCTGCGGGCAAAATCCTATTTGATTTTTGGAAAATCGCCCTGCCTATCTCCCTTTCGGCTGTCGTCATAAACCTGACAAGTTTGCTTGATTTGTTTTTGATATTTGACAGGCTCCAAGCCATCGGTCTGACTGATGCCGAGGCCAACTTGGCATATGGCGGATACAAGGGCTATGCGCAGACACTTTTCAATCTGCCGCCCTCCATTGTGGCCTCTATCAACATCAGCATCATCCCCGTTCTCTCGGCGGCCTTTGTTCAGGCAGACCACAAAAGAGCGGTGAGTGTCACAGGGAAAGCCACCAAGATCGTCTCCATGTTGGCTCTGCCCGGAGCGGTCGGCCTCATGGCCATGGCAGGTCCCATACAACGCCTGCTCTTTCCCACACGGCTTGAAGAGGTCGCCATTGTCACACCGCTGTTGGTTGTGCTGGGCTTTGCCTCCTTCTGGGCATGTATATCCACGCTGACCACCTCAATCCTCCAGGCGACGGGAAAAATGGGCATCCCACTCTTCTCCCTGGCATTCGGAGGCGCTGTGAAGCTCATGGCGAACTATCTGCTGGTGGGCACAAAGGAAATCGGCATAATGGGTGCCCCCATCGGCACCATCCTCTGCTACATCGCCATATCTACGATAAACATCCTGTGGATAAAATACAAACTGCCCTTTGACTTTAAATTCTTTGAACACCTGCCAAAACCCCTCATCTCATCCGTTATCATGGGTTTATACGCCTTTTTCGGACAGAGTTTTCTGGCGACTTTTGTCGGAGACAGAATATCCACGGTGTTTGTTCTGCTCACATCCGTCTTGCTCTACGGCATACTCATGCTCCTTGTGAAGGGCATCTCAAAGGACGATATCAACATGCTGCCAAAGGGTGTGGCCATTGCAAAGCTTTTGGAGAAGATGCACCTTTTGAGGGTGTAAATTTCCGCATTTTCAATAAAACAAGGAAATCCCCGTTTTTGTAAAATAACAAAAACGGGGATTTTGATATATTCATGTGTTTAAAGTGATTTTTAGTTCTTTTTTATACACGACAGATATTTTTACAGATCAGCGACCGGCCCATGCCTCAAGCTTTACCATAAGCAAATAGCCGCGTCCGGGGGTATCGGGATTGACATTTTCCAGTCCGTCATCCAGCCAGCCGACAGTCAATGTCCCTGTTGTATCGCTGACTGAGAACTCTTCCCCGAGGGCATAGGTAAAGCCCGTGTCAATTTCAAGCCCAGATTTCAAAAGTTCGGTTTTGAAAAACGCAACGATTTCATTGGCACTGGCAGTAGTACTGTAAAACCACATCCAGCCGGTTCCTTCATCCGCACAAATTTCACTGTCATAGAACACGAACGCTCCCGGATAGACGGGCAAGTCTTTTGGCACAGCTTTTTCGGGCACATAATCGGGTTCTGTATTTTCTTCTTTTTGTGTAATTTGACTCTTTGTTTGGCTTGTCGAATTGCTGATAGCGGGCTTATTTGGCTTGGTGTCGCCGCCGCATGCGGTCAGTGCGAGAATTAAAACAATAAAAGAAATAAAAATTGTTTTTTTCACAATATACACTCCTTTTGTTTCGCATTCCTATTATTTCTTGTCATGAGTATATCATATTATTTCGAATATGTAAAAAACAAAACAAAAAAGGCTGAGAAAAGAAAATCTCAGCCTTTTTCCAATGAAAATAAGAATCTTTATTTATGCCTTGCTTTTCAGAGCCGCCTGGGCTGCAGCCAGCCGTGCAATGGGCACACGGTAGGGGGAGCAGGAGACGTAGTGCAGCCCTGCATTGTGACAAAACTCGATGGAAGAGGGGTCTCCTCCGTGTTCGCCGCAGATACCGAGTTTTATATCAGGCCTTGTCTTTCTGCCAAGCTCTGTCGCGAGGTTGATGAGCTTGCCGACACCCACAGGGTCAAGCCTTGCAAAGGGGTCAAAGTCGAAGATATTCCTGTCGAGATAGCACTTGAGGAAGCCGCCCGCGTCGTCTCGGGAGAAACCATAGGTCATCTGTGTCAGGTCATTTGTGCCAAAGGAGAAGAATTCAGCCTCGGTGGCGATGTCGTCGGCGGTGAGGGCTGCGCGAGGCACCTCAATCATTGTGCCGACACTGTATTCGAGCTCAACACCGCTGGCGGCGATGATGGCATCTGCTGTATCTGTTATGATCTTCTTGACAAACACAAGCTCTTTTATATCCCCTATAAGCGGGATCATGATCTCGGGTATGACTGCAATGCCTTTTTTGCGGACATTTATTGCGCCTTCGATGATAGCTCGTGTCTGCATCTCGGCGATTTCGGGGTAGGTCACGGCGAGGCGGCAACCGCGGTGTCCGAACATGGGGTTGGCCTCATGCAGGGATTCGACAGTTGCGGAGAGCTCCTCAAAGGGCATGTTCATCAAAGCAGCCAAGGCCTTGAGGTCATCTTCGCTTTGGGGGAGAAACTCATGCAGGGGCGGGTCAAGCAATCTGATGGTGACGGGCAGGTCTTTCATGACGATGAAGAGGTCTTCAAAATCCCCGCGCTGCATGGGAAGCAGCTTGTCCAGAGCAGCTTTGCGCTGGGGAGCGGTCTTGGAGACAATCATCTCCCTGATGGCTGGTATTCTGTCCGGTTCAAAGAACATATGCTCCGTGCGGCATAGACCGATGCCCTCGGCGCCGAAATCCCTGGCGATCTTTGCGTCTTTCGGGGTGTCCGCATTTGTTCTGATCTTCATTGTGCGCGTGTTGTCGGCCCAGCTCATATACTCAGCAAAATCACCGGAAACGGTGGTTTCCAAGGTGGGAATGGAGCCGATGTAGACATTGCCCGTAGAGCCGTCTATCGAGATGATATCGCCGCTGTTGACTCTTTGGCCGTGAACGGTGAAATACTTTTCCTCTTCGTTTATGACAATGTCGCCGCATCCGACAACGCAGCAACGCCCCATGCCTCTGCCGACAACGGCGGCGTGGGAGGTCATGCCTCCGCGAGCTGTCAAGATACCGACAGCGGCAGCCATGCCTTCGATGTCTTCGGGGGAGGTCTCCTGGCGAACCAGCACCACACCTGCGCCCTTTTCCGCTGCCTCAACAGCGTCTTTGGCGGTAAAGCTCACCTCGCCGCAGGCGGCGCCGGGTGATGCGGGCAAGCCCGCTGTGATGGCGGTGGCATCTTTAAGTGCCTTGGGGTCAAATTGCGGGTGCAGGAGGGTGTCAAGCTGCCTTGGGTCAATGCGCAAAACGGCTTCTTCCTTTGTGATGACACCTTCATTTACGAGGTCAACGGCGATTTTGATGGCGGCGGCGGCGGTGCGTTTGCCGCTGCGTGTCTGCAACATGTAGAGTTTGCCGTTTTCAATGGTGAACTCCATGTCCTGCATATCGCGGTAGTGTTCTTCAAGTTTTTTGGTTATGGCGATAAATTCGTCGTATATTTTGGGTTGTATCTCTTTTAATTGCTCCATGGGATGGGGTGTGCGGATACCCGCCACGACGTCCTCGCCCTGAGCGTTCATCAAAAACTCG
The DNA here is from genome assembly GCA_964439435.1 of uncultured Oscillospiraceae bacterium. GTDB lineage: Bacteria > Bacillota > Clostridia > Oscillospirales > QAMX01 > CAYTOF01. The sequence continues at coordinate 20,148 of CAYTOF010000036.1, forward strand.
CCGTAGAGTTTGTTTTCACCCGTGGAGGGGTTTCTGGAGAAGGCCACGCCCGTGCCGCTCTCTTCTCCCATATTGCCAAACACCATGGATTGAACGTTGACAGCCGTGCCCCAAGATGAGGGGATGTCGTTCATCCTGCGGTAGTATATGGCGCGGTCGTTGTTCCAGGAACGGAACACGGCTTTGACAGACTCAAAAAGCTGGGTTGTCGGGTCTTCGGGGAAGGGCTCGCCCTTGGCCTCGAAATAGTGGGCTTTGAACAGCCGGACCAAATTCTTTTTGTCGGCGGCGTCCAGCTCGCTGTCGTCTTTCACGCCCTTCTCCTCTTTGACGGTGTCGATTATCTTTTCAAAGGAGGCTTTGGGGATCTCCATAACCACGTCGGAGAACATCTGTATAAATCTGCGATAGGAGTCATACACAAAGCGCTCGTTGCCGGTGAGGTCGATGAGGCCTTTCACGACAGTTTCATTGAGGCCGAGGTTCAAAATGGTGTCCATCATGCCCGGCATGGAGGCCCTAGAGCCTGAACGCACGCTGAGAAGGAGGGGGTTTTTGGCGTCTCCGAAAAGCTTTCCTGTGTCTTCTTCGAGATTTTTCAGATTTTCATATATCTGAGATTCAATCCCAGGTGTAATAGTTGCGTTGTTTTCATAGTAGTTTGTGCAGGCCTCTGTGGTGATGGTGAAGCCATTTGGAACCGGCATACCCAGGCTGATCATCTCTGAGAGGTTGGCACCTTTGCCACCCAAAAGATTTCTCATGTCGGCATTGCCTTCGTTAAACATGTAAACGTACTTTTTGCTCATTATTCTCCTCCGGAATCATTCTTTTTTCTTCGTATTTAACTAAGATAATATACCATAAAAAGGCTGAAATTGCAAGGATAATTTAAATATTTGATGCATTGTCAAGCCAAGTGCGCCAGTTCGTGTAGAAAAACCTGAATGGGGG
>CAYTOF010000037.1:0-20363 GCA_964439435.1 uncultured Oscillospiraceae bacterium
AAAATTTGCAACCACTTCTTTAAATGCTGCAAGCTCCATTATAAAAAGCCTCCTGCTTTGGCTGATGTCATGCTTCTAAAAGTGAAAGAACATTACATAATATAATATCACAAAGAGCGCAAATGTCAACTTAAAATGACATCAAACGAAGCCATGCAAAAAGTGATGATGCAGAAAATCGGATTTCAATTCACATATATATCAAAAACAATGAATAAAATCACAATAAACGAAAAAGATGCAAAAAATTAAGAAATAGAATTGTTAAATACAGACGCATTAAAAAAGAGCCTTTTAGAGTTAATGCAATAAATATGGTTTTAGAATAAAGAAAATCAGGAAAGTATATCTAGCAGAAATTACGATGTATTTATTTAAAATGTTTCCAAAATTTGAGCCGACATCATCCAAGATTGGTGATGCCGGCTCGTAAAAACATAATGAACAATGCAGTTTGTTACTTAAGCTCAGAAAAATACACAGGCCTATCTTCGTGATATGAACGATATGCAGCGTCCATTAATTCGGTCAGCGCAACCGCATCTTCTATACCGAAGTAGATGGGTTCATTTCGCAATATTGATCCGACTATTTGATTTACTGCTGAAGGAATGGCATTGCGGGAGAGCTTTGGACTTACCCACCCTTCTGCATATTCAGAGATAACATCGCCTTTGAAATAGCATTTGCCATCCGGTCCTCCCGCAATAAAGGTGCCTTCGGATCCGGATAATTCCAAAGAGAACGGGGACGAGTTTGTAACAAAGCCAGTTTCAGACACAGCGATAGCCTTGTTTTCAAATTCAATCACAGAAACACAGTTATCGTCGATGGGAGTATCATATAGCTTGTTAAACGTTGAATTGATTTTATATGGTTTGCCCAATAGATACGAGCATAAATACATTGGATGTGCACCCAAATCCATCATTGCTCCACCTCCGCAGGATACGGGGTCCTTGAAATGCTCAGGTAGCCAACCTCCTGAAATACCGCTGTGAGCATTGCGAACGCGAAGATAATTAACTTTTCCTAAAGCAGCATCCGCTATGAGTTTTTTGCAAAATTCAATATATGGATTTGTTCGCATGGGTAATGAAATAACAAATTTGACTCCTGATTTTTCGATGGCACTTTTCACTTCAAGAGCTTCATCTACTGTTGCAGTTAAAACTTTTTCTGTGAAAATGTGCTTTCCGGCTTCCGTAGCTTTGATAAACATTTCTTTGTGCATGTTAGTTGGAGCTGTACAACAAATTAGATCCACATCATCTCTTTCCAATAGTTTGTCATAATCAGGCTCGAAATCACAACCAAGCTCCTCAGCCCATTTCAGTCCACGCTCGGGAAGCTCGTCCCAAATGACAGTCACTTTGCATTCAGGATGTGATGAAAACTCTTTGCCATATCCGCTAGCATGCGGATGCCATTTGCTTAAAAGAGCAACTTTAACCATTTTGTCCTCCTATTATACTTGGGGTATGACAACTTCAACCTCGCGCCCGAGGAGAGAAGATTCAATTATACCACTGATGATGGCTTGATTGTAAATGATTTGTGTAGTCGGAATGGGTGCTGGTCCATTGGTTTCGACTGCTTCGACAAATGCTTTAACTTTTTCATAAAACAAATCGACTTTGTGGGTAATATAAGGAATTGGTGTTTCGGTGGGAATACCAAATTTGTCATGGTAAATAGTAATGGGGCCAACAGTTCCATCCCATGCACCGCCCCAATTGGAACCAAGGCCAGCAGGCATAATTTTTAAGCCGGCTTTGTCTCCGAGAAAGAAGGTAGCGCCGGTTGTATCCATATGCATAGCCCAGGACATGCGGAAATCGAGCGTAATGCCACCTTCAAGCCTTATCAAAGCAACCGAAAAGTCATCCACCTCAAATTGGTCATGAAATTTAGGATTAATCTCTGGGCTCTTTCCGAGACGATCAAAGGCTGAGGCCGAAACTGTTAATGGCTTTGGATAACCAAGGGAGTTTAACGGCATATCAAGACCATAGCATCCAATATCGGCCAAAGCACCAACACCGGCGGTATCCTTGCTGATAAATGTTCCCCCGGGCATGCCACGGCGGCGACCGCCGCCTGTCTGTACGTAGTAAATATCACCGAGCTCTCCTGATTGTACTATTTCCTTTATTTTGAGAGAGTTCGGATCATATCGTGGTTGAAAACCAACCGAAACGAACTTGCCTGACTTTTTCTCAGCTTTTAAAATCTCTGCTGCTTGCTCCATTGTAACACACATTGGCTTTTCTAGAAGGACAGGCAAACCACGTTCAAGAGCAGCAACCGTACATTCTGCGTGTGTTTGATTGTAAGTGCAAACACTTACGGCATCTAGCTCAACAGCGTTCAACATGTCCTCTGCACTTTCGAAAGCCTTTGCATCAGGGCATTCCAAAGCATCAAAAAACGCACGTGCTTTTCCTGGTACTATATCTGCCCCTGCTACCAATTCGACATTGTCAAGACGAAGATAGCATCTGGCATGAGCATTTGCAATACCACCTGTTCCTATGATTCCAACTCTTAGCTTCCGACTCATATTTCCCTCCATTTATTTCCTATAATAGGAATAATAAGCAATAACAGTAACGTTGCGGCAGGTATCAGCACATTTATAAGTAAAAGTGACACCATTTTTAGACATAAGTTCGCCTAAAACTATTTCTTCTGCCGGTTTGTTGAATATAACTTTTCCTTCGCAGCTTATTATGATGCGCGAATCAGCAAAATTAAGGAACCCTGACTTACCAATGACACGTTCGCCTTCAGAATTTCGCAAACAGACGTAACTAACAGGTTTTCCACATAGTGCATTTAGTCTGGAAGATTCATCCTGTGCTTTTTTTTCTCTATGTCTTCTGCGAAAAGACCAAAATGACACATATTCACCCCCTGCTGGTTGTATTGTATCAAAGTGGATTAAGTTTTTCAAGCGCTAATTTATAAACGTGCATGATGATTCATAAATAAAACTGTCCGCCATGTATTCCATTCAAATTGATATGAACAATGTGAATCAAACCGGAATATATACTTTGATTTACTCTCAGTTGATGGTATAATAAACAAAAATTGTTATTGAAAAGAGGATTGTGGAATTGTTTTGACTAATCAAAACAATAATACTAAATACTAAGCACAAAAATAGAAACAAATCTATTTAATGGCTTACAAATACACATAAAATAAGAGTTTTGTTATACGAAGGAGCGGAGTAGTTTGAAAAAAGAAAAAACAAAAGGACTTATAATTCTGTTCGCTGTGTTTATCTTGTTGTTGCTGGTGAAATTGTTATCTTTGATAATGATAATATCCGGTACCATCGAATATGTTTTAAGGACAACAGAGAGTTCTTCTATTCAATCACAGACTATTATAATGCTGATGCTTGATTTTGTAGCAGTCTTATTATTGTTATTGATAAACAAAAAAACCAAAACGTTCAGCAAAGCAACTTCGATTGTTTTGCTCTGCTCTCCCATTCTTTTACTCGCTGTTATGGTTTTAAGTGTGGTTGCCGTGGCTCATGTCGATACGCCTCAGGCAGTGGTAATCGATATCGCCAGTTGGATATTGATGTATGGATATCTTTTTGCAAATGATATTATGATTGCGCTTGACTTGAAAAATCTTGGCAAAAACCAAGAAAATAAATCAAAACACGAACCGACGTTACATGAACGCATAAAAAAAGCAAAAAAATAAGTTTAGTGGGTAGCTCCGGGCTATCAACAGCTTGAACGATACACATGTCTGTGACCTCAAGCGAACCAAGCTATTAAAACAAGACAAAACAATAAAATATGTGGTGATTGAAAAATCAAATGTTTAATATTTATAGAGAAGAAATCATTACCCCGGAGCATACCACATCAAATTTGATGTTTACGATATTACCCCGGGGCGATTAAATCAAATATAGTTTGTTTCAATGAGCCAAAAGCAAAAAAATCATAAATAACAATGTGATTTATTCTTCGTTGAAATAAATTGTTTTACCGGTTTCTGCTGAAGTATAAATAGCTTCTATAATGCGTGAGACGACTGCACCTTGTTCTCCTGTCGAAAGGGGAGTGTCGTCATTGACAACTGCATGAATCCACTGTTTCATATCATATGCGCACTCATCTAGGTCTTCACCCTTAAACAAATCTCTTGTGTATCTGTTTGTGGATAAATCTTGTGTATATAGCGATCCGTTTAGCTCACCGTTTACACGAACCTTGCCATCTACCAAAGTCAATCCTGCCTTATCTCCCACTATAATAGGTTCATATCCTCCATGCTCTATATTAATTGCCCAAGAAGCTTCTATAAACATGGAGCAGCCATTGCGGAAGCGAATAAAGCCCATGGCTGAATCTTCAACTTGGTATTCATCTTCGGTGAACAATCTGCCGTTATTTGATTCAGCACATTTCGCTCCAAGTTTTCTGTAAGATACGCCCGTTACACTGACAACATCATAGTTATTCATAATAAACATGGCAGCATCAATGGAGTGGGTTCCGATATCGATCATCGGACCGCCACCTTGCTTTTCGTAGTCAAGGAAAACGCCCCAAGTAGGAATACCGCGACGGCGTAGGTTTTTAGCTTTGACATAGTAGACTTCGCCCAAAGTTCCTTGGGCAACAAGGTTTCGTGCAAGCTGAAAAACCGGTAAAGAACGCAATTGATAACCAACAGCCAGCTTCTTGCCTGCTTCTTTAGCAGCATTAACCATTTTAAGTGCATCTTCATAATCTTTGGCCATCGGCTTTTCGGTGTAAACATGCTTGTCTGCTTTAAATGCAGCAAGGGTTATCTCGCAGTGGCTGACATTGGGCGTGCAGACATGCACAACCTCGATTTCCTCCATAGCCAAAAGCTCGTGATAGTTCTCAAATACCTTAGCGCCGGGCACTCCGAACTTTTCCGCAGCGGATGTGGCACGGTCGAGGATGATGTCGCAAAAAGCTACCATTTCTACGCCTTCGACCTTTTTCAAACCCGGCATATGCTTGCCAGTGGCTATGCCTCCGCAACCAATAATCCCTACTTTGACCTTCCTCATAAAATACCTCCACAAATATCAATATGTGTTGCTACTTTAGTATAACACAGCAGATATTTGTTTTCAATAATATGTTTGCGATTATACAAATATGATAGAAAATTGATATAAAAGAGTTTGCTTTTGAGAAGAACGTTTTATCAGGAGGCATATTAAGCAAAAAAACAATCACATTGGGGGAAATTATGGAAATACTTCAATTTTTTGAAGGAATAAGATGTCCTGTGCTCGATACATTGTTTTTATTAATTACTCAAATTGGTGAGGACATAGTGTTTACTGTTGTCATCCTAGGAACTTTATGGTGCGTCAATAAAAGAGTGGGGTTTTGGATGTTTTTTTCATGGGGCTTGGGAACAGGAGTAAATCAACTGTTTAAAGCAATCATGAAAGTCCCCAGACCATGGATCCGATATGAGGCATTAAATGCGGTTGAAAGTGCAAAACCAGCAGCTACCGGCTATTCGTTTCCGAGTGGACATACTCAATCTGCCTTTGGGCTTTTTGCAACTATCTCCATATTTATAAAAAAATCCTGGGGATATATGATTGCAGCTTTACTTATATTCCTAACAGGCATCTCGCGACTTTATCTGGGTGTTCATACCTTACAAGATGTATTGGGGGCCATTGTCATTGGAGTCGTTGTCGTTTTACTATTATCTTGGTATATTAGGTTGGAAGAAAAGCATCCTTGGATAACATGGATAGCCTGTGGGATGCTGGCTGGCGTTTCCTTAATCCTTCTTTTCTATGCTCAGTCAGATTCGCTTGAAGAGAATATGGTAAGCGCTGCGTCGAACGCATGGAAGCTGATTGGAGCATCTTTTGGCATTACGCTTTCATGGCAAGTAGATAGAAAGTTTATAAACTTTGAGACAGATGCTGTGTGGTATATGCAAATTGCGAAGTTGACGGTTGGTTTAACTATAGCACTCCTTATACAAGCAGGCCTTAAAATGCCTTTAGTAAGTTTGATTGGGCATTTTGGCATTGCTGACATGATAAGGTATCTTATTCTAACAGTATTTGCCGGCACATTATATCCTATGTTGTTCACACATCTAAAGAAACCACAAAATCGTCATAAGACAATATGAGCACACGAGCATTTTTAAATCTTGAAATCAAACAGTTGAACATGCTCATATTTCAATAAAATATTACAAAGGGGTTAGATATTCTGTTTAGATGGCTAATGAAAAAAACATTAGGTGTCTAAATTAATTCGGACACCTAATGTTTTAATAAGTGTAAGCTTAGCCACCAAAAACTTTTCTGAAACGCTCGCAATAGTATTGGACATTTTCCCATTTTGCATCAGGGGCAATACGGTGATCTGGACACGGTATGTAACCGCCTAACTCAACAAGAGGTCTGAGACGTTCGATTTCATCATCAATTGCAGCATAATCCTTCGCAAAGACGCGCTTGTCCATTCCGCCTACACCGCGAAGATCTCTGCCGTATTTTTTACGCCATGAGCCTATTTCGGATCCCCAAGTGCCCACTTCAATTGGAAACATGGTATTCACCCCATTTGAGAGCCAGATCGGCAAAAGAGCATCGACATTGCCATCGCAATCAACAGATATTATATCACAACCAACAGATGTAAATAGGTCAGCGATTTTTCTATAATGTGGTCCAACATATTTTTCAAAAACAGCAGGGCTGACAAGTGGACCGTTTTTATAGCATATGTCCTCCCAAAAATGTCCGAAGTCAGGCATTAGCCCTTGAGCAAGAAGGTGTTTAGTGGTTTCATAACACAGATTGGCAATAGTATCAATTATCTCTTTAAAAAGGCCTTCGTCATCTGCATAAAGATATGCAGTGCCCACAAGACCTGCATAATCACGAAATCTACCGTAAAGACTCCCGCAATACACTCCTAGTGGGTTTTCTAGGGTGTTGAGTTCTTTGATGTTTTCAGTTGAAATAGTGTGTAGTCTTTCAGGGAGAAGTTGTAAACGAGGTAAAAATTCATTTTGAAAGCTTTCTCGGTCAATTAAAGTATGTGAAACTTCAGCCGGTATGGAAGTTGCTCCCGGTCGTTGGTGAATAACAACACCATAGCCATTTCTTATATGGTAGCTGCCGTCCGGAAATTCCTTTATAATTTCTTCCGGAAATGCAGGCATCAGATCTGCATGTATCCCAACCTGGGTATTCCATCCCATGTCGAACCCGAGCAAAGCCGCTGTATTTTCTTCGGAGTAGTGCTGTTTCTCGCTGTCATTAAAGGCTTTAATATGCCCTTCACGTTCGAACTTTTGATATGTCTCATGCCAAAAACCAAAATGCACAACAGGAACACTATTAAAATTTTCATAGTGCAAGATAGCGTTAACTCGCTCTTTATTTGTCATAGCTATTGCCTCCAAACGCACACGCATTTGATATAAATTTTAGCATATATAGTGAAATGTGTAAAGCGTTATAAAAATCAAGGGTAATAAAGCATGGTATTCACATAAAAAAGAACATTTAACTCCTTTACAGGTTAAGTATCTGTGTGATATAATCATCTCTAAATCAGAATGATTAAGACTATCTAAACTATATACAGAAAAAATAAGATGTATGGAAAGAGCGACAAATAAAGATGAAATACAAAAAGAGACTAAATGAAATAGATGTTATTACAACATTAAAAGAAATCAAAACAAATAGTGAAAGCTTTATTTTTAGCGAGGAAGAAAGGTTCCATAAAGAAGTTCGTGATATTTGCAATCATTGTATTATAAACAACATTGAAATTATTTTACTATGTGGACCTTCGGCTGCAGGAAAAACGACAACATCAAAAATCATGGAAAGAAACCTCACTCATCTTGGACATGGTGTCAACAGACTATCACTTGACAATTTCTACAAATCAAAAGAATTATTGCCTTTTTGGGATGATGGTGAGCGCAATTTAGAAAGTATTGATGGAATCGACGTGGAGTTGTTTACGGAGCTTGTAAATAAACTCTTTGATGAGGGTGAAAGTATATTTCCTGTATTTGAATTTAATGATACAGAGTCTACAAGGTCCTTCAAATTGCGTCATGACCCAGGAAGTTTACTGATAATAGAGGGAATTCATGCACTTCATCCAAGGATATACCAAGCTGTGCAAGGCATGCGTTGTTGCAGAGTTTATATAAGCACACACAGCAATTATGTTGGTAATAACAAAATTCTTTTGCCGGCGCGAATGCTCAGACTTGTGCGACGCATAATTAGAGATGAAAAACATCGTTTCGCTCCAATTGAAATGACATTGAATATGTGGAAATATATTCAGAAAGGTGAAGAACTGTATATATACCCATATCGTCATCTTTCAGATTACCATATTGACACAGCGCATGCATATGAGCCTTATCTATATTCAAAACAGCTTAGGAGCTTGTTGATTGAGATTCCAGATGATGTAAAACAAAAAAACCTTGTTTCCGATCTTTCACATTCAGCATCAGAGTTTGAAGACTTCATTTTAGCATACGATCAAATTCCCGAAACTTCTCTAATACAGGAATTTATAAAATAACTTTTGCCACTGATTACAAGTATATATCTTGAAGACTACTACTATAATAGAATTAGTTTAACTTATGCCGTACTCTCAAATCTGTTCAAACGCTTTGGATTGTAGAGTACGGCAAACTGTGATATAATTACCAATAAGATTGTTGACTTGAATATGCAAATTTACAAATAAAAACATAATTAGGTAAATTTAGTATATGAGAGATAATTAAAGGAGAGTGTTACAATGAATGGTTTCAGCTTGGCAGAACGGCTGTTTCCTGATATAAATAAAACCCCGGAAGAAATATTTGATCGCTACCCCAAAAGACAGTTAAAAAAAGATGCTGCTGTTACAAGAATGGCACCAAGTCCGACAGGATATATGCATCTAGGAAATTTATATGGCGCAATCATTGATGAGCTATTTGCCAGGAGAACAAATGGGGTATTTTATCTGCGTATAGAAGACACTGATCTAGAGCGAAGTGTCCCCCAAGGAATTGAAAAAATAATCGAAGTATTCACAAGATTTGGATTGAGTTTCGATGAAGGTGTTACATTGGATGGCGAAATAGGGAGTTATGGGCCATATCGCCAAAGGTTGCGTGAAGAAATATACAAAATTTTCGCCAAAGCTTTGGTTGTAGCAGGGCGTGCATATCCGTGTTTTGCATCTAAGACCGAATTAGAGGACTTAAGGCGCCTACAGATGGCCAATAATGAAAACCCCGGTTATTATGTGCCATATGCGCCATGGCGAGACAAGTCGGAAGAGCAAATATATGAAAAACTCGACGGCGGAGAAGAGTTTGTCATACGATTCAGATCAAATGGAAACCCGGGAAACAAAGTTTCTAACAATGATCTTATACGTGGAGTGGTTGAATTTCCTGAAAACAACCAAGATTTTGTGTTATTGAAATCTGATGGTATCCCGACATATCATTTTGCGCATGTAGTAGATGATACATTGATGGGAACAACTCATGTGATAAGAGGAGAAGACTGGTTGCCTTCTTTGCCGTGGCATCTTGATCTTTTTAAAGCAATGAACGATTTGTTTGGTTGGACTCCTCCAAAGTATGTCCATACTGCAAATCTGTTAAAGCTCGATAATGGTTCAAAACGGAAATTGTCAAAGAGAAAAGACCCTGAACTCTCTTTGGAATATTATTATTCAGAGGGTTTTCCTGAATTAGCACTTATAGAATATTTGATGACGATTATAAACTCAAACTTTGAAGAATGGAGAAAGAAAAACCCGAGCTTGTCATATCGAGATTTTCCCTTTTCTATAGAAAGAATTGCTTCAGCAGGGGCACTATTTGACATGGATAAGCTGAGAGATGTTTCAAAAAACATAATCGCTCAAATGAATGCAAAGGAAGTATATGAAAGTCTGCTTGCTTGGGCCAAATGCTATGACAAATCATTTCACGCAGTTTTAGTAAAAGATCCAAAATACGCTGAACGGATTTTATCCATTGGACGTGGTGGAAAGCAACCTCGCAAGGATATAACTGTTTGGTCAGAGGCATGCACTTACATGAATTATTTTTACGATGAATATTTCAAGCCAGTAACTTTGTTTCCGGAGAATATTTTATCGGCGGATGTTGTTGATATTTTGACTGAATATGCCATTCTGTACAACGATACAGATGAACGCGATGAATGGTTTTCTCGAGTACGCGAAATTTCCGAAAAACACGGTTTTGCGCCGAGTCTCAAAGAATATAGAGCAAATTCACATAAATATAAAGGTCATGTTGGCGATATAAGCATGGTTTTGCGTGTTGCGATTACCGGAAGACAGAATTCTCCGGATTTATACGAAGTTATGTCTATTTTGAAAAACGAAAGAGTTGTTGCCAGACTAAATGCTGCAGTATCAGCACTTGAATCTATATGAAATATGAATCGAAAGGGAAAGTATGTTTTTTAATTCAGAAGGTATACGAGAGTTTTTGATTAGAACGCTGTATGTTTTGCCTGCAATTATTTTAGCTTTAAGTGTGCACGAATACTCACATGCAAAAGTCTCCAGCCGCTTAGGTGATCCACTACCCAAAGCAAGTGGCCGCCTATCTCTTAACCCTTTTAGACATATTGACCCATTAGGATTTCTGATGTTAATGATAGTTGGGTTCGGTTGGGCAAAACCGGTGATAGTTGATCCTAGATTCTATAAGAACAAAAAGCTTGGCATGAGTCTGACTGCACTTGCAGGTGCAGCTGCTAATTTTCTAACCGCTTTTGTGACGACCATTTTTTATGTTGTTGCTTTTCATTTTCAAGCAACATTTAAAACAGGGACAAGTTGGGTACCTGTAATGCTTGAGGTTGTAATGACGTTGTTGTTATTTGCGGCACACATAAATTTAGGTCTTGGTGTATTTAACCTTATACCAATTTCACCACTAGATGGCTCTAAAGTATTGGCAGCATTTTTACCCATGAAGTATTACAATAAAGTGTTGCGTTATGAACGATTTGGCTTTCTAATATTGATTCTATTGTTGTTTGACATACCAGCAAGAATACTGACGTCTTTTGGAGTTGTCGCCCATACAGCTCAATATTTTGGACTCTTTTTTTATTTGTCAACTGTGCGTGATTTCATCCTCAGAGTTTTTATTACAAATATCACAAATGTTTTTAGTTTAATATTTTAGGAGCCACTTTATCTGGAACAATTGAAATAAGGGGTGAATTATGGAATTAACCTTCAGACTTGACATATTTGAAGGTCCACTTGATTTACTTTTGCACTTAATAGCAAAAAACAAGGTGAAAATTGACGATATTCCGATAGCTTTGATACTTGACCAATATCTTGACTACCTTGATCGGTTGTCTTCATTTCATATGGAAATAACTAGTGATTTTATTGTTATGGCAGCGCACTTAATATTAATAAAGTCAAAAATGCTCCTCCCTGAGGACGAAAAAGAAAGTCTTGACGATCCACGCATGGATTTGGCTAAACGTTTAGCAGAACATAAGTTCTTCAAATCAGTGTCAAGCGTACTAGGCCAAATGCAATTTAACACAGGTGAGCGTTACATAAAACAACCGGAGTTACTGGAAAATGATGGGCATTATGAATATTACCATTTGCCAATTGAACTTCTAAAAGCAATTTCAGCATGCGAAAAAAGAGACATAGGAAAAGATACACCATCACCTGATATTTTTACAGGAATTACCGGAACCGAGAGACTAAGTGTCGAAGAGGCTGCGACACGGATTATATCATTTTTGAAAGATTCTGGACGTCAAAACCTAATGGATTTACTTACAAAATCAGGAAGCAGATCATCAGCCGTGGCTACTTTTTTGGCACTACTTGATTTATGCAAAGAAAACAGCGTGATATTGGACAATTTAGGATTTGTAGATATCTTATAGTGTATTTTGAGTTATGAGGTGGATGGCTAGATGGATTTTGAAGATATTGTATCTGCTATTGAAGCTATATTATTTGCAGCAGGAGAAGCAGTTGGTATTGAAAGACTGTGCAAAGCACTTGAGGCAGATGATGAAGAAATAAAATCTGCTTTGACGTCGTTGAGTTCTCGACTTGATAAAACCAACAGCTCCATAATGTTGACATTCGCAGAGGGAAAGGCACAGCTTTGCACACGAAATAAATATGCGGACTATGTGAGGAGTGCCTTAGAAGTGAGAAGGGCACCTACGCTTTCAACAAGTGCACTTGAGACACTTGCAGTGGTAGCATATCGTCAGCCTGTGACTAAATCTTATATAGAACAAGTTCGTGGAGTTGACAGTAGTTATACCGTTGCATCTCTTGCAGAAAAAGGACTAATTGAAGAATGTGGACGTCTTGAAGTGCCGGGCAGACCAATATTATATAAGACAACAAGACATTTCATGCATGTTTTTGGCCTATCCTCGCTGGATGACCTTCCGCGGGAAGAGAATGCGGACAAGGATGACAAGAGTGATATGAAGTTAAACGAACCAGAACACAGGGAGTCAACAAAGACTCAATTAGAGCCAGGCATTTAGAAAACTGACTGAATGATCGCTGTTCTGATTAGGAGGGAATATGTTTTTTGTCAATGGACTGCTTTATTTGCTGGCGGCCATATTTTCTATAATTCTGCTTGTGTTGCTTGTTTTATCTGTATCAGTGGGAGTTAATATTTCAAATGCCGAAGGCAGCTTTAATGCAACTGCAAAGTGGGGTATCTTTTGGTACAAAATCACACGTGCGAAGAAAAAGAAATCTGATACTTCTAATGAAAAGGTCAAAGCCAAAAAAATAAAAAAGGAGCTTAAAGCAGAGAAAAAAAAGCAAAAAAAGACCTCAAGAAAACCTGCAAAAGTTAAAAGCTATAAAAAAATTAAAGAACGAAAAAAGCAAGGAGTAATCCAGTCTTTGTTATTGGCAGCTTTAGACTATGATTATGAATATTTAAAGATTATCAAAATTAAAAAGATAAAATTAATGTATATCTGCGGTGGCATTAATCCAGCAGACATCGGAAAGAAATATGCCCATGTATCAGAGATAATAGGCATAGGATATCCCCTTATTACTAGAGTATTAAATATAAAAAAGCATCAAATCAGAGTTTATCCGGATTTTATAAATAAGAAATCCAACTTTGTTTTTGAGATGAAAGTGAGACTGAGACCAATTAAAGTAATGTTCGCAGCTTTTATCTATTACAAGGCTTACAAAAGGAATTTGGCTACTTTTAATCTTACGTCGAGCCAAAAAGCACTCACAATAAAGTCAAAATATCATAAATATGCATAATATACTTTTAAATACTCATATCATATTAAAATATAGGAGGGCACAACAATGGCAGAAAAACAAAATATCGGTAACCTTTTAGAAACCACTTTAAGAAAAATCAAGGAACTTGGGGAAACTGAAACAATTATAGGGAAACCTGTAACAACTCCAGATGGTGTGACAATTATCCCTGTATCAAAACTATCGTGCGGATTTGGAGCTGGCGGCTCAGATTATAACACGAGACACAATTCAGCTGCAGTCCTTTTCGGAGGCGGAGGAGGGGCCGGTATTGAAATCTCTCCAGTTTCGTTTATTGTAATCAGAGGAGAGAGTGTTGAGGTGTTGCCGGCGACAGGCACTGTGGCCGCCCCGGTCCCGGCAAGTAGCATTGTCGCAACTGTTGAAAAGTTTTCAGAAACATTACCGGGCGTTGTTGAAAAAATTGAAGCTTTTATCGAAAAGCAAAAAGAGAAAAAAGCAGCCAAATCTCCATCAGAAATCGAAGCAAATCCAAAACCAGAAGAGTCAGTGCATGATAATAATGATGCTGATAAAACTAAAGAAGCGAAATAATGGCATTGGGAGGCGAAAATATAAAAGAGAGAGTACACAAAATAATAGCGGAGCGTGGATTTTGCTCGAGAAGAGCTGCTGAAAAGCTCATCGAAGATGGACAAGTGAGAGTTAATGGGCGTAAAGTAAAAATCGGAGCTGTTTGTGATAGCGAGAGAGATTTGATTACAATAGGAGATAAAAAATTACTTCCTTTGAAAAAACGCAACTTATATATCTTACTCAACAAACCCAGAGGATATATTACCACTGTGTCTGACGATTTTGGAAGAAAAACCGTGATGGAATTGATAAAAAATGTAGATGAGCGTGTTTATCCGGTAGGCAGGTTGGACAGGGCTTCTGAGGGGATTTTGCTATTAACCAATGATGGAGAAGTCGCCAGATATCTCACGCATCCGTCTAGTGGAATAGAAAAGGAATACCATGTAACTGTAGTTGGCGATGTTCTGAAATCCATTCCAATGTTCGAAAAAGGAATAAAATTGGATGATGGATTTAAAACCCAACCCATGAGAGTTAAGCAGATAAGGGATTTTGACGAAAAGACTATATTGTCATTCACACTTACTGAAGGGCATAATCGTATAATTAGAAAAGCATGTGAAATAGCTGGTTTAAAAATAAGGAGGCTGGTGCGAGTGTCCTTTGGAGAGTTAAAATTGGAAAATATCAAACCCGCTTCTTGGAGACATGCTACAGCTGCAGAAGAAAAATATTTGCATTCTATAAGACTGAGTGCCGGAAAGAGTGCAAGTGCCAAAGGTGAATAATGGATTATCAAAAATCTGAAATTACAAGAGTTATTCATAAGATATCTCCAATATACAATCAAAACTCTAAGGTTTTGGTTCTGGGTACCATGCCCTCGCCTCTTTCGAGAGAAAATGATTTCTATTATGCTCACCCTCAAAATCGTTTTTGGCACGTCTTATCCGAGGTTTTTGAAACAGAGCTCCTGCAACTGACAAATGAAGAGAAGCGCGAGTTTGTTTTGCAAAATGGTATCGCTTTATGGGACGTTTTGGAATCTTGTGATATTAAAGGAGCTTCAGACCAAAGCATACGAAATCCAAAAGCAAATGATATCGCACCAATATTACGTGAAGCTAATATTAGGCAAATATTTACAACGGGCCAAAAGGCCTTCACCTTATATAAAAAACTAATTATGCCAATGACAAGAATTGAGCCTCACCCTTTACCATCGTCAAGTGCTGCTAACTTTATGTATTCATTGGACCAGCTTGTTTTATCATACCGCCTAATAAAAAAAATGGCACAGGAAGATTAGAAAAATACAAATAAATACATAATTTAAGAAAAGAACACGTTTGATGTTTAAATGCAAACGTGTTCTTTTTGTGTATTCGGATTATTATTTAGTGCTAATTAACTGCTCAATTCCTGCAAGAACTCCGATTCGACCGTATTCATAGGTTAATCCACCTTGTAAATATGCAGTAAAAGGCTCTCGGATAGGCGCATCTGCTGATAATTCAATGGAAGCTCCCTGAACAAATGCCCCTGCGGCCATAATTATTTCGGAATCATATCCGGGCATTTCCCAGGGTTCAGGTGTAACATAGCTGTCTATTGGGGCTCCAGTTTGAATGCCGCGTACAAAACTTAAAAGATCATTTTTGGAACTGAAAGAAACCGATTGGATGATATCACCGCGTTCTGAATTAAAATGTGGTGATACACAAAAGCCCAATAGTTCCAAGGTGCGGGAAGCGAAAACGGCAGTTTTTAGCGACTCAGCTACCACGTGCGGCGCAAAAAATAAGCCTTGAAAGAACAATCTCCAACCAATGGGATTTGAGCCAGCTTCGCCAGCAATGCCCGGAGCAGAAAGACGCTGAGCGGCTAAATCTACAAATCTTTTCTTCCCGCATATATATCCTCCGCAAGGTGCAAGACCGCCGCCGGGATTTTTTATAAGAGAACCGCAAATCAAATCAGAACAATCAGTTGTGTTTGGTTCAGATTGGCAGACAAATTCTCCATAACAGTTATCAACAATGATAATGACATCCGGATAAGTTGTCTTTATTTTCCGAGAAATAGCATTAACTTGATCTGAAGTTAGGGCACTGCGTTGTGAATAACCTCTTGAACGTTGTATAAACACAACATCCGGGCAATAATCGTCTAAACATTCTGTAAGTGAGTTTATAAAAGAAGATTCATCGTAAATACCTTCGGGAAATGGATGTACACGTATGTTGACACCAAGTTCACTAAGAGAGCCGCCAGAGGGTGCAAAAATAACAGGCAACAATGAATCATAAGGCTCACCTGTTGCACAGAGCAATTTATCTCCGGGCAGCAACACACCAAGCAAAGCACATGCGATGGTGTGCGTACCATTTACGAAGTGTGGTCTAACGATGGCTGACTCAGAATTGAATGCAAGGGCATATACTTCCTCGAGCTTTTCACGCCCTAAGTCATTATAACCATAACCCGTTGAAGGTGCAAAATGACTGTCGCTAATTCTTGAAGCCTGGAAGGCTTCCAATATCCGCTGAGTATTTATTCGCTCATTAGTGTGGAAAGATGTGAAGATGCTATTAATATCAGATTCAGCTTCTATAGCAATAGCAGATAGTTTACTAAAAGTCATATATTATAAACTTCCTCTGGCTTTAAAAGAGGAACTCCATTTTTATTGAAAACATCCACCGCACGTTCGTTATTTTCGACTTTTAATATAACACAGGCATCTTCCTGTTTAGGATTTATGAACGCATAAGCATATTCAACAGAAATACCCGCATCAGTGAGGATTTTCAAGACACCATGAAGGGCGCCGGGCTTATCCTCAAGCCTTGCTGCTATAACTTTAGTACGACGTACCGTAAGTCCTTCAGCTCTTAAAACAGACTCAGCCTTACTCGGGTTATCTACGATTAAACGCAAGATACCAAAATCAGTTGTGTCAGCTAAAGAAAGGGCACGGATATCCACACTTGCTTCACTTACAACACCGGTTATATCTGCAAGTCTTCCGGGCTTGTTGGCTACAAATACCGATATTTGATCAATAATCATTGTGAGACCTCCTTATGTGAATTTACGTTTATCCAATATGTGCTGCGATTTACCTTCATACCTGGTAAGGGAACGAGGCTCCACTAGTGTAATGCGGGCTGCAACACCTAATGTAGCTTCTATGCCTTTTTGAATTGAAGCCCTCAAGCTCTCAAGTTTCCTGACCTCATCTGAAAAAGCAGTATCTGAGAGCTCTACTTGCACTTCAAGCGTATCTAAATTATTAATACGATCTACAACAAGTAAATAATAAGGAGATAGACCTCCATATTCCAATAAAACACTTTCGACTTGCGAAGGAAAGATATTGACCCCACGAATGATTAACATATCATCTGTTCGCCCAGCGGGTTTTAGCATTCTCACAAGAGTTCGCCCACAGGCGCAAGAGGAGTGATCAAGCGTGGTTATATCACGTGTACGATAACGAATCAAAGGCAAGGCTTCTTTTGTCACACAGGTAAAGACTAATTCACCAAACATTCCATCAGGCAGTGGTTCTTCGGTCACGGGGTCGATAATCTCAGGTATAAAATGGTCTTCGTTGATATGTAGCCCATTTTGACACTCGCATTCATAGGAAACACCCGGTCCGATGATTTCGGAAAGACCATAGATATCACGTGACGTAAGGTCTAGTCTGGATTCTATCTCGCGGCGCATATTTTCAGTCCAAGGTTCGGCACCAAAAAATCCAGCTTTTAGAGGCAATAATGTAGGATCTATGCCCATTTCTTCAAGACTTTCGGCAAGGTATAATGCGTATGAAGGAGTGCAGCAGATGAAAGTGCACCCAAAGTCTCTGAGGATTTGGATTTGGCGTTTTGTATTCCCAACGCTCACCGGGACAGTTGCGCTGCCGATAGTTTCAGAACCTGCATGTGCTCCGAGCCCTCCTGTAAATAGGCCATATCCATATGAAATATGACCGATATCACTTGGAGTAACACCTCCGGCAGAAAGTGTGCGAGCCATCACATCACCCCAAAGCTTGAGGTCATTACGAGTATAGCCCACCACGGTTTGCTTGCCGGTTGTTCCGGAAGAAGCATGCAATCGAACAACCTCATCCATGGGTACTGCAAACATTCCATAGGGATAGGCATCGCGAAGATCCTGTTTGTAAGTGAAGGGGAGAAGATGCAAATCTTCTATGCCTTTTATATCTAGAGGAGATAGTCCAATCGCATCCATTTTTTCTCGATAAAGGCTAACATTGTTATAAATTCTAATAACCGTCTGTTTAAGACGGTCACTCTGAAGGGCTCTAAGGGTAGATTTATCAATAGACTCATATTCGTTTTGCCAAGCCAAGAATCATACATCCTCTCTTTATTTAAGTATAACACATTTCAATATTTCTGCCAATCATTTGTAAGCGGGAAGCCAAATAAATTTTATAGCATAAACAATAATTGTAAGCTGAGATTTGAATAATTGAAATGTATTATACCATGGCAAAAAAGATTGTGCAATTGTTTGCCATGGTATAAAAGTTAATATGGTTATAATTTAAATAAAACAATTCTTATTTCAATTCATTTTCATCCATTAAAACAATCATAATGCTGTGGTAAGTCCCCGGTATATGATCGGCCAGGTTTTTGTCTCTATAATAGAGAAGAGAGATAGCCTCTCCTGTGCTAGACGAAGATATGGCTGTATAAAGGGCAGGAAGGTCAGCCAGCCTAAAACCGGATATTGTAGTAATAACATCGCCGATGCGGATACCTTGTAGGTAAGCGTCACTTCCTGTATGGACTCCGGTAATATAAAGTCCCATCGGAAGGCCATATGCTTCTGCCATTAATTGCGTCAAAAAATGTCCGCTGACCCCGATAGTGGGATGCCCCGGAACATAACCATGAGTTATGAGGTCGACGATAATATCTTTTGCAGTATTCATTGGAATTGCAAAGCCAATTCCATCGAATATATCGCCAATACTGGCGGAAGTGATGCCAATGATTTGTCCAAATTTATTAATCAAAGGACCACCCGAACTTCCGGGGCCTATGGTTGCATCAGTTTGAAGAAGTGACATGGGCCTGTTATTAATAACGACATTTCTGTTTATTGCGGATATAATGCCCGATGTGGTAGTGCCCATTAAACTCAGATGATATGGTGTTCCAATAGCAACAGCCAAATCGCCTACCATAAGTGCGTCGGAATTACCAAAAACAGCCGGTGTTAAATCATTTGCTTCAATTTTCACGACAGCAAGGTCAGAGTTTTTATCGTAGCCGATAACGACTCCTTCCAAACGGTTTCCGTTGTTGGTTATTATATCAAAATTAATTGAATCAGAAATGATGTGATGGTTAGTAACTATATATCCATCTGAAGAGAGTATAACTCCCGACCCGGTTTTGGAGCCAATTCCTTTGTTTGCAATAATGGAGACAACACTTGGGCGAACTTTTTGAGCGATTTGGGATATTGATAATTCACCTTCTGAAGCTACAGATTCGGTGCTGACCATAGGTGGGTCTTTTATATCAATCAACAAGTCAGCCTCAGATGATAATACATCATCATCGACATCAGCCAATATAAAAGGATCAAACTCCATAGGCTTACCAAACAAAAGGGAAAGCTTGCCATTACTATTTGTAATAACAGCTCCTTTTGTCAAAATTATGAACAAAGCAGCCATTACCAGCAATAAAAGTCCTGCTGCGGCAAGAACAAGCCATAATACCTCTTTCCCGGGTTTATTACTGATATTGACACAAACAAAGTCAGGTGACGGGTTGGCTTGAGTACCAGTATTATTTGATGTGTAGTCAAATATTGAATAATCCGGTTCAATCGGTAAAAGGTCAGCATTAATTATTTGGTGAACTGTTTCTGTTTTTAGATCCCGTTCTTGCCTATCCATATTCGATCCTTTACATTATGTGTACATTTTCCATCCGAGATTAATAGTACCTGAATAAACATGATATTGTGTTATGAGTTTGTAAATATTTTGCGAACAGTGAGAAAACTCCACAAGCAGAATTGTTTTATTCTTTTAGTTCCGGAGTTCCTTGAAACTTTGCTAAGTTGAGGCTAAATGTGAAACGTATCCATTTGCCATGTTCACTCTCGACTCTAATTTCTTGATTCATATTTTTTAATATTGATTTTACGATATAGAGCCCCAGCCCGGTGCTTTGCTTATCTTCGCCTCGAGAACGATCAGATTTATAAAAACGGTCAAATAAGAAAGGTATATCATCTGGAGAGATCCCAAGACCGGTGTTAAAGATTGAGACAAAAACTCGATCGTTGCGAATTGCAACAGTGAAGGATATTATTCCGCCTTCATCGCCGTATTTGATCGCATTGTCCAATAGATTAGTGACG
>CAYTOF010000038.1:0-20341 GCA_964439435.1 uncultured Oscillospiraceae bacterium
TATGGGCTATTCTTTTGCCCGGGAAGGTGGCGCACTTCATTTTACAATCTATCATTTGATAAAAAACATGTATCAAAGAGCTTCCGGTGCGCAAATCATTAAATATCTTCTCAAATTAAATAATAATCGCGGGATTATGAAAGTTGAGTGATTCTAAAAAAGAGCATGCTTGAGCAGAGAGCTTGTTAAAAAAATGCGGGGAGCGGTTTTGTCCTGAAGGGTGTTGACAAGGCTCAAAAGCTCAATATATACTATCTGTGCAAAGAGAGTAAAAGACACATTGGTTTTGGGAGGATTTTGAAAAGATGAGCCAGGATAAGTCCTTTGTCATCGGAAAGATTGCACTTCACGGCCGCTTTGGGCTTGCTCCCATGGCCGGTGTGGGAGATGCGGCCTTTCGCCATATCTGCATCTTGCAGGGAGCGGGTTACAGTGTGAGCGAGATGGTCAGCGCCAAGGCCCTCTGCTACGGTGACCCCAAAACCTGTGAGCTTCTAAAGCTCGGAGAGCGGGAACACCCCTGCGCCGTGCAGATCTTTGGCAGCGAGCCGGAGTTTATGGCAAAAGGCGCGGCGCTGGCGCTTGCGCAGTCAGGAGCGGACATTGTGGACATAAATATGGGCTGCCCCGCAGGGAAAATAATCGGAGGCGGTGACGGTGCGGCGCTCATGAAGAGCCCGGAACTTGCATCCGAGATCATAAAAGCCGTCAAAGCCGCGGTAGACTGTCCTGTAACCGTCAAAATGAGGGCGGGCTGGAACAAAAACAGCGTAAACGCGGTGGAGTTTGCCCGCATGTGCGAAGAGGCGGGGGCGGATGCGATCTGCATCCACGGCCGCACGGCGGATATGGGATATAGCGGGCTTGCGGACATAGAGCTGATGGCCGAAGTGGTGGCGACTGTGAACATCCCCACCATGGTAAACGGAGACATCACCTCCGCCCGCAAGGGAGCAGAGCTTTTGGAAAAGACGGGGGCTCCATATGCCTTGATTGGCAGAGGAGCTCTGGGAAACCCTTGGATATTTAGGGATTGCCGAGAGTATGTCTTTTCGGGGCGAGTGCCGACACCTGTGTCCCTTGAAGAAAGACTTGAGACATTTGTCCGTCAGGTGTCCCTTGCCATGGAAAACAAAGGGGAGGTCAGGGCCTGCCTTGAAGCTCGGACACACTTTTGCCACTACCTCAAAGGCATAAAAAACGCGGCGAAATACCGCCGTACGGCCACTTCCATGCGCACCTTGACGGATGCTTTGGAGCTTGTAAAAAAAATACTTGCCGAAAATCAAGCTTGAGTGCTCCGGGGGCGGGCAAGTTTATAAAAGAGAGGCGAAATTGCCCCATTGGGTTCAAACAGGGCTTGAAATTTTTCGGCAAACTGTGTATAATAAAATAACCCTGCGGGAGTAGTTCAATGGCAGAGCGTCAGCTTCCCAAGCTGAAAGTTGCGGGTTCGAGTCCCGTTTCCCGCTCCAAAGAGCCGATTTTCGGCTCTTTTCTTTTTCATAAAAACACAAAACGAACTGTTGCAAAAGCCCGTCCTAAATCCCTCGATTCAGAACGGGCTTTTTTATTATAAACGAGATTTCTTGCTTTGTAAGAGCGGCTTATAACGGCCTCTTTTGCCGCTTTTTTTTAAAGCACAATGCGGCCGAAATATTCGGGCAGATGGAAATTGGGGCTCGGCCAGGTGATGGGTGCCCAGGCGAGGTGGTGCGGCGTGGGGCAGGAGTCGCCGCACTTGTAGAAATTGCCTGCGATTTCCATACCGGGTTGGGGTTTAAAAGACGGAAAATAGGTTTTGATAAAGTCAAAGGGGATAAAAAAGTCGACACTCCAGCGCAGGAGCTCTTCCGAGAGAGGTCTGCGCAGGACCTTGAGCTCAAATTCTGCGGAACTGTGTCCCTGTAAAAAGCCTTCATGGGCCTTGGTGTGGATGCCGCACAGCATGGCGCCGATGGAGTTGAGCTCAAAGTTTATATACTCCAAACCCTCGTCGGGACAGGGGTTGAAGAAAAATTCAAGACAAGAGTCTTCCCACACGGGGCCGTTGAAATCCGTGGCGAGGGCGCGTATATCCTTGAGGTTTTCCTCGGCAGAGAGCAAAACACGCAGGCCTTTGTTTTCATAGTCGGGGCTTAGAGTCGCACTGCAGGTGGGCAGATAATCCCCGCCCCAGGGGGTGTTTGAGATCGAAACAGAGGGCAAATCGCCTCTTTTGGCGCGCAGAGCGAAGTCAAGAGCAGAGCTGATTTGTTCGGTTTTGTATACTTGTGACATGCCGTTCTCCTTTCTATTGGCGCGGTTAAATACCGGTCTTTGATACCATTATATTAAAAACATTCCTCCGTCGCAATACTCTTTGACAAATATCATGTCAAAGAGTATAATAAAGTGAAATTATGCTTGCTTGGCAGGTTGGGAAAAGGAGTGAGCGGAGCATGAATAAAGCTGTTTTAAAGCTGTGTGTTTTTGTGCTGGCGTGCACTCTTGGCGCCCTCACGGCCATCGGCGTGTTGGCGGCCGGCACCGGCGCCGACCCCCTCATATCCCTATCATATATGAACAAAGTCGTAAAGGCTGAATTGACGGCACATATCTACGCAAAAGTCTCTGATATCATCAAACCCGGCAGCAGGCATGACTATGTTGTTGACAAGGGTGAGTCCGTCTTGGAGATGTATCCGATAGACGAACTGGCCGAGCTCATCGCCGGGAAGTTGCTGGAAAATGTCGACCTGCCCGCGGAGATCCCGGGGCTTGACGCGCAGCGGGAGATCACCCTGGACAAAGACTGGACGATGACGGGCCTCATGGGCTGTCAAATCATCATCTTGGAAGGCTCATTGAAGGCTGTGCCGGGACAAGATTCATCTTTTATAGACATCTTAGAGCGCAACGAAAAATCCGCGGAAACCAACTTGACCGCAGGTGCTTTTGTGCTCGTATCCGATGCAGGCGAGAGGAAAGTGACCTTTTTACCCCTGGGCGATGTCAGATTACTTGTCATGGGACAGGCTGTCTACAAAATGCCCATTTCAGGCATCCCGACCATTGTCGGCAATGCGGTTTTCGATGAAAAGCTGAGCGTAAACACAGCGGGCATTTTGCCGAAATTGGCGGAGATGTCATACACATGGCTGCGAGACGGTACGGAGATCTCCGGAGCGACATCGGCGGCATATACCTTGATCGCCGCGGATGTGGGCAAGCAGATCAGCGTGCGCGCAAGCGGTGTGGGGGTCTACTCCGAATCAATTTCAAGCCCTTCTGTTTTGGTGAGCAAAGCGGCGCAGGCGGCGCCGAACAGGGCAACCCTTGCCTCCAAGACAAGCACTTCGATAACAATAACCGCCGTCAGCGGCTGTGAATACAAAATAGGAAGCGGCAACTGGCAAAGCGGAGTGACTTTTTCAGGGCTTTTGCCAAATACAGAGTATTCAATTTACATGCGAAAGACCGAAACAGCCACACACAAGGCAAGCGAGCAGAGTTCCTCCCTGAAAGTCACCACAAACCTCGGGCACCCGACCTCCATTGTGTCAAGTGCATACAATATAAACAGCCAGGGTTCCATCATCTCCAAGATAGAGACAGGCCACACGGTGGAAGCTCTTCTCTCGTCTATTACCGGCAATGAATTTGTCAAAGTCTACAACGGCACATCGGTGGTTTCTGCGTCCGGCGTGCTGTGCACGGGCTATGTGGTGAAGTTGGAAGCTGAGGGCAAGGTTTTGCAGACTCTGACAGTTGTGGTCACAGGGGATATAAACGGCGACGGCAAGATAACCCTGACAGACTATGTGCAGTTGCGCTCCCATCTCATAGGCAAGTCCACCCTCAAAAGCTGCTATTTTCATGCGGCGGACATAAACGGCGATGGCAATGTGACCCTGACAGACTATGTAAAAATGAAATCCCATTTGATAGGCAAAGAGATCATCAAGGCGGCAGCCCACTAAAGGCCAAAGCGTAAAATAAAAAGTAGATTCATCGAGGATATATTTTATGATAAAAAAAATATCAAGCTTCATTGTATTGATGGCAATGGCAGTACTGCTCTCATTTTCCGTGCAGGCGGCGCCGCCCTCGATAACCGTTTCGGGGCCCGCAACGGTTCGTGCGGGAAACACGATAACCGTCAGCGTGCGGGCAAACGGTACCTCCATACTGTCGGTCAAGGGCGAGCTTACATACAATTCAAGCCTCCTCACATACAGAAGCCACGCAAGCCCCTTGGGCGGTTGGAGCTTTGACATAGACGGTCAGAGTGCGGGCAAAGTGTCCTTCCTGGGCATAGACGACACCGTGGGAAACAACCCCATAAGCTCCCAGAAACAGCTTTTCACAGTCACCTTTGTGGTGAACAGCACTGCCGCCGTCGGCACCAATATAAAAGTCACCCCTTCGGCTCTTCAAGCCAGCGACGGCAATGCGGACTACACGCCCAGCGCCTCAGCTTATTCGGTCAACCTGGCCGCCCCGCTGTCAACCAACACAAATCTCTCAAGCCTTGTCCTTTCCAACGCCACGCTGTCGCCTGCCTTTTCCTCGGGGGTCACCGCCTACAGCACAACGGTGCCCTTTGAGGTCACTATCTTGACCATAAGAGCCGCGGCGGCAGATAGCGGAGCCAAGGTATCCATCAGCGGAAACAACCTCTCGGTGGGCAACAACAACGTCACAATAGCTGTGAGTGCCCCCTCGGGAGCCGTCAAAAACTACACAATAGCTGTCAAACGGGAGCAAGACCCAAACTATGTCCCCGGCTCCAGCGCAACGCTGACAGACATTAGACCAAGTGTCGGCATCCTGTCGCCCGAATTCGATTCGGACAAAACAGAGTACATGCTGTACCTGCCCCATGAAGTGGAATTGCTGAGCTTTGAGGGCGAAACGGAAGACCCCAAGGCGTCCTTTGAAAGTGGTGGGCAGATCTCTCTGAATGCCGGGGAGAACATCATCACATTAAAGGGCGTGGCGGAAAACGGCGACGAAAGGGAATACATCGTCGTGGTGATGCGCATGCCGCTTTTCGATGGCACAACTGCCCAAACCACAGCTCCGCCGACTACAGAACCGCCCACGGAGACCGAAACAACCCCGCCGGAAACAACGCAAACCGAGATAGAAACCACTCAGGCAATCGAAACAACCGATGGTGAGGAGAGCGCGGTTGTGGACACAGGCGGCGAGCGCAAGACGGGCTTTGACGGCACCTTGTCCTTTGGCATAGTCATCGTCATCGGTGTGGTGTGTGCAATGGCGGGCTTTGGCGCTTGTTTCTTTGTCCTGCGGGGCAAAAAAGATTGATTTTTAGCACCTATTTGTATGTTGCCTTAAAACACGGATATATCACAATACAACCCTCGTTTTACACTCGAGGGTTGTATTTATAAAAAGAAATGAAAAACAAGTAGCGGAGAGACATTATGTATCAGATATATGAGCTTCCAAACGGAGTACAGATCATAGCCGAAAAAATTCCCTATGTGCGCAGCATCTCCTTTGGCATATGGATTGCCAGCGGGACAAGACACGAGGGTGCAACCCAAAACGGCATATCGCATTTTATCGAGCATATGCTGTTCAAAGGCACGGAGAAAAGCGATGCGGAGACACTGGCCAACCGCATGGACATGCTCGGCGGGCAGATCAACGCCTTCACTTCCAAGGAGACCACTTGTCTGTACGGCAGAGTGCTGGATGCGGATATAAAGAGCACCGCCGATATGTTTGCGGATATGTTTTTCAACAGCCGCTTTGCCAAAGAGGATGTCGAGGTGGAGCGGGGTGTTATCTTTGAGGAGATAGACATGCTGGAGGACACGCCCGAAGAGCTGGTGGTGGAAAAGCTGCTGCTGGGTACCTTTGCAAACAGCCCACTGGGCATGCCGATTCTGGGCACACGAGAGACGCTCTCGACAATAGATGGGCATCTGCTAAGCGAATACAGAAAATCTCACTACACGGGCAAAGCCACTGTCATATCCCTGGCAGGTAACTACCAAGAGAGCGACATAGACCACATCAAAGCGCTGTTTGGCGACGCTCCGAGGGAAGAGAGAACGACCTCTGTGCCATCGTCCTATGTAAAGACCCTCATAACAGAGGAAAAGCAGACGGAACAGAGCCATATAGCCATAGCCTTTCCCGGGCTTTCCTATACCTCAGAGAAGAGATTTGCCCTGTCTTTGCTAAACAACATTGTCGGAGGAAGCATGTCCTCAAGGCTCTTTCAGCGGGTGAGGGAGCAGCTCGGCCTGTGCTACAACATCGGCTCTTTTCTCTCAAGCCACGAGGAAGTAGGCGTGCTTGGCATATATATCGGCACAGGGAGAAAAACAGAGCGCAGCGCAATGGAGGAGACAGGCGCGGTGCTTTCTCGCATAGCGGCACAGGGGGTATCGGAAGAGGAGATGCAAAAGGCCAAATCCCAGGTGAAATCCTCCATGCTCATGTCCCTTGAATCCACATCCTCCCGCATGAACAATATGGGGCGAGGGCTCTTGCTGCAGGGAGAGGTAAATGAACCCGAAAAAGTGGCAAGGATATACGAAGACATAAGCACAGAGGAGGTCTCGGCTTTGGCAGCGGAGCTGCTCGACCCACAAAAGGCCTCCATTTCCCTTGTCAGTTCTAATGGAAATGCGCAAGCGGATCTGGACTGGCTGCTCGGTGGCTTTGAAAAGTCAATTTAAAGAAAGAACGCCTGCTCGAGATGAGAAAGCAACAAAGGAATGCACAGAGGGCTTGAAAACACAGCTGATATATAGTAAAATACTAAGACAGAGTACGTTAAACCACGGCAAAGCCGTGGGTTAATGCTGTTAACATTATAAACAATATGTGGTCGGGAGGAAAATTGCGTGAAAATAATGACAGACAAAGGCTTTATTAAAATTCCCGATAGGATAATAGCCGTCATCGCAGGATATGCAGCGCTCAACAGTTTTGGTGTAAAGGCCATGACAGTCCGTGGTTTCCGCGATGAGCTGACACTTCTTTTCAGAGGAGAAAAATTTCATAAGGGCGTCAAGGTCAAGCCCTTGGATAACGGCGTGGCGATAGAACTTCACATCGCCATGGGGCATGGTGTCAATATGCGCAACACCGCCAAATCAATACTGGACGAGGTCAGATATGTTGTTCAACGGTTGACAGGTATCAGAGTGAACCGTGTGGATGTGAATATTGACACAGTTGTCATGAGCGGAAAATAAAGAGAGCTTGGGAGTTGGGTGATCTTGAAAATAACAATCAACGGCACGGACTTTAAGGCGATGCTTGTCAATGCGGCGGCAGTTGTTGAAAAAAACAAACAGGCACTAAACGACCTGAATGTCTTCCCCGTACCGGACGGTGATACCGGCACAAATATGTCAATGACAATAAACTACGCTGTCAACGACATCAAAAACTATGAAAACGAACGCATATCCAAAATGGCTGACAAAATCAGGCAGGGGTTGACCCTGGGCTCCCACGGGAACTCGGGCACAATCACCTCCCTGCTTTTCAACGGCATGGCCAAGCTCTTTGAAGGGCATGACAGCGCTGACCCGCTGCTCTTTGCAAAGGGGCTTAGCGCCGGCGCCGACAAGGCCTACAGTGTGGTCTACAAACCCGCCGAAGGGACGATTTTGACCGTGGCGAGAAAGGCCTCAGAAAGGGCAATCGAACGCGCGAGTGGCGGTTGCAACTTTGAGGAGATGATGATCTCCACTTTGGAGGCTGCCTATGAGGCGCTGGCACTGACCCCCACACAAAACCCTGTTCTGGCAAAGGCCGGGGTGGTGGATGCGGGGGCAAAGGGCTATTGCCATATATTAGAAGGCATGCTCGCAGCTCTGCGGGGTGTTGAGATGACTGTGGAAGAACAGCCTCAAACCGCGGCAAAGACAATGGTCTTTAGCAGTTTCACAGCGGCTGACATCGAAAACCCCTACGACACGGAGCTGATTGTTATCCGCAACCCCGAAGTGAAGGATGCCATGCCTCTGCGCGCATTTTTGAGCACAAGAGGCGACAGCCTTGTCATGTCCGACGATGAGGATATCATTAAAATACACATCCACACCCAACATCCCGGCCTTGTCTTGGAAGAGGCCCTCAAATACGGCAACCTCAACTCCATAAAGATAGAGGACATGCGGGATCAACATGCGGAGCAGCTCAGGTTGGAGAAGGAAAAGAACGAAGTAAACTTTGTGGCACCGTCTGAAAACGCCTATGGTTTTGTGGCCGTCGCCTCGGGCCAGGGCATAATGAATGTCTTTTTGGATCTCGGAGCCGATTTTGTGGTCGAGGGCGGACAGACAATGAACCCCTCCACAGAGATCATCCTGCGAAATATAAACAAAACACCCGCGGAGACGGTTTTCATACTGCCCAACAACAAAAACATCATCATGACAGCGGAGCAAGCCTCGGAGCTGACGGAGAAAAAAGCGGTGGTGATACCCACGCGCAGCATACCCGAGGGCATCACGGCGATGCTGCATTTCAACCCCGACGAAGACGCGGAGACAAACGAAAAGGCCATGCGAGAGGGTCTTGCGCAGGTGCGCACGGGGAGCATCACCTTTGCCGCCAGGGATTCTGTCTTTGACGAAATCTCCATCAAAGAAGGGGATTATCTTGCCCTGGCAGGCGGAAAGCTGTGCATCACAGGTAAGAATTTCAATGAGATCATCAACGCCCTTTGCGACAGCCTCGATATCGGCAGCGCAGAGTTTGTGACCATTTTCTCCGGGCAGGATGCAAATGAGAGCGACACGAAGCTGCTTATGGACATATTCAAACAGAAGGCAAGTCCGTCTGCGGAATTCAATCTCATAGAGGGAGAGCAACCGGTCTATTACTATATAATCGGCGTGGAATAAGCCCTCCCCTCAGAAGCCTTAGCGGAGGGTGATGTGAGCGACGATATTTTAAACCGTGAAATACGTTATATAAAAGGAGTCGGGGAAAAGAGAGCGGCTGTGTTTCGCAGATTGCAGGTCAAAACCATTGCCGACCTTTTGACCTTTTATCCGCGCGCATATGAGGACAGGCGCAAGATCTGCAAAATCACCGAGCTAGTGCCGGGGGAGTTCTGCTCCTTTGACGCCTTTGTCATAACAGAGGTGAAGAGTGTCAGAATCAGAGCCAACCTGACCATCACAAAGCTGCGCGCATCAGATGAGAGCGGCAGCATCGGCATCACCTTTTTCAATCAACCCTATGTAAAAGACACCCTCATACCCGGGAGGCGCTACCTTTTCTACGGCAAGATAGCCGCCGAATTCCAAGGCTTTGAGGTGAACACCCCCGAATACACAGCCCTCGGAGACGATGAGGAGATTGTCGGGACCATAGAGCCCATCTATTCGCTTTCGGCAGGGCTGGGAAGAAAAAATGTCATGGCCGCCATCGAGAGCGCCATCGACATAGCTAAAGACCATTTAAAAGACGCTATCCCCACCCATATCATAAAGACATACGGCCTTGCAAACTTTGAGCAGGCCATCAAAGACATTCACCGACCGCCTTCTGAGGAGGAGCTGGACGCCGCACGAAAACGCCTGGTTTTCGAGGAGCTGTTCACACTCACGGCGGGCCTTTTTATGCTCAAAGGCCGCAGAACGCATCTGTCGGGCGACAAATACGAGCTCTTCCCCATGGAAGAATTTCTAAATGTTCTGCCCTTTGAGCTGACGGGGGCACAGCACAGAGCCATAGGGGATGCCCTTGAAGACATCTCCTCGGGCAGGCTCGCAAACAGGCTCATCCAAGGGGATGTGGGTTCAGGCAAAACAGTGGTCGCCGCGGCGGTGGCATATCAGATCATAAAAAACGGCGCCCAAGCGGCCCTCATGGCACCCACGGAGGTGCTGGCGGTGCAACACGAGAGGACACTTTCCGCCCTGTTCGAAAATTTTGGTGTGAAGACCGTCTTGCTCCTTGGCAAAATGACCCAAAAACAAAGGCGCGAGGCCCTTGCCGCTCTGGAAAGCGGAGAGGCGGGGCTGGCGGTGGGCACCCATGCCGTCATCTCAGACTCGGTCAGCTTTAAAAACCTCGGGCTCGTCATCTGCGACGAGCAGCAGCGCTTTGGCGTGGAGCAGAGGGCAAAGCTCTCGGCAAAGGGCAAAAACCCCCACATGCTCATCATGTCAGCCACCCCCATCCCGAGAACTCTCGGGCTCATCATGTACGGCGACTTGGACTTGACCATCATAGACGAGCTCCCGCCGGGCAGAATGAGCGTGGACACCTTCATTGTGGGCCAGGACATGCGGCAGCGCATAGAGGCCTTTGTGCGAAAACAGGTTTCCAACAAAAATCAAGTCTACATCGTGTGTCCCCTCATAGATGAAAACGACGGCGACGAGGTGAAATCCGTCACGGAATACGCCGAGACCCAGAGCGAGATATACGGCGATCTGCGTGTCGCCACCCTCCACGGCCGCATGAAATCCTCCGAAAAGGAGGCCATCATGGCAAGCTTTGCCTCGGGGCAAGTGGATATTTTGATCTCCACCACCGTCATCGAGGTGGGTGTGGACAACCCCAATGCCACCCTCATGGTCGTGGAAAATGCGGAGAGATTTGGGCTGTCGCAGCTTCACCAGCTCCGCGGGCGGGTCGGCAGAGGGAAGCAAAAATCATACTGCGTTCTTTTTTCGTCGGGCGGTGAAAAGAGCGCCGAAAGGCTCAAAATCCTCGCCGAAACCTCCGACGGGTTCAAGATAGCCGAGCGCGATTTGGAGATAAGAGGTCCGGGCAACTTTTTCGGCAACAGACAACACGGTCTGCCGAGCCTGAAGCTGGCAAGCCTATCTGACGACATGGAGCTTTTGAGAGCGGCGCAAAATGCGGCGGAGGAGCTCATCTCTCTGGACCCCGAGCTGGAAGCCGAGGAAAACAGGGAGCTTGCCAAGAGGATAATGTCCATGCTGGATACAAAGGACGGCAATGTGTTCAATTAAAAAATTACATACAGAAAAGACAGCCATTTTATAAAAAGGAGATTTTGCTCCATGTTACAACTGACAAATATCAGCAAGAGCTATTCAAAGGGGAAGGTCAAGGCGGTGGACAACTTCACCCTAAAGGTCGAACGCGGTGAAATATTTGGTTTCATCGGCCCAAATGGAGCGGGCAAAACCACAACCCTGAAGATGATTGCCGGTGTGATCAAGCCCGACGAAGGGGATATCTTTGTGGACGGCCTTGACATCAAGAAAAAACCCGTCGCCATCAAGAAGAGAATAGGTTATGTGCCCGACAGCCAAGATATATACGAGAGGTTGTCCGGCCGCGAGTATTTGAATTTCATTGCGGACATATACAGAGTGGGGGAGGAGGAGCGCCTCCAAAGGACAAACAAATACCTTGAGATGTTTGGGCTGGAAAAAGCCGCGGGGGAGAGAATCAAGACCTACTCCCACGGCATGAAGCAAAAGTTGCTGGTGGCGGCGGCCTTGTTGCCCAACCCGCCCCTCTGGCTTTTGGACGAGCCCCTGGTCGGGCTGGACCCGCGAGCGGCAAAGCTCTTGAAAGACGAGATGCGCGCCCACTGCGCCGAGGGCAATACTGTCTTTTTTTCAACCCATGTGCTTGAAGTGGCACAGCAGCTCTGCGACCGCATAGCGATAATAGACAACGGCAAGCTGGTTGCGGTGGGGACTGTCGAAGAGCTGAAAACACGTGTGGCAAAAGAGGCGGAGGGTAAAAACCTGGAGAGCATCTTCCTCTCTCTTACCCAGGGAGGGGATAGTGCATGAAACAGGTGCTTCTGCTCTTTAAAATTCAATTTCTGGCAAAATACCGGATGGGCAAGCTATACAGCCTGAAAGGCAGCAAAACGAGACAAAACATGCAGAAAGTCGGATTGTATCTGCTCCTTGCCTTCTCCTTTGGTTCCCTCTTGTTTAGCTATTGCCTGCTGCTCGACGGGGTGATGGTTGTCGCTGTAGAGGCCATGGACCCGGGTATAGTGATAGACATGGTTGTCCTGGCGGCGATGTCCCTTTGTGCGCTTTTTGGCATATTCGTCGTCATCTCAAATATATACCTCCCCAAAGACGCCGCTCTCTTGGCGGCCTTGCCGATAAGGGACAAGAGGGTGTTTCTCTCCAAATTCCTGCTCGTCTATCTGACGGAGCTCGGGATTGCGGCGGTGCTTTTTGTGCCCGCCATCATCATATACGGCATAAGGGTCGCAGGCACGGGCATTTTCTTTTATCTACGAGCGCTCTATGTCCTGCTACTGCTCCCGGCCGTTCCTCTGCTTGTGGCGGTTTTATTTGTCTCCGTCATGATGCTCTTCATAACAAAAATACGCAGGCGGGAGCTTGTTGTCACCATCGGCTCCTTTGTGCTCATGGCGATTTTAATCTTCGGGCAGATGTATCTTAACACCGCTATAACAAGGGCAATGGAAGCCGGTGACGGGCTCGCAGGCTTGTTTGATCGGTATTGGCCGACAATGCGGGCGATGACGACGCCACCAGCATCTTGGGCTTCCGCGGCGATATATGGCGGGGGGTACACCTCCCTTCTCACCGCTCTGCTCTTTTCGATAACCGTTTTGATCTCCTTTCTCATTGCGTACTCCATCGCAGGGGCCATATATAGAAACGCCTCTCGAGCCATGTCGGAGAGCGCAAAGACCTACAAAAAAGAGAGACGCGGTAAACAACAAATCCGAGTGCGAAAACCCTACATGGCGGTTTATGTCAAGGAGTGGAAGCTGATGTTGCGCAGCTCAATATATGCCAGCAACGGGCTTGCCGGGGGCATCATAGTGCTCATCCTTGTGCTCATGCCCATGCTTGGCAAGGGCGATGAAAATATCCTTCCGGAGATCATAAAAATTTTGGACAAAAACCTCATCATGCTGATACTGACAGCCCTGATCGGTCTCTTTTCATCCCTCAACCTCGGGGCAACCACCGCAATGTCCAGAGAGGGCAAGGCGGCTTGGCTCATCAAGGCAATGCCCCTGCCCTATGCCGATCTGATATGGGGAAAACTGCTCTTTGGGGCGACAATTCCCCTTGTGTGGGCACTGCCTCTGGCGCTGGCGGCTGTTTTTGTCCTCAAGGCCTCTGTCCTTGTCGCGGCGGGCGGCCTGGTTCTGGGCATGCTCCTGAGCTTTGTGATGAGTGCGGCGGGCCTGCTGATAGACTTTATAAGACCCAAGCTGAACTGGCTCAACGAGGCAGAGCCCATGAAACAGAATATGAACGGCCTTTTGTCCATGGCCCTTGGTACCCTCTTCACCGTTTTATTTGGCTTTGGAGGCTTTGTTCTGATATTTAAAACAAATCTTGAACTGTGGGCTGTAAACCTGATTTTATGGTTTGCGGTGATCGTCTCCGCTGCCTCGGTCGGAAAACTGCTCTTTGTTTTGGGAGCCAAGGCACTGGAAGAGCTTGAAGTATAAAGGAGCAACAGATGTCGGAAAGTTTTGATAAAAGATATAGCGATGCGCAAAAACACATAAAAACGCTGGAAAGGCTCGGCTCAAAGTTGGGCCTTGAGACGATGCGCGAGCTTTTGGCGCGCCTTGGCAAACCACAAGAACGCCTGAAATATGTCCATCTGGCAGGGACAAACGGCAAAGGCAGCACCGCCGCCATGACAGCGGCGGCACTTACCGTTGCGGGGTATAGAACGGGGCTCTATGTCTCGCCCTCAGTCTATGATTTTTCGGACCGCATGCAGATAAACATGAAACCCTGCGACAAAGAGGCTTTTTTGAGGGCCTTTGACAAGGTGGTGGTTCACAGCGCACAGATGGAGGCAGACAATCTGCCCGCTCCGACGGAGTTTGAAACCGTCACCGCCATAGCCTTTGAACTCTACGCAGACCAGAAATGTGATATTGTGGTCTTGGAGACGGGGCTCGGAGGCAGG
Organism: uncultured Oscillospiraceae bacterium; assembly: GCA_964439435.1. GTDB lineage: Bacteria > Bacillota > Clostridia > Oscillospirales > QAMX01 > CAYTOF01. The sequence continues at coordinate 13,909 of CAYTOF010000038.1, forward strand.
TTCGACGCCACCAACATCATCACCTCGCCCCTTCTTTCCATGATCATGTCCATATCCAAGGACCACACCTCCTTGCTTGGCGGCACCCTTGCGCAAATCGCCATGGAAAAGTGCGGCATAATAAAGGAAAACCGCCCCACTATCTGCTATCCCGAACAAAACCCTGAGGCACTGGTGGTGATAGAGGAAAAATGCAAAGCAAAAAACAGCCCTCTACATATACCGGACATGACAAAATACACATATCTCGGGCCGGGAGAGGTGGGGGAGCGCTTTTCCTACAATGACAAAGCATATGAGACGGGGATGCCCGGGGAGCACTTTGCCAAAAACGCTCTCTGTGCCCTTTGCGCCCTGGAGTTGCTCCAAAAAGAGGGCTTTGAGCTTGGAAACTCACATATCCGACGTGGCATAGGCTTTCGGCACTTTTCCGCACGCATGGAGATTGTGCACACACAGCCCATCATTGTCTTTGACGGAGCGCACAACCCCGACGCCGCGCTGCAACTGCGCGACACGGTCAAACGGCGTTGGCCGAGCAAAAGGGTGATCACCTTGATGGGCATATTCGCCGACAAGGACTATGCCGCCTGCATTTCGACGGTGGCTTCCATTAGCGACATCTTCATCGCCACCAAGCCCGAACACGAAAGGGGCTTGGATGCGGAGATTGCAGCCGAGATTGCGAGGGGCAAAGCCGGCATCGTCAGCATTTCAAAAGACCCGAAAGAGGCCTTTCAAAGTGCATGGCGCCTCTGCCATGAAGACGACATTCTCCTTTGCTGCGGCTCCTTTTCCCTCTTTGGCACCTTGAGAGACGAGCTGGAAAAGATGTGAGCATAAAGAGGCTCATTGTTTAAAAGACAAACAAGCAGTAAATAGAAATTGCCCTCTGTCCGCATAAAAAGACAAATATAAAAGCCGTTTCAAATCACTTTGCATTTGAAACGGCTTTTTACAAACCAATCGGAGTATTAATTATTGCCCGTAGAGTTTGTTTTCATAGTCTGTCAGGCGATAGCACAGGGTTGAGAGCGAGTCGGAGATGTGCATGTTCTCCACCAGGATGTCGGAGGCTTTGACAAGTGCGAGCTCCGCATTGGTGAAGTTCCAGATGGCCTTCACCCCGCAATCCCTGAGCAGGAGCGAGCCCTCGACGGCTTTTTCGCGCGGCACGGTCAACACGCCGATATCGGGTTTTTTTAGAGGGTCTATCACATTGGGTATGTCTTCTATGCTGTATATGGGGACATTGTTGCGCATTGTGCCTATCACCTCGGGGTCTGTGTCAAAGGCGGCCAGCACCTTAAAGCCCCTTCTTTCAAAGCCGAAATTGTCAATCAAAGACAGGCCCATCTTGCCGGCTCCCATGACCACTATGCTGTAGCCCGCGTCGAGACCGAGAATGCCCTTGATGGCGGCGGTGAGGGACTCCACATCATAGCCGCTGCCCTGCTGCCCGAAATCCCCAAAGCAGTTGAAATCCTGGCGTACTTGCGAGGCGGTGAGTTCCATACAGTCGGCAAGCTCCCGCGACGAGATGCGCACAAGTCCGCTCGCGTGCATTTCGTTTAAGTATCGGTAGTATCTTGGCAACCTGCGAATAACCGCCATTGAGATGAAGGGCTTTCTGCTCATCGTAAATCCCCCTTTATACAAACACGCATGAGCATTGATTATTGTGTGTTTGCGATTGTTTCCATGACATAGTCAGAAAACTCCGCACCCGTGGCGCCTGTGGCTCTGCCTGTTATCTTCATTTTGGCGTTCGGCGCAGTGCAGGTGTCAAGCGCTCTTTCCAACCGCTCAGCCTGTTTTGCGAAGCTTGTGTGCTCCAAAAGCAGAACACAGGCGCGCAAGACAGAGCTGGGATCAGCATATGCTGCGCGACCTTCCTCCACCATGCGCGGGGCGGAGCCGTGAATGGCCTCAAACATAGCATAGTGCTTGCCGATGTTGGCGCTGCCCGCGGTGCCGACACCGCCTTGAATCTCTGCGGCTTCGTCGGTCAGTATGTCTCCGTAGAGATTTGGCAGCACGATGACTTGAAAATCGCGGCGGCGCTTTTCATCCAGCAGCTTGGCGCTCATGATATCCACAAACCAGTCGTCGTGGGTGATTTCCGGATAGCTCTTTGCGATCTCCTTGAAGATGTCAAGGAATTTGCCGTCTGTTTTTTTGATTATATTGGCCTTTGTGACGGCGTCCACACGGGTTCTGCCCGTTTTCTTTGCATAGTCAAAGGCAAGCTTGATGATGCGCTCCGACCCTTGAGTTGTGGTGACACAGAAGTCAAAGGCGAGGTCTTCGTCTATATCCAGCCCAAGGCTGCCAAGGGCATATGAACCTTCGGTGTTTTCGCGGAAAAAGACCCAGTCTATGCCGAGGGTGGGCACCTTTACGGGGCGCACATTGGCAAAGAGATCCAATGACTTTCGCATGGCGACATTGGCGCTCTCGATGTTGGGCCACGGGTCACCCGCCTTGGGTGTTGTCGTGGGGCCTTTGAGGATGATGTGACAAGCCTTGAGCTCTTTTAGCACATCATCCGGTATGGCTTTGCCGTGGGAGACTCTGTTTTCAATGGTCAACCCGTCAATGTTTTTGAAGCTGATTTTCCCCGCGGCGACTTCGTCTTTCAAAAGAAAGCGCAAGACACGCTCTCCCTGGGCCGTGATGGCGGGGCCGATACCGTCACCCCCGCAGATGCCGATGATGATTTCGGGGAGCTCTTTGTAGTCAACAAAGTCCCCTTGGCCTTTCATGCTCTTTATTCTTTCAAGCTGGCTCTGTATTAAACTTTCAAAGTGTTTGCATATAAAATCGGACATCTGCTACCTCCGGCAAATTGGAATGAATATATTGTACAGATATTTTCAGGCATTGTCAAGGGCACTGCTTTTGGGAGTCTACAAATAGTTATCCACGACTTCCACAGAGTTTTCCACAGGTTGAAATTGGTATTTTATCTAAGGCAAGACAGAGTTTTTAACAAAAATTGTTAACATCGGATTTAGTATTTGGGGATTTCAAGGCACGTAAATGAAGGGTGAAACCCTTGATGAATTGTGGTCAAGGCCTCTAAAATGTACACTATACGGTGTGGGAAAACAGGAGATGACAAGGTGGTGTAAAGGCCTCTATACAGATAGTATATCAAGAGAAAATATGCAGAGACGGCTCTCAGCGTGAATTAATATGCGCCATATCCACTTCAGGTGAGAGGGAGGAGAAGGCGTTTTGCGAGAGATGTGCAACACTGCCTCCGAGATGGTCAAAATAACCCGCGGCCGCCACCATGGCGGCGTTGTCACCGCACAGATGCAGGGGTGGCAAAAAGAGTTCCAGGTCATGGGCGGCGGAGGCGGCTCTCAGCTCCTGTCGCAAAAAGGAATTTGCGGCGACACCGCCCGACAGTGCGATGGTGCGCCGATTGTGCAGCTTGGCCGCCAGCACCGTGCGGGAGACAATGATGTAGGACACGGCGTCCATGATGGAGAGGGCAAGGGCAGCGGTGTCAAGGCTTTCGTCTTTTTTTGCGCGGGTGTTGTGCACCGTGTTTATGACGGCGGTTTTTAGCCCCGAAAAGGAGCAGTCCAGGGGTGCATCGTCAAATTTCGGGAGGGGCAGGGGATAGCGCGGTGTGTCCTTTGCGGCGGTTTTTGCCAGCTCATCCAGCGCCTTTCCGCCGGGGTACGGGTAGCCCAGTACCCTTGCCGTTTTGTCAAAGAGCTCCCCTGCGGCATCATCCTTTGTGGAGCCCAGCACACGGACAGTGTCATAGCTAAGGACATCGAGAAACAGCGTGTGCCCCCCGGAGACAACGGCGCAGATAAAGGGCGGTTCCGGTGAGGGTGTCGAGAGATAGAGGGCGGCGACGTGGGCTTTGATGTGGTGAACGGGTATAAGGGGGATGTCCAGGGCATAGGCCGCGGCCTTTGCAAAGGAGAGACCCGTCAAAAGAGCCCCGATGAGCCCGGGGCCCGCCGTCACGGCGATGGCATCTATCTCGCCCTTTGCCGTGTGCGCGGCCTTTATGGCGGCATCTGCAACAAGGCTTATCTTTTCCATGTGCTTTCTGGAGGCTATCTCCGGCACCACACCGCCATACTGCGCGTGCAGCGCTATCTGTGAATACACCTCACTTGAGAGCACAGTGCGCCCATTTTCCACAACGGCCGCCGCTGTTTCGTCACAGGAGGTTTCTATTCCGAGTATTTTCATGAAAAGTCCTTTCAAAAAGTGGGTATATACAGAGCACTAAAGGGACAGGTGCAAAAGCAGGGCATCTTCTGTCGGGTTTTTATAATAGTTTTTGCGGCGTCCCACGGCTTCAAAGCCGAGATTTTCATAGAGCTTGCGGGCGGCGTGGTTGTTCTCCCTCACCTCAAGTTCCAGGGAGAGCAGTCCCAGCGCTTTGGCATCCTCGATCAAATGCAAAACCAACATGCGCGCAAAACCCCTGCGGCGATACTGTGGCAGCACCGCAACCCTCAAAATCTCACCTTCCGAGGCGGGGATCATATAGCCGCAATAACCGACGGTTTTGCCCTCATACATCGCCACAAAATAACGCGAAAGCGGATTGGAAAATTCATTTTCCAACAGTTGCGCGCTCCAGTTTTCGGTAAAACAGAGCTTTTCTATCTCCGCCACATCATCTGCAAAATAGGGATTCATCTCCGTGATGAAGAGCTTTGGTCTCTCATGTGGCATCGGGGCTCTCACCTTCGTGCTCATCTTCCTTGCAGGTCTCGCAGTGGACCTCGGCAATGCTCTGCGCCGCCTCAAAGAGCTCCGTCGCGCAGGCGCGATAAACCTCCAAATCCTGCCCGTAGGGGTCAGAAATCGGGGGAAAGAGGGATTTTATCTTCCCCTCCGCATCGGGATACAGGGCACAAAGGGTCTGTGCGTGGGCGGGTGTGACACAGTATATAAAATCTGCGGCGGCGACAAGCTCTGCGGTGTGTTGCTTTGGTATGTGGGCGCTGATATCGGCTCCGTGCTCCGCGGCGGCGGTGATGGCATGGGCGCTTGCCTCCACATCATTGTGGACATACAGCCCGCAGGAAAGCGCCCTGTCATGGGGCTTGCACAGCAGGTTGAAAAAGCCCTCCGCCATGGGGCTGCGGCATGTATTGCCCGTGCAAACGAACAGTACAGTCATCTGTTCCTCCCTTATAAGTAGATAAATAGAATATACAAACAATTTTGAAATTGCGGTTTTGATCAGCTTTTGGCCTCCGCCCAGGTCTTTCCGATGCCTGCGTCTGCGCGTAGGGCGACCTTGAGCTTTGCCGCATCCTCCATCTCGCGGGATAAAATCTCCCTCACCCTTTGAGCGTCCTCTGTCGCAGCCTCCACGATGAGTTCGTCGTGGACCTGCAATATGAGTTTTGCTCGAAGGCCCTCCGCATCCAGCTTGCGGCTGACATTGACCATGGCGCGCTTGATGATGTCCGCGGCTGTGCCTTGAATCGGCATGTTGAGCGCCACGCGCTCCGCGGCGGAACGGGCGTTGAAGTTTGCGGCCTTTATGTCGGGCAGGTATCGTCTGCGGCCATACAGCGTGCTGACAAAACCGCTTGCCTTGGCCTTTTCCACGACTTGCTTCATATACTCCCTGACGCCGTAGTATTTGTCCAGATAGCGGTCGATCATCCACTTGGCCTCGGCTCTGGTGGAGCCTATGTCATCTGCCAGGGAAAAATCCGATATGCCGTAGACAATGCCGAAGTTCACGGCTTTGGAAAAGCTGCGCTGCTCATCGGTGACGCTCTCAAGGGGGATGTCAAAGACCTGTGCAGCGGTGACACGGTGTATGTCCTCACCTCTGGCAAAGGCATCCTGCATGATCTTGTCATCGGCAATGTGCGCCAGTACCCGCAGCTCGATTTGGGAGTAGTCCGCATCTATCAGCACGCAGCCCCTTGCGGCGTGGAACATCTCCCGCAGAGTGCTACCGGGCTCGCTCCGCACGGGGATGTTTTGCATATTGGGCTCCGTGGAGCTGAGCCTGCCCGTGACGGTGCCGGCTTGGTTAAAGGTGGAGTGGATTCTGCCGTCGTCGGAGATGACTTTTAAAAGCCCGTCCACATAGGTGGATTTCAGCTTTGTGAGCGTCCTGTATTCCAGCACATCGACGACGATTTTGTGGAAGGGGGCGAGACTTTTGAGCACATCATAGCTTGTGGAAAACCCTGTCTTTGTCTTCTTGCCCGAGGGTAGGCCGAGCTTTTCGAACAAAATCACCCCGAGTTGCTTGGAGGAGTTGATGTTAAACTCCTCTCCCGCGGCCTTGTATATGTCCCTTGAGATGTCCTCTATCTGCAAATCCAGCACATTGCCAAAGGCTGTGAGGGCATCGGCGTCCACCAAAAAGCCCTCGTGCTCCATCTTGGCGATGACCTCTATGAGCGGCAGTTCCACCTCG
>CAYTOF010000039.1:0-20123 GCA_964439435.1 uncultured Oscillospiraceae bacterium
CCCCTTGGGACGGATTCACACACTGTGCCATGCAGTGCCCGGCTGTTGGCATGTCATGGGAGTGACACAAGCAGCCGGATTATCGTTAAAATGGTTTCGAGATAATTTTTGTTCTACAGAAATTGAAGCGTCCAAACTGTTGGAAACCGATCCGTATGTGCTTATGGACAAACAAGCAGAAAAGACAATTCCCGGATGCGACGGTCTTCTCTACTTGCCTTATTTAATGGGAGAGAGAACACCTCACCTTGACCCCAATGCACGCGGTGTTTTCTTTGGCTTGTCAGCAGCGCACACACGGAGAGATATGATGCGCAGTGTGATGGAAGGCGTATGCTTTTCATTGAAAGACTGCACACAGATTATGAAAACGATGGGTATTTCAACAAAGGAAGTGCGGATATCCGGCGGAGGAGCGAAAAGTAACTTTTGGAGGCAGATGACAGCTGATGTGCTTTCGCGCTCTGTTATGAAAACACACAGCGCAGAAGGCCCTGCTCTAGGGGTGGCTATTCTAGCAGGAGTGGGCACAGGTGTATTTGACACAGTGCAGCAAGGTTGCGATATGATGGTTCATACAACAGAGCAAGTCCGCAGTGACAAAAAAACCGGTGATATATATGAGCGAGGATATAGGCGGTACAAGAGCCTGTACAGATCTTTAAAAGGTGAATTTCGTAAAATATAACACATATACTACTTAAAGGAGAGTGGAAACATTGAACAAGCAACTTGCACAATTGGCGATTAATGGAGGCGACAAAGCTGTCACCAAACCATTCAACGCCCGAGGGCATTTCTCTGCAGATGAAAAAAATGCGTGCATCAGAGTTTTGGATGAGGCGATAAGCGCAGGAGTTGCTCCCATTTACAACGGCAAGGAAGAGGAAGCTCTTTGTTTGGAATTTGCTTCATTGCTTGGTGGAGGCTACGCAGACGCAGTTAACAGCGGAACAAATGCGATTTTCGTTGCTCTTCGAGCACTAGAACTTGAACCTTTTACCGAAGTCATAGTGCCGCCGATAACCGATGTGGGTGGTTTTTCACCTGTCTTAATGATGAATTGTATACCAATTGTCGCAGACGCAGATAAAGATAGCTTTAACATGGGACTTGAAGGCGTAAAACGGGCATATTCAGAACGAACATCTGCGATTTTGCTTGCACACATAGCCGGTGAACCCTGTGATGTGAAGGCTATATGTGATTTTGCGCAGGAGAAAGGGATACCAGTAGTGGAAGACTGTGCACAAGCGCACGGTGCACTCCTCGACGGAAAGTTGCTTGGCACATATGGTGATATAAGCGCATTTTCACTTATGTATGGCAAACACGTGTGTATGGGCGGCCAAGGAGGACTTGTTTTTACTAAGTCAGAAAAACTGTATTATAAGGTAAGACAAAATGCCGATCGAGGGAAACCCTTTGGACTTGAATCCGGCAGTTCTAACTGTGTTGTCGCATTGAATGCAAATGCCGATGAAATACATTGCGCTATCGGACGAGTGCAAATTGCGAAAACAATGGAAGTGGCAGAAAGAAGGCGCAAAATCGCAGATAAGATATTCAAAGGCTTGGTAGGTCACAAGGCTCTATCCAAACCCGTTATGAGTGAAGGTTCGGAGCCATCATATTGGTTTTTACGCATATTGCTAAATGAAGACGAAATCACTTGCTCTAAAGCTCAATTCTGTGAAGCTTTGGGTGCAGAGGGTCTTTATGCAAACACGCATTACGGAGCCACACCATGGCAATATGATTTTTATGTCAAAAGGCGTGTTTTTGGCACAAGCGGCTTACCGTGGTCATCGCAGATGTATAAAGGAGACAAAAACAAGGTATTTGACGAGACCGATTTACCGAATGCTGTAGAAGCCCTTAATCGAACATTCATGATATATCCACATGAATCTTGGGATGAACAGGATGTGGAAAGCTGTGTAAATGCGTTGAGCAAAGTATGCAGAGCATATAGTAGGTAGTTAAAATATGGAGGGTTAAAATGAACAACTCAAAACTTGCGGCTCAATTGTTTACCGTACGCGATTTTTGCAGAGATGAAGATGGCATTGCTCGTAGTATGGAAAAAATCGCTAAAATTGGATATAAAAACGTACAAGTTTCCGGTTTGGCTGATATCCCACCTCACAGAATGCGTGAAATTATGGATGACAATGGGTTGAGTATCATTGTCACACATAATGGCTTTAACGCACTATATGATGAAACCGAAAGATTGATTGAAAAGCATAAAATATACGGGTGCAAATATGCAGGGCTTGGATCTATGCCCGGCATATTTGGTAGAGATACAAAAGAAGGCTTTGAAGCTTTTGCTGAGAAAGCTGAAGAAATATCGCAAAGGCTCCTTGAACATGATATCAATTTTGTCTATCATAATCATGCCTTTGAAATGATTAGGTTTGAGAAAAAAACAGGCTTGGATATTATATATGACAACACAAAAACTGTCCAAGGAGAAATTGATACTTTTTGGGTTGTTGCCGGTGGAGGAGATCCTGTTGTTTGGATAGACAGACTCCAAGGCAGAATGGATTTGATTCATTTTAAAGATATGGGAGTCAAACCCGGCGGAGATCGTGTCTTCAAAGAAATAGGAGAAGGCAATCTCAACTGGCCGGCAATCCTAAAGGCTTGTGAACGCACAGGTATTCGTTGGTATATTGTTGAACAAGACGAATGTGAGATAGATCCGTTTCTGAGCCTTGAAATCAGCTACAAGAATCTCGTAGAGATGGGAATTGAATAAAAATCTAAAGCCGAAGAAAGCACTGTAAAAGATGAGAAACGAAACACACACCAAAAGAAGCAATAAGATATTGGAGGCATGCTTACGAGGATTTAAACGTGTAATTGTTATCAGCGATATTCACGGACACCATCAGCTTCTCCAAAAACTGATAGACAAGGTTGGTAGAAGTTCTGAGGATGTTTGGATATTTTTGGGAGACTATATCAATCGCGGTCCCGAAAGCTTGGAATGTGTGTCTTTTTTACAAAAGATATCAAGAGAAAAACACACATTTGTTTTAAAAGGCAACCTTGAGCGTTTGGTTGATTGGTATTTGTATTGGGGAGAGCCCCAAGCCATCGTCAATCATTTCCAAGACCACAAACAAAACCTCTTTTGCCAATGGGCCAATAAACTTGGTGTTGAAAAGATAAATTTTGACAACTTTTCATCTTGCAGAGAGTTATTAAAAAGTCATTATTCAGAGGAGATTTATTTTCTACGTAACCTTCCGATAGGATTGGATTCAGAGGATTTCATTTTTACACACTCGGGCATCGGAGCTCGAAAAGACTGGCAAAACAGCACGGAGCAAGAGATTCTAAAAAATGATCCTTATCTCTGCAGTGGGTTGAACATGACTGAAAAATGGTCGGTTGTCGGACACATGCCCGTATGGAACTGCCCAGAATCGCTTAACACGAACAATCCAATTATTTATAGGGATCGTAAGATAATTGGTGTTGATGGTGGAGCGGGAGTTAAACAGTTCTCTCAGATCAACGCCTTGATAATCGAGCATGAAGCAGAAGAACCATCTTTCTCCAATGTGTTTTTGGATGACTTTCCAAAAGTTAGCGCAAATTCGGATTTCACCCCTGATTACGACGGTGGATGCTTTAAAGATTCATGGCCAAATTATACCCTTGAGCTATTGAAGAAAGACCCGGATTTTTCCCTTTGTTGCAAACCGGACTCAAAGGAAGTGGGTTTAGTTAAAAATGAACACCTCGGCAGTGGAGCCAGTGGTTATTTCTTTTCACATAGCACTGTGTCCACGCTGTTAGAGGTCAAAAATGGAGAGCAATACTCACTTTTAGATATTAATGGTGGCAACTATTGCTTTGTTAAAAACAAGAACGGAGAAATCGGCTGGGTAAGAAAAAATCTCTTAAGCTTTGAATAATAAAAATTTAGGAGGCTGTTTAAACAGCCTCCTAAATTTTTATTACATCATAATATGAGATATGAGTGCCTTTAATCGTTGTCAGAGTGCATATTCTTGGAAGGTGAAGCATCTTTTTCAACTTGTTTACTTGCTTGTGAAGGGGGTGCGACGGGTTGGTTGGGCGGTTGTGTATAATAGTCATATGCAGGTCTGCGCTCATTGGCACGCTTTGATGCCCGTCGAGAGAGCTTGAGAATCAGCCAAATAATCAACACAATTACACCTATGTATATGGCAATTTCTATAATATTGCCCAAAAACCAGATAGCAAAACTTTGCATGCCTTGCCAAACTCGTGAAACACTTTTGTTAAATGTGTCTGCCATTTTTTCGCCAAAGGTCAGAGGAGTTGTTTTTGTCTTGGTGAGGTCAAAGACCTCGCGCACATTCAGCGTAACTTTTGAGTAAGCTATAAGGGAGTCCAGTTTGTTTTGCTGTGAAATATTTGTCTCTATTTCATATCTGATTTCCGCCAGTTTTTGCTCAATATCCAGGACATGTTCAAGAATCGTGGCATTTGATAGGAGTTCAAGCAGTCTTCTCTCGGAGGCTACTAGGGAATTGATGCGAGCTTCTCTGTCAGCGTGCAAAAGTGTGACGTCCTGGCTTTCAAGGCTTTCAGCTAAGATATTTCCGATGCTGCCCACGAGAAGGAAAAAATCATTCAGCTTGTCTGAGGGGATACGCAAGACAAAATCCGCTTTCTTAATCGGATCATAGCCGATATATGTTTGCTCGCTTGACAGGGAAGAAGATTCTATATATCCGCCGAGGTTTTCGGATAATTGTCGTAACTGTGATATGGAGTCGTCAAACTTGAGCGTTTCAATTTCATATTTTACAGAATAAATGAGCTTCCTGTTTGGATCGCCGATGCTGACGTGAAGATTTGACCCGTTGCCTTGTTCACTGTAGGTTGATTCGGTTTTCTCGTTACTGCTGGGTTTGTTGTCATAGCCATATCTATCCGAAGAAGCACAGCCCGTAAAAATGAGGGCAACGGACAGTAGGACAAGTAAAAATGCATTAAAACACTTGCATCTCATGCGTAATTTCCTCCTTAAAATGCTTGTAATAAGCACAAACATCACAAGATAAAACAGCTAATGTAAAACAGAAATGGTTTATAGGAGGGGAAGCAACGAGTTTCCCAAACTGTCAATACAAACGAACACAGGTAAATTTAACAAGGTGAGCTTCTTAATTGATTCACATCCAAGCTCAGGGAAAGCAATTTCATCACATGATGTGACGCAGCTTTGGGCCAGCGCTCCGGCACCTCCGGGAGCGCAAAAATAAACAGAATTTGTAAGTGCTATAGAGTCCGCGACAGTTTGACTGCGTTCTCCTTTGCCGATAGTCGCACGCAGACCGAGACTGTGTAGACGCGGTGTGTACACATCTAAACGAGAGGAAGTTGTGGGTCCACAGGATCCGATGATATCTCCGGGTTTTGTAGGAGTGGGGCCGGTGTAATAGATAACAGCGTCAGAAAGGTTAAGGGGGAGCTCTATTCCGGCATCCAAAAGTTGAAACAGTTTTTTATGCGCGGCATCGCGTGCAGTGTAGACAGAACCCGAGAGCAAAACCGCATCTCCGCATCTTAAATCAATTATGGTTTTTGGAAGAGTCATTAAATCGATGTTTTTGTAGGTCATTTTTGATTTTAATCCTCTATGCTTTTTCCGCCACTCAATACATCGATAAAGGCTTGCACTTTTGTTTTATACTCCGTAAGCCTTTCCACTTCCTCGGATAGACGAGAATTTTCGGAGGAGAGATGCTCAAGCTTGCTGTTTAAATCGGATATTTGTTCATCTTGAATTTGTTTTTCACTGTTTTCAATGTAAATGCCACCGGCAACTGCTCGCAGTTCTGAATAAAGGGCCTCAAGCTTTGCTTCGGCAGATTCCTTGGCTTCTTTTTGAATCAATGATTCGGAATTAAGCTGCGACAGTTCAGCTTCCATCTCGATTTGGCTCTGCTCTAAGGTGTCAAGGGATTGTGTCAACTCAGATATCTGTTCATCTTTATCGGAGCAAGATCGGTTTAGTCTGATGAAATCTTCTTCGTAGTTTTCAAGCCTGATGTTAAGCTCACTTATTCTTGCATTTTTCTCGGTTATTTCTCTGCGCATTCCATCACGCTCGTTGTTGTTTTCACGAGCTTGTGAAGACAAATAGTCGATAACATCAGCCCTGTTAAATCCACCCAGCAGATTCCTGCGAAAAAAATGTTTTCTATCTGCAGCCATTTATTTATCCCCTTCCGAGATCTGTTGTTTATGCACATATAAGAACTGTATGTAATACAGCCTTCAATCAAACAGGAAAAAAGAATCATACTATCAAAGCATGCATAAATACAGATGTTTTCATTCTTTTCTAATAGTATAACACATAATTCAAGATGCAACAAGAAGCATTATAATTCCAAAATACAAGGATTTAGCGATATGTATTAAAGAAAAATGCCAGCACAGGTCAAGGTGCAAGCATTCAATTGATAGAATTGTTTAAATGGAATTTTAATGGCTAGTCGACAATTGTCAGGTTTGCATGTAAAAGCTTAAAAGCTCTCTTTTAAAAACTCAAGCTTATCCAAATATAAATTGAATTTGTTTTCATAAAATTTGCGAATAGATTTGTCATTTCCGGAGATAGATTCAAGCTTGACCATTGTTTCACTGCAAGTATACAAGGACGGAAATGCTCCACAACCCACGGCTGAAAGCATTGCTGCTCCAAGCCCGGCGGCATCTTTTTCAACGGCTTTCAAAGCATTAAAACCCATTATATTTGCTATTAGCTGAGACCAAAGAGGGCTGTTTATAGCGCCGCCGGAGATGAGGAGTCTGTTTGGGAAGATGCCGCTTTTGAGAAACTCCTCCATCAGCAACTTGGTTTCAAAAACCACTCCTTCCATGAGGGCTAGGGCGATATCATACTTGTCATGCGACAAAGTCAATCCTGAGAGAGTGCCACTCAACTTGTCGGCGTGCATTGACCCACTGCCGGCCAGATAGGGAAAGAAAAATAGATTTGCCGCTGAATTCCTTCTGTTTTTAGCTTCATTGTCCAGGTCGAAGTAGTTTGTTTCTGAAACAGATTTCCACCATTCCATTGAAGAGCCTGCGCTTGGAAAAGATGCCAAGGCTGCATATTTTCCGGTGAGCGGAAAGAAACCGGGGGAGAGCTTGGTATTTGTTTGCAACAGAGTATCCGTCACACTGAAAACCACCCATGCTGTGCCTGTTGCGACCAATACATCGCCTGAGCTATGGACACCGCTACCTATCGCCGCACAGTATTGATCGTGTGCTCCGTTGAACACTGCCACACTATGGGGCAACCCCAAATCCAGAGCGGCTTGTTTTGTCAGAGAACCAAGATAGATGCCCGAGGGCAATATTTCAGGCAGCATGGATGCATCTATCCCCAAAAAAGAGAGGATATCAAAATCCCAATCAAGTGTTTTGACATTCATAAGCTGTCTTATAGCGGCATTTGTAGGATCGATTATATTTCTGCCGGTCAGCTTTAAAGTAATATATTCTGCGGTTGTAACAAAACAATTGGACTTACAAAACAAATCCGAATTATTTTTGCGCATCCAAGCTATTTTGGCAGCATCCAAGCTAGGATTTGGAGTCCAACCTGTTTTTTGATATATTGTATTCTCTCCAATGGAAGAGGCCAACTCGGCAGCTTCTGACTTGGAACGGGTATCCATCCAGGTTATGGCATTGCACAGAGGGTTGCCTTTCGAGTCAATGGCAAGCATTGTAGCACCCTGGGTTGAGATACCTATGCCGCAGACATCGGAAGTATCTTGAATATTGGCAAGAGCAAGATGCACAGATTCAATAACAGCAACCCACCAATCCTCTGCCATCTGCTCAACACAGTGTATTTCGGGTGTCAGCAGGGGATAGTGAGCTTGCCCGCGACCCAAGATATTTCCCAGTTCGTCAACGGCCAAAGTTTTTGCGGAAGAAGTTCCGATATCAATTCCAAGAAATACCATAATCTTCCCTTTTGTCAGATGCAGAGTTCATCCAGCACTTTTTCTATGCTGCCTATGAGAAAGTCCAGTGCCGCTTTAGATGAAATTACGGGGGGTTTTAAAAGGACAGCAGGGGGACAGTTAGCCTTGTAAAGCTGAGCGCTTGCATCAATATATGATGCATTTAGTTTTTGAGCAACGCTTGCAGCTTTTTCTACAGAAGAAAAATGAAGTGTTGCCAGGTGTCCTTTCCCTTCAATTTTGGAGACAAGCTCACAATGCTTTATTTGAATTTCACACAAACGGTTATAAAAATAGTTTCCAAGCTCGGTTATTTTATTTCTGTTTGCGTTTATAAATGCCATCGTCACCAAATACGAGAGCGATGCGAGATCCTCTTGTCCGTTTGTTACTAAAGCGCCGAACAAATTCAACGTGTCCATCTCTGCGGTGGTGATGATTTTGCTTGCAGGGTACTCTCCGCCTGAAAAGCCTTTGCCCAGTGCCACAAAATCAGGTTTTAAACCATAGTCGTTAAAAAGCATCAAGCTTTCATACCAAGCACAGCTCTGTATTTCGTCCACAAGCACCGGAGTGTCTGTTTTTGCGCAGAGTTCATATGCCTTTTTTAAAAACTCCGGTTCCATTCGAACACCGCCGTAGTTCATCAGGATGATCTCATGTAAAAAGCCGGCGGTCTTATAGTTGTCATTGTTATACAGGCGAATGGTTTCACGAAATCGGTCGATATTATTGATTTCAATGGGAACAACTTTATATATTGAGGAATTTTCTGCTTTGACATACAAATCAGGCCACATCCCACGGAATGATTGTGTCAGTGTGGTTGTGCCATGATAGTTGGCTTCAGTTCCGTTGTTTCTGTCGGCAGAAACTAAGAACACCGGTGTTTTTCCTGCATATTCGGGAGACTTGAAAGTTGGATCAAGGCGATAAAATCTTGTCAACATCATCTTTACACCGGCTTCGACAGCTAAGGATCCAGTTTCAAGATTAATCACGCGATTTAACACCTTTGGTTCTTTCGAAGATAAAACCTGTCCGGTTGCATCATCGTCTTCCCATTCCAGTTTGTTTACAGTTTGGATAAGACGCCTCTCGAGCAGACGCGTGATATAGCCGCGCGTATTGTTGTGAGTTGGGTTTAGTATGCCAAGCATGCGTGCCTTGTCAATGAGCTTGTATCCTTCAAAACGATGCCCCAAGGATGCTTGGTAATGTTCACTTTTGCCAATAAAATAGAGTTTGCCATCTTCACCAACGCGGAAAGGGCCGATACCTGTCAGGGGAGCAGCTTTTTTATTTGTGGCTTTTCTAAATGCGTCTGTCGCTGCTCCTTCTAAACTGTCGGGATATGCCTTGACAATGGAGGAGCCGACTAATTTTAGCAGCTCATCATTTTTGCTTTGACGGGGGAAAGACATAAAGTCTACAGCATCAAAAGCTTTTGATGGCACAGGTTCACCCAGAACTTCAGAAGCTGAAGCAACTGCATTTATAAATTCATTGCCAAGTAAATCGCTCAAGCTGATTTTTGGAGAATTAAACATATATAACCCCTAATAATGTATTTGTCAGAAACAGCCAAAAGAGGGAAAAGAAGGCTCAATCTCTCTGTAAAAGCTGCAATATCGCTGACTGACTTATCTGTTTTAACTATATCTCAAACCGTAGCTGATGTCAATCTCAAGTGGGGTATTGTGGATTCATTTTTCAATTGGCATTGCGAACAAAATCAACACTGAGACAGATTGCCAGATGCTTGACAAAATAAATTTGAGGTGTTACAGTTAAGCAAACAAAACAAGACGGGAGGAGTGCACAATGAGCGGCTTTAAGCTTACGGATTATGACATTGAAATATACAATAGATATATAAGAGATTTTATCCCGGATGATGTTATTGATGTTCATACTCATATTTGGAAAGGAAGCCTTGATCCCGCCTCCCTAGACAAATGGCCATCAAAAGTTGCCTCTCAATGCACGCACGAAGAGTTGGCTTGTATATACAAGGAGCTGTTTCCCGGAAAAGCTTTTAAACCGGTGTATATGGGTCACCCCGAAGCTGAACTCTCCAGGACAAACGCATATGCAAAAAGCAGCGGAGAAACAAACAAATTACCTTATCTTTACTGTACCTCATATGATACGAGTGAAAAAAAAATCGAGAAAGCAATCGCCCAAGATGGGTTTGTTGGTATAAAACCATATCCCAATCATGCGGCGAAATATATACCATCAAGTGAAATCCGAATTTTTGACTATTTACCCCATGAACATTTAAACATTCTCAATGAAATGGAAGCTGTTGTCATATTGCATATACCGCGCAAAAATCGGTTGAGAGATGAGGTCAACATCGCACAGTTGATGGAGATAGACAGCAGATATCCGAAGGCCAAGATAATTGTCGCTCATGTCGGTCGAGCCTATACTGACTTTGATATAGGCAATGCATTTGAAACATTGAAACACTCAAAGAACCTCTTTTTTGATATTTCAGCAAACACACTCGATGCTGCAATGTTCGAATGTCTAAAAGCTGTCGGTGCGAAAAGGATCTTGTTCGGTTCGGATATGCCGATAACCAAAATGCGCATGTACAGAATCACAGAAAATAAAACATATGTAAACGTCGTGCCCAGAGGAGCATATGGTGATGTCTCAGGAGATAAAAACATGAAAGAAAGTGATGAAGCTGCTATTACTTTCTTTATCTATGAAGAGATTTTGGCACTGAGACGAGCTGCGATGAAAGCAGGTCTTAGTCAGAGAGAAGTTTCGGACATCTTTTATGGAAATGCACAAAGGATATTAAATCTTACTTGATTTGGCAAAAAAATAGCTGTGAAATGAGGCATAAAAATGATAAAAATCGGATTGTTGCCACTCTACATATCACTGTATGATGAGAGTTGGCCATATTTAAGACCACGAATGGAAGCGTTTTATGAAGACACAGTTAAGAAATTTCAAGCGCAGGGTCTGGAAGTCATTTCAGCGCCTTTTTGCAGAATTTCCTCTGAGTTTGAGTCGGCAATAGATGGTTTTGAACAAAGTGGAGCTCAATGCATAGTGACTTTACACATGGCATATTCACCATCTCTTGAATCCTCGGAGTTTTTGTCAAAAACAAAGTTGCCCATTGTTGTTTTGGATATCACCGAATGCTATGATTTTGATCATTTGCAGGATCCGGAAGAGTTGATGTATTGCCATGGAATCCACGGTGTTATGGACATGTGTAATTTATTGTTGAGAAATGGCAAACAGTTTTCCATTGTTGCCGGTCATCCCGATCATTCCGATGTGATTAAAAGAGCGTGTGGGTTCATATCTGCGGCAATCTCCGCATATTCGCTTTCAGGTTCCCGTACCGGTCGCATTGGTGGAAGCTTTTTGGGAATGGGAGATTTTGCAGTCACAGACAGTGAATTACATGAGAGGTTTGGAGTCACTGTTGTGGAACCGAAGCGTGATGAGCTTTCATATTTAATACAATCCGTTGCAAAAAAAGAAATCGAAAAAGAGATTGTGCATGATATCAACAGCTATCAAACAGGAGAAAAAATAAGCAGTTCGATTCATGAAGTTACAGCGCAGAATTCTCTGGCAGTGCGTAAGTGGATTGAAAATTCAAAACTTGATGCTTTTAGCATAAACTTTCTTGAAGTAGGTAATGAAACAGGGCTGACTACTATGCCCTTTATGGAAATTTGCAAATCAATGGCAAGAGGTATCGGCTATGCGGGAGAAGGGGATGTTTTGACGGCCTCATTTGTCGGTGCATTGTTGAAGGGCTTTCCCAAAACATCATTTGTTGAGATATTTTGTCCGGACTGGAAAGGAAACACCCTCTTCCTCAGTCACATGGGGGAGATGAACATAGGCCTTTGCGCAAACAAGCCGGAAATGGGGGTCAAGCCCTTTGCTTTTGGTGTTGAAACGGATCCTGTGATCTCCACAGGATGCTTTGAGAGCGGTGAAGCCGTATTTTTGAATATTTTTAGAGTCGAGCAAGATTTTAAATTATTGCTGGCTTCGGTCACAATGGAAGCACCGGAATATCAAAACGATCGCTTTAAGCATACTGTCCGTGGGTGGATGAGGCCAAAGATCGACATTGCACTGTTCTTGGAAAAGCTCAGCCTTGAAGGTGCTACACATCACAGCATATTAGTCTACGATGCGCAGATCGAACAACTTAGCTATTTTGGCAAACTGCTCGGAATGGATGTTATAATACTATAATTAAAAACAAATCGATTTCCTCCAAGTTTTTCGCTTTAGAGGAAATCGATTAAATGTTAACAAATTTTATTACGCACTGGGCTATTTCGAAGGAGCTTATTTGAATAGCGCTACCAATCTGTCCCAGAACGTTTCGGACTCCACAACCATTTCGTTTTTAGGCGCTTCGGGCTTGCTGATACCTTCGCATTTAAAAACAAATTGAACAAGCTCTACGTTTTCGTTTTGCGAGGAGGTAAAGGAAACGGGTTTAAAACCGGAACCTGAATATTGGTCAAGCATTTCTTCGATCTTTTCTTGAACAGTTTCAGGCAGTTTGGAAGTTTCAGAATTTAATTTTCCCATGCCATCATTCAAATCGCTTGCACCGTTATCAAGGGCTATAAAGCCGGTTCCGATAGAAACAAGGCCTTTATGAAAATCGGTATAACTGCCGGCCAATTTGGAAACTCCATCGAAATAACCTTTGAGGCCATCATGGAAATAGGAGTAATTGCCATCGAGCTCCGTAAGGCCATCAAGAAGAGCTCCCAGTTGATTACTTAGATCCAGATCGTTAAGAGATGCGCTGAATTCTGTTGCCATATTGTCCAATGTAACTGCAATCACATGAAGAGAAGAGGAGAGATTTTCCGAGACTAGGCCAACGGCATCGAAAGCTTCTTTAATTTGATAATATGTACCTTTAACGGTTTGTGCAGCTGTGTATTGTGCTACCAGCTCATCAATTAAATCATATTGGTCCGGAGAAATTTGAGCATACAGAGCAAAGATTTGTTCTTGTGTTATAGCAGTATCGGGGATGTTCTGAATGGCATTGTCTAAAGCCGAATAAGCCAAAGAGAAATTCTCGTCCAATGAATCCAAGCCGGAAGAGGCATCAATTAATCCTTCGGATATTTGTACCAGGCCTTGAGCAAGCAGAGCCAAGTCATCAAAGTTAATTGTATCTAAAGACGAGTCCAAGATCGAAGTGATTTGTGAAAGAGCATCTTTAATTTTTGAAGAGGCATCTGTCAATTTGACGTTATTTCCATTTAGTTCCTCGAGACCCTTTTTAATGGCACTTGAACCATCAAAGATACCAACAGCTCCACTTTTCATGTCTGCTATACCCGACGACAGTTCTCCGATGCCATCATTCAACGCTGAAACGGAATCGGCAAGTAACTCAAAGTCGCCAATAAAAGCATTGGTATCGGGCAAATCAAAATCCATTTGGAAAGGGATGGCTGTTATGTCAATACCGGCCATTTCAAAATCACGAACTGTGGCTTGCAGTGTCAATTCCGCTTCTTCACCGGGGAGCACAGTATATGCAACAATTCGGTTAGTTCCTGCACTTACCACTGAGGCACCGTGAGCGATAATGTCGCCAACTTTTGTAGAGTCAAGAGTCAATGAAATTTGGAGCATGTAGTTATCATAGAACACTTCATTGACAACCGGATTCTTTGATGATTTTAGAAGAATTTCCAAGTTCCCGGACTTTCCGGCGATTTCTTTTGCAGAGAGAGATTCCCCGTTTATTGAATATGATATGTCAAAAATCCAAGGCAGTTCCAAGGATGCCATGTTTCCCTGATAGTAAAAGTTATTACTTTCAGTATAAAAACTGACACTGCTATTGTCGTTTTGGATTACGGACGCATCTGTCAAATTGTGTGCGGACAAATAGTTTCCATAATCTGTTATATGTCCCATTTTGGATAAAACAAAATGATTTACAGCATATATGGCGTCGACACTACCGCCTGTAGAGAGGACGGCATAAATAACTTCATCTTTGCTTTTTATCTCGGCGCCATCTGCCGCAAAAGATGCATTTGCAAAAACGGCGGCTTTTGCTTCGGCAGCGGATACTCCGGAGGGCATGAGAGATAATACAAAAATCAAGAAAACAGAAAAAACAGATTTTATAATTTTATTTTTCATATAATATCGCTCCTTTTAAATAGCATTTATTTAGAATCGTAATAAAAGTCAGATTTTGCAGTGGTCTTTTCGATTGCTTTATCAAAAATAACAAGCAAAACAGGCAAAAGACAGAGAACCAATATCAATGAGAGCAATGTTCCTCTCCCAATAAGTAAACCAATGTCGGACACTGATACATTTGAAGATGTTAAATGCAATGTGTACCCGGCTGTTGAAAGTGTCAAAGCGGAAACAAGAATTGATTTAAAAGCCCTGCCAAGCGAGGATGTAATTGCTTGGCGTTTGGGCATAAGCTTCCTGTTGTTTAAATAGGTGTTTGTCAGCAAGATCCCGTAGTCCACCGTAGCGCCAAGTTGTATTGTGGAAATAACCAAATAGCCGAGAAAGTGAATTTGAGTACCGCTAAAATAGGGGATGGCTAAATTGATCCAAATGCCCGCTTCGATTGTCAACACAAGGATAATTGGTATGACAGCGGATCTGAAAGCAATCGCAACGGTGACGAAAATCGCTACAATGGCTATGAGATTTACTGTTGTGTTGTCTTTTTTGACAATGTTTTTCATATCATATAGGTTTGCGCTTTGTCCAAGCATGTAGAAATCATCACCATAATATGATTGGGTTATATCATCGACTGCCATAACTGTGTTAAAGGCAGCGTCTCCTTCGGAGGGGGTGTCTGTGTAGATAATAACGCGAGCATAATTGTCCGAATAAAATTGATCTGTTATCTCCTTGCCCAGATACTCAGGTGGTACAACTGCGCTGACAGTGGAAGCATATGAAACAACGCCTGTTACTCTATCAAGTTGATTTATTTCATCGCTGAGCAGTTGTTCTTTGGCAACTTCACCTCGAGGTACCAAAACCGCCATTATATTTGATTTTCCAAAAAGTTTTTCAACGGTTTCGGTGTCCATTCCAAAACGACTGCTAGGATCATTCAATTCACTGCCATAGATAAAAGCGGTTTGGCTTTGGCCTAAAAACGCAGGGACAATCAATATTGCAACAATAGCAACAACCGGTATTGTAATTTTAGACAAGATTTTGTGGATGTTTTTGAAGTCCGGCAAAAAGGGACGATGGGCGGTTTTGTCGATTATCTTATAGATACTCAGGATAAAAGCCGGCAGGAAAACTATAACGGATATAAAGCTGAAAACAATACCTTTTGCCAAGACGATTCCAAGATCCGCGCCTACACCAAAATCCATAAAGAGCAACGCTAAGAAGCCAAATAAAGTGGTTGCGGCACTTGCGGCGATGGTTGACATTGACTCTCTGACAGCATAGCGCATGGCTATAGCGGGGTCGCCAAATTTTTCTCTTTTATCTTGGAAACTGTGAAGCAAAAAAACGGCATAATCTAAGGAACAAGCGAGCTGCAATATCGGGCTGATGGAGTTTGTTATAAATGAAATATTCCCAAAGATGAGATTGGTTCCCATATTGATAATAATTGAGATGCCGATTGTAAGGAGAAAAACAATCGGTTCAACCCATGATGAAGTTGAAAGAATCAAAATCAAAATGATTACCGGCAGCAGCACTGCAAATGCTTTTAAAACAGATGAGGTTGTTGTCTCTTGTGCAAAAACTAACCCGGGCGCTTGACCAGCAAGTGCGTTATCAGGTCCGATTAAATCCAATATTTCATTACAGGCTTTGCTCTCCATGCCCTTTGAGATAGTAACAGTAAAGAGAGCATTTTTGTCTTTATAGAAATTTGAAATGATATCCGGGTCACTCATTTCAAGGGGTAGTTTTAAATCTATCATATCGTCAAGCCAAATGATATGAGAAACGCCTTGGATTGAGGCTAACTTGCTTTTATATACTAAAGATTCGGATAAAGATACATTTTTAATCATGACATTTGCATTTGGCATTGGATCCGAAAAATCTTCTTCCATAATGCCAATAGCTTTGGTTGATTTTGCCTCTGAAGGCAAATAGTCAATGAGATTGTAATTGACATCAACAAACAACAGCATAATCAAACAGATAAAAGTTATCAAAGCAAAAGTAATAACCACAGCTTTTTTGTGCTTGGTGACAATGTTAAGAAAATAATTCATATTTCCCCCTTGGTATTGCATAACAATGCTCTTAATATTATAATAGACATAGTGTTGGATTGCAACCAACAATGTATTATAATATGGCACGATGTTCAACAAAAGATATAAAAAGTGATGGATTTCATGAAATGAGGGTAAAAATGAGGAAAAAAACAGACCAACGAGTCGTCCTTACACAGATGTTGTTGAAAAATGCACTGGTGGATTTGATGCAAGAACATCACATTTCGAAAATTTCTGTCAGAGCGATATGTGACGTTGCAGATATTAACCGAAGCACTTTTTATGTGCATTTCAAGGATCAATATGATCTTTTACAAAAAGTACAGCATGAGGTAATCGAAAATCTGACAATTTATCTCGCAAAACAAGAGTTTAACAACAACAAACCTTTATCTGTTCAAACTCTAGCCAGAATATTAGACTATTTCAAGGAGAATGAGGAGTTATTTAAAGCTCTTTTAAGTGAAAACGGAGACTTTGGTTTTCAGAAAGATCTACTGGAGTTTGCTCAAGTTATCAGCGCACAGCAAAACCTCGCTTTTAATGAAAAGACACAGGAATACATAAAAACATTTAGCTTGACAGGTATTATAAGCATCTTACAAATGTGGTTGCAAGACGGTTTGGAAGAGCCGTCAACACAAATGGCAGAATTTATTATACAATTGCTATATTTTGGTCTGAGTTCGATTAAAAGCGATGCTTTGGGACTATAGACAAACAACTAAGCCTACAACAAATATTTGTTGTAGGCTTAGGGTCATAATATGAAATGTAATTTTATCAGCCGATTATTTTTAAGCTTTCGTCGATTTCGCTGTCCGGTTTGTCGGGAATGGGATTTGCGGGTGCTCCAAAAGGCATTTGAGCTATCAACTTCCAATTGGAAGGCAATCCAAAAACATCTGAAGCATTTTTTTCTACTAAGGGCGAATAATGCTGTAAAGATGCTCCGAGACCAAGCTCGGCAAGTGCTGTCCAAATGACAAACTGGTGCATGGCATTGGTGTGTTCAGAATAATTAGGGAAGCTGTCGCTATACAATGGAAATTTCTCCTGCATGGATTTGACAACCGATTGGTCTTCGTAGAAGAGGATGGTACCATATCCGGAGTCGAAAAGTCGTTCGATTTTAGCAGCGGACTTTATAAAATCTGCTGTTGGCACAATTTGCTCAATGGAATCTTTGACCATGTTCCAAAACTTGTGATGGTTGTCAGCCCAAAGTAGAACAATTCTTGTGCTTTTTGAGTTGAAGGCTGAGGGAACATACTTAAGAGCATCACGCAGAATACTTTCAACTTTTTCTTTTGATACAGGTTGCTCTTTTGTGAATCCGTAACAGCTTCTTCGTTTTTTTATTGCTTGCCAAAAAGTCATATCCATATACTTATTACCTCATTTCTTGTAAAATTATAAAGGAAAAGTCATTGTAGATTCTTTAAATGAGATTTTAACGCCATCGCATATGCCGGATAATATCAGGTTATAGTTGCGAGGGATGTTTCTGAAAAAAGTCTGTGCGAGGTTCAAGAAACTTAAATTGATGATTTTCTTGAACAAAAAACGTAAGAGGTTCGAAAATATAATTCCAATCCCAAAGCCGTTCGTCAACGCCCAGGTACTGGCGTATCAGCTCACAACTTAGTGGAGTTATGGGATGGAACAGTGTTGTTGCTGTTCTTACGACATGGAATGTGTCAGAAAGAAGCTGCTCTATTTCCTTTATATCTTCGCTGCGACTGGCAACAGACCAGTTTTTATTTGCATCTCTTAGATATATGTTTAACAGTTCAAAAATCTTATCGAGTGAAACGCTCGACATCAAGCGTTCATATTCCAATATTGTATTATTTGAACGCTCTTTAACCTCCTGGCTGACTTGGCATGTGGGCAATAGTCCTCCATTGTGTTTTTGGAGAGTATAGAAGCAAGAACGAATAATGCGATTGAATATATTTGTAACTAAATTCCCTTCGTTTAAAACTGTGTCAAAGCCTTGGCTTTCTTTAAAAATGGCTTTGGGCTCAAACCCTACACTTCGTTCACTCAGACTGATATTCATAAAGTGGAGGCGAAGCTGATCGACGGTGTAATGCTGCAGTAGCTCATCTGCTTTTGGTGGCTTTATTGCGCTGCTGCTTGATGCCTTGGTTTTTCCTAAAAGAATATGCTTGTTGGGAATAACGATGGGAAGCTCGAATTCTTCATCCAAGGCCATGAAAATTCCCATTTCGGCAATGCCATAAAAATATATGTTGTCTTCTCCGATAAATTGATAAACTTTGCTTTCGCTTGATTTCCACCACTTTTCCCAATTGTCACCGCTAGATCCATCTCCCAAAACGGTTTTTGAGAATGAAATGGGAGCCCAGAGAGATTCAGGCCAGACCCAAAAGGTCAAATCTTTAATGTCATCAACTTCGGGAACGGGGATACCCCAACCAACATTGCCGGACAATCTAAAGGGTACCAATGTTTTGCCCGTACGATATCTAATGCTGTTTTGAGAAAGCAGATTGACAGCGAGCTCTCTGGAGTCCAAGTTCTCAAACGCAAGAGCGATGGAACTTTTTTGTTCATCATCTATTGTATTGAAGTTAGGCATTCCGGATATATCTTTTACTATGTCCAACAGTTCACGTTTGATGTAAATAGATGGTTTTTCTAAAAATTCATTTATTACGGATATAAGCACTCTACGACAAGCCGGATCTTGCTCCCATTTATCAACTGCGGAGACAAGGCGGCTTTGAAAAGCCGGGAGATCAAAAAACCAGTTTTCAACCGGGACTAACTTTGGAGCTTTTTGAGAAAGCGTGCTGATCGGTGCGATTAGCTCTTCCGGTTTGAATTGGTGACCAAGGGAACACTCATCCGCATAGGCATTTTCAGATTTACAGCCTTGTATGGGACAGCGACCTGTAACTTGTCTTCCATTCAAGAAAGTGTCTTTTTCCGTGTCATAAAACTGCATTGTCTCGACGAGATTTAAAAAGCCTTTGTTATATAGCTTTGTGAAAATCTCTGCGGAGAGTGCAGCATGGACATTTCCTGCTTCTCCCAATGCGGAGGCTGCATATATATCCAATGAAATTTGATATTTGTCAAGAACAGCTTTTTGCCTTTCGTGATATTGCTCAACAAAGTCTGGCAAATTACCCTCATAACCATTGGCTTTCTCTTTTTCATATCCGAGTTCAACCCCGGCGCCATAGCAATCGGTACCTGAAACAAACAACACATTTTTAGGGCCGATGCGGTCTCGCATAAAACGCGCGAATATATCGGCGTCCACAAAATAGCCCCCGATATGGTGGAAATACAGGTCTTTTTCTCCATAGGGCATGCCGCCTGTAATGACAGCTCTTTTGGGAAATTTCGGTCTGGCAAGAATTTCAATTTTCATATATATTAGTCACTCATCCTCCACAAATGAAGCTTATAACTGTTCATGCATCTAATATATCAGCCTCGATTTTATATTAAATGCTTATCAAATAAGCCAAGGCATATTTGAAATAAATCGACGACCAGCCATAACAAGCAAAAGGCTTGAATGTGACTGGTCAATGTGATACCGCCATTTCTGCAAACACAGACCGGCTGTTGTCATTTGGTGGAGACGAAGAGGATCGAACTCTCGACCTTACGGATGCGAACCGTACGCTCTCCCAGCTGAGCTACGCCCCCATAATCAATAAACATACTAATATATTATAGCATATTTTACTCACTTGTCAACAATAAGGATACTCTTACAATGCAAATATAAATTGGAAGTTAATTGCCAAGTTAAATGCAACCACTGTGTGCCTTGATGGTCGAATTTAGT
>CAYTOF010000040.1:0-19537 GCA_964439435.1 uncultured Oscillospiraceae bacterium
TCTCGAAAAGTATGACAACTTCGGACAGCCCTATATCTACACCGTGGAAGAGGATGCCTTGGATGGGTACATCACCACTCAAGACGGATATGATATCGACAACGAGCTTGACCAAGACTATGTCGATGTGGAAGGCACCAAGACCTGGTCCGGTTTGCCGGAGGAAAATGGCGCTGTGCCCACCATCACAATCAGGCTTTTCAGAAACGGCAGTGAGATAGACAGTGTCACACTCCTTTCGGGAACGACAGCTTACAAGTTTGAAGGTCTCGAAAAGTATGACAACTTCGGACAGCCCTATATCTACACCGTGGAAGAGGATGCCTTGGATGGGTACATCACCACTCAAGACGGATATGATATCGACAACGAGCTTGACCAAGACTATGTCGATGTGGAAGGCACCAAGACCTGGTCCGGTTTGCCGGAGGAAAATGGCGCTGTGCCCACCATCACAATCAGGCTTTTCAGAAACGGCAGTGAGATAGACAGTGTCACACTCCTTTCGGGAACGACAGCTTACAAGTTTGAAGGTCTCGAAAAGTATGACAACTTCGGACAGCCCTATATCTACACCGTGGAAGAGGATGCCTTGGATGGGTACATCACCACTCAAGACGGATATGATATCGACAACGAGCTCGACCAAGACTATGTCGATGTGAGAGGCAACAAATTCTGGGTGCATCCGAGCGGAATGACTGCTCCCACAATCACGATAAGACTCTTCAGGAACGGAACTGAAATAGACAATGTCACATTGCCCCATGGAGTGACTGAATTTGAGTTCTTACACCTTGAGAAATATGATGCCGAGCTTAACACCTACTCCTACACTGTGGTTGAAGATGAGCTCTCTAATTACGAAGTGTCATATGATGTCTACAATATAACCAACAAACTCAAGCAGGATTATGTGGATGTGGAAGGCACTAAGACCTGGTCCGGTTTGCCGGAAGAAGAAGGCACCGTGCCCACCGTCACAATAAGGCTCTATAGGAACGGCGAACCCATGGACGGCGATGAGTATGTCGTCACTCTACCTTCGGGAACAACAAACTACAAGTTTGAAGATCTCGAAAAGTATGATGAGGCCCGCCAACCCTACACCTACAGCGTGGTGGAAGACGCTCTGGATGGATATACCACCACATATTCAAAAGATGGATATGATATCGACAACGAGCTCGACCAAGACTATGTCGAAGTGGGAGGTACCAAGACCTGGTCCGGTTTACCGGAAGAAGAGAGCGCTGTGCCCGCCATCACAATCAGGCTCTTTAGGAACGGCAGTGAGATAGACAGTGTCACACTCAATTCAGGAACAACAACATATAAGTTTGAAGATCTCGAAAAGTATGACAACTTCGGACAGCCCTATATCTACACCGTGGAAGAGGATGCCTTGGATGGGTACATCACCACTCAAGACGGATATGATATCGACAACGAGCTTGACCAAGACTATGTCGATGTGGAAGGCACCAAGACCTGGTCCGGTTTGCCGGAGGAAAATGGCGCTGTGCCCACCATCACAATCAGGCTTTTCAGAAACGGCAGTGAGATAGACAGTGTCACACTCCTTTCGGGAACGACAGCTTACAAGTTTGAAGGTCTCGAAAAGTATGACAACTTCGGACAGCCCTATATCTACACCGTGGAAGAGGATGCCTTGGATGGGTACATCACCACTCAAGACGGATATGATATCGACAACGAGCTTGACCAAGACTATGTCGATGTGGAAGGCACCAAGACCTGGTCCGGTTTGCCGGAGGAAAATGGCGCTGTGCCCACCATCACAATCAGGCTTTTCAGAAACGGCAGTGAGATAGACAGTGTCACACTCCTTTCGGGAACGACAGCTTACAAGTTTGAAGGTCTCGAAAAGTATGACAACTTCGGACAGCCCTATATCTACACCGTGGAAGAGGATGCCTTGGATGGGTACATCACCACTCAAGACGGATATGATATCGACAACGAGCTCGACCAAGACTATGTCGACGTCAGTGTCAAGAAAGTTTGGCTGCATCCCGAAGGAACGAAAGCTCCTGATGTAACAATCAATCTGCTCAGAAATGGCGAATTGTTTGACAGTGTGACACTGACCGACGGCGACACCAATCATGTGTTTGAAGATCTGCCAAAATATGATAACTTTGGCGAGGAATATGAATACACAGTCACTGAAGCTGCTGTGGAAGGCTACGACTTGCTCGGGGTCATGCCCGATGAAGAGAGTGAAGAGGACGCTGACTTTGGCTTCGTTATCACAAACAGAATCGAGCAAGCTTATGTCAAGGTTGAGGGCACAAAGTTCTGGGTGCACCCGACCGGCACAAAAGCCCCAGAGATAAAGATTTGGCTCCTGCAAAATGGCGCAAAACTCGACAGCGTCACATTGCCGACCGGTGTTACAGAGTTTGCCTTTGATGAACTCGAAAAATACGACGAATTTGGCATACCCTATGTCTACACCGTGGAAGAGGATGCGGTTTCCGGATATGATGTGTCCTATGACATAACCGACATAACAAACGTCATCTCTCAGGACTATATCACAATCGAAGGCACGAAAACCTGGGCAGGAGTGCCTGAAGGCGTCACTGTTCCCACAATAACCGTTGTCTTGAAACAAGACGGCGTCGAAATCAACCGCACCACCCTAGCCGCCGGCACAACGGAATATTCCTTCGAGTTCTTTGCCGACGGAGAGACAAAGCTTCCGATGTATGACCTCGAGACAGGTGAGTATCATGTCTACGTAGTGGAAGAGCTTGTTGCCCCTGGATACACAACTGAATATCCCGAAGGTACACACGACATTGTGAACACCTACATACCAAGGTACTTCTACAAAGTCAATCTCTTCTATGCGAGATACCACAATGACGAGCTCATAAGCGAGAACATGGTTGAAGGCGCTGTGGTTGAAGGTCCCAACGGACTCCTCATCCAGCTCGACTCGGGTGACTATGTCATGTACGACGGCGAGGAGTACATCTTCCTCAGCGGCGATTTGGAACTGACACTTTCGAAAGCCAATGAGATCGAAGAGATGAACCTCTACTACGAGCTCTCCACACTGGATGACATCCCACCGTATAACGGAGCCGACGACAACCTCGGTCTCTTCGCAACAATTGCAACTCTCTCTGCATCCGGTCTGATAGTGCTCACCTTCACCGACAGGAAAAGAAGGAGCAAATAAGAGCCTCTGCGGAAAGACAAGATATAAAAGTAGTTCGCACTAATTTCTCTAAGCAGGCAGACTCCATATAGTCTGCCTGCTTTTTGTTGTCTTTTTTTGCACGTTACAATCTGCTTTTATCTCATTTTATAGGCTTTGCTTTGTCAAATTTACAGGATATAATTTCTTGAAAAAAAGATGTAAATATGAGATAATAAAAATACAATTTGAAAATGACAGATATTTGTTGTTTATCCGTTATTTCACTGGAATAAAGAAGACGCTCTAAAAAAAGAAAAGGGTGCTACAATGAAAAGAACACTTTCAGCATCATATCTCTCTATGCTGTGCATGGAGCTTTCCCTTGTTTTAAAGGCAGGTATCACCTTGGCAGATGGTTTCTCCATGCTCTCTGCCGACGAGCAGGATAAAACACATAAGACCGCACTGGCAAAAGTACGGCAGAGCATGGACGATGGCAAGCCGGCTCATGAGGCAATGATAGCCGCACAGAGCTTTCCAAAGTATATGACTGACATGGTCAGGATCGGTGAAAAAACAGGCCATCTCGAAGGTGTTTTTAAAGGATTGTCGGAATATTACGACCGCACCGATCAAATAGCGAAAAGCGTGCGAGGTGCGATATCCTACCCCGCTGTATTGCTGTTTTTGATGGGTTTTGTGATCATAATACTCATAACACAGGTTTTGCCCATTTTCAACGATGTCTATGTGCAGCTCGGAGGCAAGATGAGCGGGTCTGCCGCAGCCTTAATGAACTTCGGGCAGCATCTGAGCAATCATTGGATTGCCATTGTCATTGTTTTTCTCGCTCTGTCTCTTGGCATATATGTCGCCGTAAAAATCCCACCTATCCGCAAAAACCTCAAGCTTTGGATGGGCAGTTTGGCCTTTTCAGCCCCGCTCTCCCGTGCCGTTTCACGGGCGCGTTTTGCCTCGGCCATGGCCATGACCATGGCCGCAGGCCTCGAAATCGACGAATCCATCGCAATGGCCCAAAGCGTGGTGACAAGAAAAGAGCCGCTGCGACAAATTGAGAAAAGCAGAGAACTCATCTCAAAGGGAACTCCCTTCGGCGAGGCGATACGCTCATCGGGTATCTTCTCCGCACTGCACTCACAGATGCTCATCATCGGCCTGCGCGCCGGTTCCTCAGACCAGGTCATGGCTGAAATCGCCCGAAGATGCGAGCAGGAAGTCAGCGACAAAACCCAATCCCTGCTCTCAAGGATCGAGCCCACGCTTGTGATCATCATGTCTTTGGTGGTCGGGCTTATCTTGGTCTCTGTTATGTTGCCGCTTATGACTATTATGGCTGTCATTTAGCCGCAGATTAAAGCGAGTTAATATGAACACTTTTTTTGTCAAGCTCTCGGAGTTTATAAAACAAAATATAATCACCCTTATTGTTTTTGCGCTTGTTCTCGCAGCGCTTTTTTCCCTCATGCCCGATGCACGGGAAAAAAGCGCCCAAGAAGACAAGCGTATTTTAAAAGAAAGCATAGAGCGCGCTGCCATCATGTGCTATGCGCTCGAGGGGTACTATCCCGAAAGCTTGGATTATATCGAGCAAAATTACGGTATTCTCATCGATGACGAACGCTATTTTGTGGTTTATGAAGTGCTTGGATCAAACCTTTTGTTTCAGGTAACTGTTTTTGAAAGGTGATTTATGAGAAAAAATCCCCGACACACAATTGATATTCTTTTTGCCCTCGCACTGTTTTGCGCCTTTGCCGCCTCGGTGCTCCTTGTTTTGATGACAGGAGCGGGAGTTTATCAAAACACGATAAGGGTGTCAAAAGAGAGATTTGAGGAACGTGTGTGCGTCAGCTATATCGCAACAAAAATCAGGCACACCAACACCTTGAATGCGGTTTCAATAAAGGACTTTGGAGACGGAAAAGCCTTGGTTCTTTCTGAGACCATTGAGGACATACCCTATTCCACATATATATACACAATAGATGGCAATGTCCGCGAATTATTCTGTGAAACAAATCTCGAGATGCCCCCCGACGAATCCGATCCCCGCATTGCGACGGTAGAATTTCTTGACTTTGAGTTTGTCAAAGGCAATCTTTTGAAAGTGACATGCACCGGTCTTGGCGGCAAAACAGAACAGCTGTTTTTGAGCATTTACAGCTCACACGGGGAGGGCATGGGATGAGAAGACACAGCTACAACAAAACCAGCCTCTTTTTAATAGAGCTTATACTGGCTATCGTTTTCTTTGCCATTTCGGCTGCAATCTGCATGCGCATGTTGGGTGCGGCAAAATTAAATACGGCATACAGCGAAAACCTCTCTCATGCCTGTATAAAAGCCACTGCCGCCGCTGAAATTTACAAAAGCTGCCACGGCGACCTTTCCCAAGTTGCAAATTTGCTTGAAGGCACAGAAAACAGAGGCCATGTTGTCGTGTATTATGACGACAACTGGGAGGTTTCCACTGACAGCAGGGCCGAATTTACACTTTTCATTGAAGCCCGGATAAGCGACGGTTTCTATGCCGAGGCCCTCATAAGCATTTCGGAGATTTCTCCATCCGGTGATTTGGCAGAGACTGAGATTTTCACCTTATTGACAGGAACGGCAGGTGATTTGCATGGATAAACGAAGGATCGCCGGCATAAACATCGGAGGAGTCTCCATAGTGATGATTATCTCTGTTTTAAGTCTTACGATTTTTTCGGTACTGACCCTCATCACTTCCCACAACGAGAAAAAATTGTCTTTAAAATCTGCCGCTGCCCTGGAGCGCTATTATGCTGCAGACATGGTCTCCACACGCACACTGGCGGAAATAAAAGGGCTGGTAAAGCTTTATCCCAATGCGGATATTCTTGTAAAATCCCTTCCTGACGGTATCATATACGAACAAATTGAGGAAATGCTTTATATGAGTTACGGTACCCCACTTGACGAAAGGCAAACCCTGTCTGCTACAGTTCTAGTGAAAGGGCAGTCTGTTCAAGTACTTGAGTGGATGGTCATGACCACAGCAGAGTGGAGTCCGTCGTCCTCGTTGGATTATTGGACCGGAGATTAAAGGAGGATAAAGACATGAGTGAAATAGTAAATATTCTTTCAAAAGCCGTGGAACATGGCGTTTCGGACATTTTTATAATAGCCGGCTTTCCCATCGCATTTAAAAAACACGGGGAAATAAGGCCCCAAAACGAAAACCATTTGACTCCTGCAGACACAGAAGGACTCATACGGGATATTTTCAAAATCGCATCGCGGGATATGGAGCCTTTTTACAAAAACTGCGACGACGATTTTTCAATAGCCATCCCCGGGCTGTCGCGTTTTCGCGTCAGCACTTATAAGCAACGCGGTTCCTTTGCAGCTGTTATCCGCATTGTTTCATTTGGCATACCCGATTATCGCAAGATGAACATACCGGAAGCCGTTATGACAGTGGCTAAAAATACAAAGGGCCTGGTGCTTGTGACCGGCCCGACGGGCAGTGGTAAGTCCACAACGCTTGCCTGTGTGATCGACCGTATCAACAGCACACGCAGCGGACACATCATCACCCTCGAAGACCCCATAGAGTTTTTGTTTAAAAACAAGATGAGCATTGTGAGCCAAAGGGAAATCAGCCTTGACACGGACAGCTATGTAATGGCCCTGCGTGCTTGCCTACGACAAGCTCCCAATGTGATTTTTCTTGGTGAAATGCGCGATTTCGAAACTATCAGAACTGCTTTGACAGCCGCCGAGACAGGTCATCTTGTCATCTCGACCCTACACACGGTGGGCGCTGCCAACACGGTGGACAGAATCGTCGACGTTTTTCCCTCTGAACAACAACAGCAGATACGCGTTCAGCTTGCGATGTTGCTGCGAAGCGTGGTTTCCCAACAGCTTGTCCCCACAATAGACGGTTCTGCCTTCCCTGTTTTTGAAATCATGCACGGCAACAGCGCCGTACGCAATATCATACGCGATTCCAAGGCACATCAGCTTGACTCCATCATAGCCACCTCCATGGCGGAAGGCATGATGAGCATGGATTCGAGCCTTGCGGATCTGTATAAGCGCAGGCGAATAACCCGCGAAGTCGCCCTGAGATTTGCAACCAACCCTGACTCTCTCAGTAAAAAACTCTTTTGATTTTAACCGGAGAAGCTAAGTGAAAGCTTTTTTGAAAACCTCATACCCCATCATAGTGCTCCTTGTCATAGCCGCCCTGATAGCGGTGTTTTATCATTCATGCTCATTTACAAAAACTCCCATCGACGAAGGCAGGGATACACATTCCGAAGCCACTCTTTTCGACCCAAATGCCGAGCCACCGGAAATTGAAACCACCTCAACCACATCACATTCCGAGTGGAGCACGACACACTTCTCTTCTTCTTATACCACTGTACCGACGGATATTACATCGCTCTCGGAAAGTTTGACCGAATCCATGTCACAGACCGAGGAAATAGTGACCACGACCGACTTCACCGGTCAGAGCGAACAGACCACCTCTGCCACCCCATCCCAAATAACCACTCCTCTAAGCTCTGACACTACGACCGTGACAACAAAAAGCCCTGCTACTTCTTCCCCCACCACACAAACAACTATCACACAAAGCACGACAAAACCCGCAACAACCCCAAGCACAACGACAAAGGCCACAACGGAGTCGACAACAACCCCGGCCACAACTCAGACCACTTCAAATGAGCCAAATCCCGTCGTCTATGGCGCCATTGAATATGCCATATTGGGTGTGGAGGTGTATTCAAACGAAAAGGCTGAAGTCGACGCATCCAACAAAGCCAATGGGTTTTTGATGGTCAAATACAAAGCCGGCGGGACGCATAAGCTGCGGGTCATCATCACCGGACCTTCGGGGACGGCTTATGTATATGCTTTGAAGAGCAATGGCACTTATGATGCCTACCCCCTGACGGACGGCAACGGCTCATACAGCATAACTGTATACAGAGATACCGGCGGCGGCAGATATGTAGCAGAATACCGCGGGCTCGTTATTGAGGTTGCTTTAAACAACTCCCTGGCGCCCTATTTGCGTGCCAATGTCTATGCTTATTACGGAGTCAACAGCACCCTTGTCAACATCGCACAAAATCTGGTACGAGGCAAAAGCGGCATTCTGGCCAAGGTGGAAGCCATATACAACTATGTCTCCTCGACCATATCCTATGACTACAGCGTTGTAGGCAAGTTGGAAGGCGGCTATGTGCCAAATCTTGAACAGCTGCTGGTAGTAAAAAAGGGCATCTGCCTTGACTATTCGGCGCTTGCAACGGCAATGCTGAGAAGCCAAGGGATACCCACTAGACTTGTATTTGGTTATGTGCGCAAAAACGACGGAACGCAGGCTTATCATGCCTGGATCGATGTATATTCATCGGAATCCGGCTGGATAAACGGTGTCATTTACTTTGATGGCGTGAGCTGGAAACTCATGGACCCGACTCATGCATCCACTTCCGGCAATTACAAAAACTTTCAACCCAATGTGTCGCGTTACAGTGTGCAGTTCCGACACTGAACACGCCATTTTTCAATCAAATTGAGATCTGTCAAGCTCGAGCAGTCGCAAGGCATTGCCTCGAGCTATCTTTATAAAATTCTCTTCCCCAAGCTCCCCTAAATCACGCAGAGAGATCAGATAGTCTCCGGTTGTGAACTCGTCCTTTGCGGAGCATATATCTGTCCCGAACATGAGTTTGCTTGCAAATTCATTCAAAAACTTTGTTCCATATGCTCTGTCTCGCTTGACGGCGTTTCCTCCGCTCCCGGCGGAAAGGTCCGCCCAAAGGTTGTCATATGTGCGCATAAGCCTCGGTACCGCACCTTCTTCATAGACAGGATAAGAGGGATATCCATGTCTGTCTCCCGGATTTTTTAGCGTCGAGATTTCAGCCCAGAAAGCAGGTCCATGACCTATGATGGTCAAATCGGGGTATTTTTCAAGACATGCCTCCAGCATGGGCAATCCGGGATCGTCATAAAGCCCATATCCTCGGTTTTTGTTCCCCGTCAGGTCAATCAACAGAGGCAATTTTGCCCTCTGTGCACACGCCAAAAGATTCTGCACACGGGCATCATCAAAGGACAGATTTGGCATAAATTCCCCCAAACCCCGACAACCGAGTTTTTTATAGTGCTCCAGCAGATGTCCGATGGGGGCATCGCTTGTGTTCGTATAAACCCGAGGATCCACATTGCAAAACGCCACCCACTTGCCGTTCGAATTGTCCGCAAGCTCAATGATCTCCCCGACAGACTGCGGCACATATACCTCGGGGCTGACTATGGGCAGGAGCACCGCTCCGAATATGTTGAGCTCCTTGTGACGGTTCTCAAGTTCATCCGGAGAAATGAAGAGGTCATTCCCGCCGGGCACCGGATATTGATATCTGTAGACATGGGCATGTACATCAAAAAACACAACGCTCACTCCTTCAATCTTTATGCTTTATATTGTGACGGGCATCACTGCCAAGTGCTGAAAAAGTTCTGCGTGCAGTAGATTTTGTACTCCGTTTTTTCGGAATAAACAACACTGATGCCCACGTATGTGTACTCCTCAAATAAAATATTTGACCTGTGCCCTTCTGAATTGTAAAGTCCAAAGGCAGCGCCTGCGGCATCTTCATAACCGCCAGCAAGGTTTTCTCCCGCATATTGGTACATTATGCCGATCTTGTCCATCCTTTTGGCGACATTGCTTCCATCACTGCCTGTGTGGGAGAAAAAATTGTTCTCAACCATATCAGCGCTGTGTAAAAAGGCGCTTTCCGTTGCCTCATTTGACCATTGCAACATCGGCAGCCCGTGTCTTTGGCGAAAGACATTTGTCAAGTCAAAGAGCTCCAGTGCATATGCCTCCATAGCCTCTTCTGAATGATCTGTTATACCAAATCCATGCACTACAACGGAAATGGCCTCAACACAACCGCTCTCAAGGTCGTCATAATAGGCGCTGATCTTATAATCTTGTGTTGCCGCTCTGATGATCTTAAGCCTCTCGTCGATTTTCCCGGAAGTGTCTGCAAATTCCAAGGCTGCTAGAGCCTCCTCTTTTGTGGACCGACTTGTTATCCCCTCATATTCAAAGCTTTCGCTGCATATAAAAAGCCCAACCACTTCGTCCTTATATATGGACGCAAATAACAAGCCATCGTCCAGATGATAGACGTATCGAATATATTCAGAGAGTGTCTTGTTTGTTCTTTGGGGAACACCAAATACATCCACCAGTGCCGATTCCGTTTGCCCGATTTTCAATGACACTTCGCCGACTCTCAACAGCTCTCCTTTATGTGTGTCCAAAGCTTCAGGTTCTGTGTGGGCGGTCGTCTCAAACATTTCGGTTGTGGTGTTTCCAGTTTCTTGGGAGGTCTCCGAAACTGTCGTCAAAGCCGCTCTGTCTGTTTTGGCTTCAAAAGACACAATGGAGACAAAGTCACATGCTCCAAGGATGAGGATTATAAGAACCCCAATTATGGTTTTTTTGAAACCCTTGCTGCTCATCTCTGCTCCTTTTCTCTTTTTACATACGCATTTATACATTTTGTTGAAAAACTCACATCTGCTGTGCTATAATTGTTATTGGTTTAATCGCAATCTTAAGATGGGAAAGCTTTTTCCCATTTTCCCTTGTGTTTGTTTTAGTATACCACAAACAAACCGATTTAGTAATCTTTATATTTCTGTTTTTTTATAAACAAACAGATCTCTCAGAAAAGGCAAATGCCATGGAAAACTTTTACAGTATTTTGTTCGAAACCGCGGAAAAGGAAATCCCCGGGCAAAGTTGTCCGGATTTTTTTGTTGACTTAAATTTAGACCAGATCATCGACATAGTGCTGGAAGATATCGACAACAAAGAGATTGCAAGCTATTTTTACACCCCGCTCAGTGATATTGAAACAGTCAAATACAGGCAAGGTGTCATGAAAGCTTTGGAAAACTCTTGGATTCGCAGTCGAATCGAAAGCTTTATGGTCTCCTATAAAAACATTCTTCGTGCACTGCACGGCAGCACACATTCACGCAATCCACACCAAAAATCAAAATGGCTTGTTGACAGTGCATCCATGTACTGCTCCGGCTTGCGCGCCCTGTCTGCCGCACTTTCAGAGAAAAGCATACCTGAGGTTGCAACTCTCATCTCAAAATCAAAGGCTCTGTCAATCCTTTCCTCATATCTTGAATGGTATTTAAAATCTCCGGAATTCATCGCTCTTGAATCTGACACTGAAAACATCCTCTCCCTTTTTGAAGCCATACACTATCAGATTCATTTTGACGAAGGGAAAGTTATTTTAACTTTCGAAGAAAATGACGAAAAAGATATTGTGCTCTCATTTCGCGATGCCCTCTCAACTCTCACCGAAAGTGATTTCGATTACAAGCTGTCTTTCTTTCCCGGTGTCGAACTGACATCCCTTGAGAGGCAGTTTGTAAATATAATGAGAAAAAGATATCCCGATTACTTTCTGCAACTTTCTGAAATCGCAAATAAGCATGAGCACTACCAAAACCCCTTGATAGAAAAACTGTACCACGAATTCACCTTTTATCTTGCATATTTGAAGTTTACCGACAAGTACACCGACGGAAACATCCGATTTATATGCCCTGAAGTAGTGGAAGAAAAAGAACTGCGACTTGTCGGTGCCTATGACCTGGCTCTTGCTTCCAAAACAGAAAATCCTGACAAGACAATTGTAACAAATGATTTTTACCTTGAGGGCAAGGAGCGCGTCTTTATTTTAACCGGCCCAAATCAAGGCGGGAAAACCACCTTCGCGCGTTCCTTTGGTCAAATCATGTATCTTGCAAGGCTTGGCTGCACCGTGCCCTGCACATATGCCAGGCTGTGGTTATGCCATAATATCCACACACATTTCGCAACAGAAGAGGACCTTTCGTCACATTCCGGCCGTTTGCAAGAAGAACTCATAAGGCTTGGAGGCATACTGGAGGACACCGACGATAAAACACTGTTGATTTTCAACGAACTGTTTGCCACAACAACCACCTACGATGCTGTGCGTCTCGGGGGAAGAGTGCTTGAGCGCATACAGGAAGTCGATGCCATCTGTCTTTATGTAAGCCATATCACTGACCTTTGCGAAATGCACAGACAAAGCGTGAGCTTGGTTGCGGAGGTGAAATCACGGGATAATCCGGAACGCACATATAAAATTGTCCGCAAGAAGGCAGACGGCGAGGCCTATGCCGCTTCTTTGGCAAAGCGTTTTGGGTTATTACGCGGGGACATACTCACAAGAAAAGGGGCAAATACATGAAACCCTATCTACTATACCGCAAAAACGATATCCAAGTGCAAACTCCCGGCAATGAGGCAGACCTTGTAAAGGATTTAAATCTCGCAATCATATATAAAGTCATGTCTCGGGGCGATGATTATATAAAGTCTGTCGTCTCTCGCGTGGTCCCACGCTCTCTTTCCAACCCGGAAATAATCAGGTATCGGCAGGAAATTCTCAAAGAATGTATACAGCACCAGCATATCATCAACAGGCTCTACACGATAACCACGGAAGCCTCCAAAGATGCGGCGGCTTTTCGGGATTTTGTTCGCCCAAGCTTTACAAAAGTTGTCTCCTCCTCTGTGAAATTGCGCAATGCTGCAGGGCTTTTGGAGGTCTTGCTTGTCAAACTGAGGGAGCTTGCCAATCTCACCCAAGAAAACACAGAGTTTACTTCCCCCGGGCTCTATGGCTTTTGTCTTGAAGTCAACACGAAGCTCAACACCGGTTTTTTCGGTCACGCGCAAAAATTGGTCTCCCAGTTAAAGCTCGCATGCGAGGGAAGCGGTTTGGAAATCGGAGCCCGAGTGGGAGCGGGTTTTAAAGGCGCAAACTATACCCTGCGCAAGCTCTCGGGTAAAAGCTCTTATAAGTTTGGCAAAAAGCGATATAGGATAAATTTAAAAGACTATTTGAGTGTTTCAAATGCCAAGGAAGCGGAAGATGCAGTTTTTATACATGTGCTGCGTATTGCAAATCACTTTATCGGCACAATCCAGTCCTTTATGGAAGCCGTGCGCTTTGAAATCGCTTTTTATCTTGGTTGTGTGCATCTCTACCGCTATACATATGCCCGAGACTTACCTCTTTGTTTTGGGGAAATCGACACATCCGACTCTAAAACACTTCACTATGACGGCCTTTATGATTTGAGCCTGGCTCTCAGCGGTAATTTTATGCCCATTTCCAACAGTGAAATGCTTGATGGCAAGCACTTGATCTTCGTGACAGGTGCCAATCAAGGGGGCAAATCGACCTTTTTGAGAAGCCTTGGTATTGCCTTTATCTTACACCAATGTGGGATGCAGGTGCCGGCAGAGAGCTTTGCCGCTTTTACCGCCACCGGAATATTCACCCATTTTTCCCGTGCGGAAGACAGCAACATGGATCACGGCAAGCTTGAAGAGGAACTTTCGCGCATGAGCTCCATAGTGGACACAATAGCCTCCCATGGCCTTTTGTTGATGAATGAAGCCTTTGCCACAACTACCGAACGCGAAGGTGCCATCATTGGCGGTGGCATCCTAAGCGCACTGTATGAGCTTGAGGTCGCCGTGGTCTATGTGACACATCTCTATGAGCTTGCTGATATCTTTGTTCAAAAAAATCTTCAAGGCGCGGGTTTTTTACTGGCCGAACGACTGGATGGCGGGGACAGGTCCTTTAGAATTATGCGTGGATTGCCGCGAGAAACCAGTTACGGAGAGGACCTCTACAATAAGTTTATAAAGAGTCCCAAAGCACGGAAACCAATGGAGGAAAAAGCATGAGTTCTCAAAACGAAAACAAATGGAGCTTTAAAAGCAGTTTGCTTGTGCGAGAAATCCGCAGGGCGGAGAGAAATCGAATCATCTTGGTCTTTGCTGTTTTATTGATCATCCTTTATTTGAACACCATGTCCACCATCTACAAAGCCGGTTTTTATTTCTCCGGAGCAACACAGATTCGCCCTGAGGAGATATCTCACATAGATGACCCCGAAATAGAATTGACAGAATTTGGATTTAATGCAAACTTTGAGTCCTCCCCGATCTTCAAAGAAAGGCCAAGGCTCAAAAGGCTGATGTTTTCAAAAAACGGCAGTCCCTATGTGGAACTCAGTGGCGATAGCCTTTATGAGACAGGGATTCTCGACAGTGAGGGCAGCAATGTGGTCTATCGCTTCTGCAAACTCTCAAATGGCAAATATATTTTTGTGAAACTGTTCTCTCATGCAGAGGTACCCTATCTAAAGGGCACCGTGGGCTATTTGCCGGCAGATATCCGCACGAAGGCTTTGCTTGATACCTCAATCGACAGCGGAGATCTGCTGCCGCTCTTCTTTGATGCCACAGAGAGTGCTTTTTATGGCATCACATCGACAATTGCTTTTTCTGTTATGGTTCTCCTCTTTTGGGCTCTCTGGGCATTTTTTGTAATTCGGCGTGCCCTTGTTATCGATCGTTCCCCGACCTATGAGAGACTCTATATGTGTCATGGAGCTGTGGAGGACAATGCCTTTTTGATTGAAAAAGAGGTGTTGAAACGCGGCAAACGAATCCCCTTTGGCACTACTTTGACTGAAAACTGGTACATCAAAAAGCGCTTGTTCAGTTTTTGGGCGGAACCAAGAACCGGAGCGGGGAAATAAAGTCTAAACCAATACAAAAGCCAGTTCAATATGGTTGAAAACATCAAAGCCAAAGCTGCATCTTTAAAATGCAGCTTTGGCTTCTTTATCTTGCATGAAACTATTCGTCCAATTCAAGCACCAACACCGTATCGTGAGGATCTGCCAAGGTGGAGTATACAAAACTGATAGCGACATTGCCGCTTTCCACCGGCCAACCTTTTTTAAAGGGAATTTCAGCACCGTCTCGCAAAAAGCTTATGTATTCAACCCTGTGTGAAAGCTCCGGAAACTCTGTCGGCCCTATACCGCGTTCAAACAGATGAGCGTAAAGCAAATTGCCTTTTCTAGTGTACCTGCCCCATTCCGGCTTGGACAAATCTGCGGCAACGCATCCATAAATGCTCTCTGAGTTCTTCTCCATCCAAAGGCCTACTTCCTCCAGAATGCGTATGCTTTCGTCGGGTATCTCACCGTATGCATTGGGTCCAACATTCAACAGGAGGTTTCCGTCCTTTGAGACGCACTCCACCAACATGTGGATGACATCCGTCACTGTTTTGTAGTTTCTGTCTTGCGACGCATATCCCCAGTTGTTGTTCAGTGTTATACAGGCCTCCCAGGTGAGCTTCTCTCCATTTTCATCGCGTATTCCTTGGCGGGGGATGATCTGCTCAGGGCTTACGAAATCTCCTCCAAAAAAGAGTTCTCTTTCGGAGAGGATACGCCCCTTGGCATCTACCAGCAACCTGTTGTCTATGATTGCCTGCGGCTGCAGCTCCCTCACCATCTGCACAAGTTCATAGGCTTTCCATTTTTCACCGCTCATCTCTCCGTAGGAATAGTCAAACCAGAAGATGTCGATCTTACCGTAATTTGTCGCCAGCTCTCTCACCTGTCCGTGAAGGTATTTTATATAGTTTTCAAAATGCTCTTCCCGGTTTTTAAAGGCTTCGTTTCTCGACATAGGGTGGATCGGGTCACCATAGGCGGGATAATCCGGATGATGCCAATCTATAACGGAATAATAAAACCCCACCTTTATGCCTTCAGCGCGGAAAGCATCGACATATTCCCTTATGAGATCTCGACCAGCCAATGTGTTTGTGGCTTTATAATCCGTCAGAGCACTGTCAAACATGCAGAAGCCGTCATGGTGTTTTGCTGTCATAACAGCGTATTTCATTCCTGCTTTTTTTGCAAGCTTTGCCCATTTTCGCGGGTCATATTTGTGTGGATTGAATCGATCCAAGTATTTTTGATAGTCTTCAATGGTGATCTTCTCTGCGTTGCGCACCCACTCTCCCCTCGCCGGCAGGGCATAAACGCCCCAGTGGATGAACATGCCAAAGCGCGCCTCTCGGAACCACTCCGTGTTTTTATTGTCGTAATACGGCCCATAGTTATTTGCCATGTATTTCACCGTCCTCTTTCTATTTTTTCATATTTGAAAGCCACGACAGTGGAAATGCTGTCTGTCGGCTCTAAAGATGAATGGCTTTGCAGGGCTTTTAATATGCCGTTGCTGTATGCATAACGACATACT
The DNA here is from genome assembly GCA_964439435.1 of uncultured Oscillospiraceae bacterium. GTDB lineage: Bacteria > Bacillota > Clostridia > Oscillospirales > QAMX01 > CAYTOF01. The sequence continues at coordinate 16,413 of CAYTOF010000040.1, forward strand.
TTCGCCGAGCTGTCGTCTCCGTCAAACAGATATGCGGTGGCGATTCCCAGGGCGATGTTTTCAAAGGGCAGATTTTGCTCTGCGCAGAGGCGTGCAGCTCCGACCAATCTGTCACTGTGAGCCAGTTTTCGCGGTGTGTCCCTGCCCACACGCAATATGCTGTCGGCAAGAGATCTGTTTTTAAATCTGCCTATCAATTCAAGCCCATAGTTCCTTGCCTCGCTTCTGTTCGTATCATGCTTCATCGCCAAAGCTGTGGCAATCTCTTCCAACGCTCCATCCAATGTCTTTCTTATGCGGATATCCTCCGCCGCTTCATATATATATGTGTATCTCTCAAGATACCCAAGATATGCACACATGGCGTGCAGCATATTGTGTATATAGAGCTTCATATCCGAATAATAATCTATATTGTCCACCGGCAATAAGTTGCTTATCCTCGGAATCTCACCCTTAAAGGCTTTCGCATCCACGGGCAGTGTGCAAAATGGCTCAACCGCCACCAAAAGAGGATCTTCTTCCAGGAGCTGTGTCGTCACAACGGGCACCATACGTCCCACCGATGCCCCCACCAAGCCGATTTTCCGACTGTAATAATCCAGAAAATTCACTCCCAGTGTTTTTCTCAAAAGCTTATCAAGCACTTTTGGCGCGTCGTGCAGATTTTCACAGACTATGATGTTGAGAGGAACATCACTTCCTGTCCGAGCGCGCTTTTCTATGCCTTTTGCGATAATCGGAGCAATGAACTCCAGGATTTGCGCTCCCACGGCAGTTGCCATCATATCCGCCGCGGCAATCGCATCGGCACAGGCATCGACATCCTTTCCGTCAATGCCATATACATTTTTAACGGCTACATAGTAATCTCCGGCATCGGAAAGCACTTTAATTTTGTACTCCTCTTCTTTATTCAACATGGATATAAGTGAGGAATTGACATCTATAAAGCCGGTTCTATATCCAGATTGATAAAAGAGCTCGCCTATAAACCCTCTGCCAATGTTCCCCGCACCGTACATAACGGCTTGCTTCATGCTCTCTCCTTTGCAAATCAAATTCCTTAAGAGCTGTGCTTTATATGCCCTTTAAGGCCTCGTAAAGAGCCAGAGCTTCGTCTTTGGAGCGAAGCCCCATCAGGACATTGCCACCGCGAAGGCTCTGTGCTGCGGCTGCATTGCTAAGCACCATGGCCTCCTCACCGGTGGCACCTTCATACAGAGCAAGCAACATCCCCGCCGCAAAGGCATCGCCCGCACCCACTTTCCCGGAAATCATATCGGATTTCAAATTCGCGGCAGGGCAAAAGTGCATTTTTTTGTCAAGCTCCATGCAAAAGCTGCCCTCAGGTGCGTGTATGACCACAAGTTCCTTGACGCCAAGCTCTATAAACCTTAAGCAAATGCTCTCAATAGCCGCAGTGTCCAACTTGTCATCTGCACCCCGTGCACTTTGACCTGCAGCCATACCGGCTTCAATCTCATTGATGATGATATAGTCACTGTGGGGCAGTGCCGGGAGCAATACACTTGCGAACCTGGTGCTTTGTTCGGAGACAACATCGAGGGATGTCTTGATCCCTTCTTGTCGCGCTTTTGCCAAAAATCGTGCCATGACAGTTCCGTATTCCTCGTCCGGCTCGTCAAATTGATCGAGTAACAGGACATATCCGATATGCAGTATTTTGGCCTTGACTCTCTCAAGGTCTATGTCCTTGGGAGAAAAAGCGGCATTTGCCCCTCGATTGTGGAAAAATGTGCGCTCACCTGTGGTTGTCAAGGTGAACACGTCCGTAAAAGACGTGGGGATGCCCTGCTTGACGGTCAGTTTTTCAGTCCCAATTTTTTCGTTTTGCAGTACTTTCTTTATCTTTTCACCGCCGTCATCGTCGCCGATTGCTCCATATAGCTCAATGGGTATTTGCCCTTCGCACAACCTTGAAAAAGCTATGGAGCAATTACAGGCAAGGCCTCCCACACTTTCCGCCATACTTGTGATTGAGGAAAGCCTTGAAAGCTCGGGGTAGGAATCTATATATTTTATGTAGTCAACGACCAGGTTTCCAGCAAAGGCCACTCCCTCTCTTTTCATATACACACCACCTTTTCTTATTAATATTATATCATGCAACATGAAAAATCGGTACTGTATTTTACAGTACCGGCGCACTAAGATCCTTTTCATATATATGAAAAGGATTATATATGCCCATTTCAAAGGCAAGGCAATCAATTTTCAGCAAAAACAGCAAAGACGCCGCATTAGTAAACGCGGCGTCTTTGTGTAGGCATTGACCTATTTTCCCGGGCAGTCTCCCGCCAAGTATCGTCGGCACGAACGAGCTTAACTTCCGTGTTCGGGATGGGAACGGGTGTACCCTCGCTGTAATAAACACCTACTGATAGTATATAATATTTTGGATTGGGCAGTGGTGACCCGTGGGGGAATCGAACCCCCGTTTCCGGCGTGAGAGGCCGATGTCTTGACCGCTTGACCAACGGGCCACATCATCTGTTCGATTTCTTTTACGGTCTCCGCCGGGAGCCCCATTTTTACCACAGACCCCCGTCGGTTCCGTTTGTTGGTGCACCTTCAGGGATTCGAACCCGGGGCCCACTGATTAAGAGTCAGTTGCTCTGCCAACTGAGCTAAAGGTGCGGCTCATACCTTGAGAACTGATAACGAGTTTACTTGTATTGTGCAGACAGTGAAGTTACTGAAAAACCCAAATTCTTCTCGGCGAACTCTTCCACAAAGTTTCTTTAGAGAGCCAATTCCCTGCCGCTTCTGCTTTGGCAAGGTCAAGCCCTCGGCCTATTAGTACCGGTCAGCTGCATGCATTACTGCACTTCCACCTCCGGCCTATCAACCACATAGTCTATGTGGGGCCTTACTCCTTTACGGATGGGAGATCTAATCTTGAGGGATGCTTCACGCTTAGATGCTTTCAGCGTTTATCACTTCCATACTTAGCTACCCGGCTATGCTCCTGGCGGAACAACCGGTGCACCAGAGGTATGTCCATCCTGGTCCTCTCGTACTAAGGACAGCGCCTCTCAAATCTCCTTCGCCCACAACAGATAGGGACCGAACTGTCTCACGACGTTCTGAACCCAGCTCGC
>CAYTOF010000041.1:0-1335 GCA_964439435.1 uncultured Oscillospiraceae bacterium
GTCACATGCGCAAGCGCACGTGACGTGCCACCCCTCCGATGGAGGGGAATAAGGGGCGACTGCCCCGTCGCTGCGCGTATGTGCTTTGCACGATTCCCTCACGAGGGAGGGGAATAAGGGGCGACTACCTCTCCATGGTGGAGGGGAATTAGGGGATTTGTTTTGATTGGAATTTGTGCGGGCGGTTGACTGTTATGGGCTGCCGCCCGCACGGTTCTATATAGAGGCAATTCAATTTTAACAGCTCAAAAAAGGCAGGAAATTGCACGACAATAAATCTGGTATATTTACACGGCTCTGATAAGAGTCATATAAAAACATAAGGAGGGAGCAGTTTGAGGGGAGAGGAGATTTTGGCGGCGGCGCTGGGATTGATGTTTGAGGCGGATTTTCCTTATGGTGACGGTGCTGCTGTGGACCTTATAAACCATGTGTTGATGGAAAACTTTTATCTGAACGAGCATCTGCGGGAGCATGGCGGCAAGGAGAAATACGGAGAGCTCTCCCGCATTTTCGCGCTTGGGGATGAGCTTGGATTTGAGCCGCGGCTGAACGAGGCGCTGGTGCTGGGGCTGCTTTGCAGGGTCTATGCCGATGAGGACAACCCCGGGATGCTCTCCATGTACAAGCAGGAGTATGCCGCGGCGCAAAGAGATGCAAGACGGAGCGCAATGTTTTGCGAGGTGGTAAAAGATGAGTATTGAAAGTGCGGCGGTTCCGAGGGGAGCACAGCCGCAAAAGCACGGCACGAAATACGGCAGCTTTCGCGGGGTGGACTTTGCCTCCGAGCCGACCAATATGGACGCGGCGCGCTCTCCTATGGCGATAAACCTCATGGCCGGGGAGGGCGGCTATCCCGAGAAAAGGCCCGGGTATCGGCCCATTTGGGACATGCTGCAGATGGTAAGAGGCGGGGAGGGCGGCAATTCAGAGAGCTTTGCGCGGATGCTGGTGGAGATGTATTTTGAGGATCTGAATCTGCCGGCCGAGGTCGCGGAGATGATGGTGCCGCCCCTGGTGGCGGCTCTGGAGCATATGTTTTGCGTGCGGAGCATACACAGGTGTATCTTTTCGGGGGTGGAGCACATCCTTGCGGAGATAAACGGCATCATGTACCGCATCTTTCCAAAGAGCTACGGGGGAGGTAATGCGTATTGAGCGAGTATGAATTTCCCTTTGCCCTGGGCAAAATCACGGACAACGACAGCCCGCCGATGATCGAGGCGGTGATGGACATCTTGGGAGAGGCTCTCTTTGAGATTTTTCAAGGTATGCAGGAGGATGAAGAGGAGTTTCCCTTTGAAAGCATAGACTGGACAGGGGTGGACTTTGAGC
>CAYTOF010000041.1:1345-19363 GCA_964439435.1 uncultured Oscillospiraceae bacterium
GGGAGGCCTGCGACAGTGCGGTGGCCATGGTGGAGGAAGCCGAAAAGGAAATAAACCCGGCTGTCTCCGTCTTTCTTGCGGGCAAGCTCTGGATACTGAACGGCTATGATCTCTTTATGTATGATGAGGATTATTATCCATACAGCGAATATGACTATATGAAGCGGGCGCGGGACTATGCCTATGTGCCGACAACGACCATCGGCATGGATCCAAATACAGGGGGCGGAGACAGCTTTGAGAGTGTCAACCTGCTATCGGAGTTGCAGATGCTCTCATATATCGGCAACGGTGTGACAAAGACATACAAGGTGGGCTTTCCCATCGCCGGGGTGGAGTATATCAGCGTGGACGATGATATATTGCCTTGGAACGCTTTCACTGTCAACACCAACGGCGGGACCATCAGCTTTACAGAGGCGCCGCCAAAGCCCGCGGTCACCGGGAAAGACAATGTGAGGATTTGCATATACCGCACGGGTTATGATTTTGACAGTTGCCCCATCAGGGCATGCCGCACCATGGGGCTCTTTGGTCTCGGAGGTGCCGACAGCGACAGGATCTTTTTTGCGGGCAATCCGGAGCGGCCCAATGTGGACTGGCACTGCGAGATAGCGGCGCCTGACTTCAACGTGGACCCGACATATATACCGGAGGACTCTTTTGCCTATGTGGGGGCGGAGACGGGAGCTATCATGGGCTATCACAGGGCGCTTGCCTACCAGCTCATCATCAAGCAGGCAAACGACCAGGACGCGGGCATATTTTTGCGTTCGGGCGCGACGGATGCGGAGGGGAGAGCTGTCTTTGGTTTGCGACAGGGCTCAGCCGCTGCGGGGGCCGTGTCGAGGGCGTGTTTTGCAAATCTCGGGGATGATCCGCTGTTTTTGTCCGCGGAGGGCATCATGGGCATACAGAGCCTGGAGGTCAGCTCCGAGACAAGCGTGCAGAACCGCAGCTATTTTATAAACCCGCGGCTATTGAAAGAGGCGGGGCTTGCAAGGGCCTGCGCCGCATCTTGGCGGGGGAAATATGTGCTCTGCATCAACAACAGGGCCTATGTGCTGGACGGCAGCCAGTTTCGGCAGATGGATCCGCGGAGCGGGTCAAATGCCGTGTATGAGGCATATTTTTGGGACAACATCCCGGCAACGTGCCTGTGTGAGGCGGACGGTGTGCTCTACTTTGGCACCAGGGACGGCAAGCTGTGCCGCTTTTCCGACGATCTGGCACCGCCGGAACGATTTTTGGACAATGGCGCCGCCATCGATGCGCTCTGGACATCCAAGGCAGACGATGACGGGGATTTTTCCAGGTACAAGTCCACGGTCAAAAACGGCTGCCATGTGCTCATAAAGCCCGGGCAGAAGGGGAGTGCGAAGCTCTATTTTCTCACCCAGGCCAATGCGGGAGAGCTGCCCGGGGATTTGCCGGGTGAGAGCGAGCTGCTTTGCTATGAGAGCCGCGGGGCGGCCATATCACTGCCTGCGGGGCGCAAGGTGAAGAAATACACGACTTTGCAGATTGCCTTTCGCAACAACGAGGCGGGGGAGGGCTTTGCCCTGGGGGCCGTGATAAAGAACTATATCTACGGCGGCACCGTCAAGGCGCGGAGAAGGTCTGTTGTTGGTGGCGGTGTGGGAGATGAGTGGCTCATAGAGGAGGGGGTTTGAAGTAAAGTGGCGAAATACAACCGTATAAACGACAAAAACAAGGTCATAGACATAGCGAGCATCATCAAAAACGCAAATCACCCGCCCGCGCTGCTAAACGAGATGTTCAACGTGTCCGTGCGCAATGTGATCCGCAATGTGATAAACGAGCTCATTGCGGGCACGGAAAGCGGCCTGGAAATGAAAATCGACAAGGCCTTTGCGGCGGTTTCGGGCAATTTTGCGGCGATGGGAGCGGGCGGTAGCCTGGAGGACAGCGGTTTTAACCCGCAGGACTTTGAAAAGGCGGGTGCCTTTCGGCTGGAGGGGGTCGAGGTGATGGCGGAGGTTGTAGGGCAATACACGGACACGGAGCTTCTCGGCCTGTGCCCCGGAGCCGCCATCATAGTGCAACAGTATGCCACTTTGGAGGATGATAGCTCTATCGCAAGCGACGGCGGAGAAAATGGCGCGGGGGAAAATGAAGAACCGGGAGAGATTGAAGCTGCCCCGCGGGCGCTGTATGGCCTCTGCCTTGAAGCGGATGTGCTGCGCATCTTTTGGGACAGGGAGGTTTCGGAGGGGTTTTGTGCGCAGCTTTACGTATTGTATAAAAACATAGAACTTTGAAAGGAGAAAAATATGTCAAAGGAAACAATGATAAAGGCGGCGGTGAGTGCGGGAGGGCTATCGCTCTTTGCGGCTGTCGGGGACATAATGGGGCGGGTGCCGGGGCTACATCTGGCGCTGGCGGTGCTCATGCTCCTGGACTACGCCACGGGGGTGGCAAAGGCCTGGCGCTCAGGGACGGTCTCCAGCAGGGTCGGCATCGACGGCATCCTGCGCAAGGCCTGCTATATCGTGGTGATCGCCCTCGGCCTTGCGCTGGACTATCTCACCACAACCATAGCCGGGAGTGCCGGCATGGCGGGCTTTGTCTCGGCTTATATGACGGCGGTGGTGGCACTGTGGCTCTGCGCCAACGAGGGCATCAGCATACTGGAAAATCTGTCCGCCCTCGGCGTGCCCTTTCCCTCCTTCATCAAAACGGCCTTTTTAAAGGCGCGGGAGAGTGCGGAGAAGGCGGGCGAGGAGAGGGCAAAGGAGGATGGGCATGACGGGAACTGAACTGGCGAGACTCTGCAAAACCCAGGAGGGTGCGGCCTATATCTGGGGCGGCCTTGGGCATCGGATCACCCAGGGGCACATAGACAAGCTTTCCGCCCTCTATCCCAAGGTTTTCACAAAGGAATACCGCGAAAAGTGCCAAAAAAACATAGGCAAGCTCGGTTATGACTGTGTGGGGCTGGCAAAGCACTTTCTCTGGGGCAATGCGGGGGATGGCATCCTGCGGCACTACGAAGCGGCAACGGATGTCGGGGCGGATGCTCTCTACAATTTTTGCGTGGAAAAGGGCAAAATCTCGGCGCTGCCCGAGCTTGAAGGCCTGCTTTTGCACAGAAGCGGTCATGTCGGCATATATCTCGGGGGTGGAGAGCTTGTGGAGGCGCGAGGGATCGATCACGGTGTGGTGATCTCAAAGCTTCCCGCGCGGGACTTTCAAAACTGGGGCAAGCTCCTCGGCGTGGAGTATAGAATGGGGGGCGGAGAGCTTTCCGTCTCGGAGGTGGCCCTGCTGCTGAAAACACATGGCATAAAGTCCATCAGGCTGTGAGGGTTTTGGATTGAAAAGGAGAGGGGAGTTTATGGCGGAGGTAATATACTACGACAAAGAGGGCAACGCAAAAACAGGCTATGAGAAAAACGGCATCACCTATCAGGACGACAAGGGCACAAAGCGGGTGGAAAACGGCTCCCTTGTGAAAAACGGCGGCAATATGTATGTGATGACGGATTCGGGCGGCATACTCTATTCGGATTTTTTGACAAGCGGCACAAAGCAACCGCAGGGGCTCATCGGGGACTATCAGGCGGCCCTTTCAAATGCCGCGCAGATGCGTACGGAGAGCGCGCTTGCGGATCTGGAGGCACACCTGCCCGAGATCACAAGGGCATACGACGTTGCGGCCAGGGGCGCCAATGTGCAGCACGAACAAATCTTGCGCGCCCTTGCAAATCAACTGGCCGCCACAGGGCTCTATAACTCGGGGTATTCAGATACGGAGATTTCAAGGCAGGCCGCGGCTCTGGGCCAAAGCCTTTCGGGGATAGAGACGGCGCGCCTTGGGGCCTATGAGGACATCGAGCGGCAAAAGGCTGCCGCAAGGCTCGGAGGGCAGGGGGAGCTTGCGGAGATTGCGGCCATGGCGGCGCAGCTGGGGCTTTCGCAGTACAACGCCGACAGGGCTTTTGACTATCAAAGGGAACGGGATAGCGCTGCAGATCAAAAGTGGGAGCGGGAGCTTGCCCTGCGCGCGGGGAATTTGCAAGGGGGGAAAACCGCCGTCGGCACGAAAGGGGTGGCAGACCCGTTGGAGGTGGAAAACGGCGTGCAGGTGGCCCGCAAGTTCATCGGCATGTACGGAAACACTCTCAGTGCGGACAGGGCGCTGGAGATGATGCGCTCTGAGCGGGATTATCTTGTGGAAAAGCTTGGGGAGGGCGGATACAATGCCTATGTGGAGACAGTGCTTGCAAACTATCCCGGCATGAGCGCCGCGGGCAATGCCACCATCGGTGGTACGGCGAGCGGTGGCGGTACGGCGAAGGGCAGCGGAAAGGACACGCCCGAGGCACTCTATGAGCTGGTCTTTGGCGCAAAGAGCGCCGCAAGGTTTCAAAAAAACGGCAGGCTTGGGCTATCTATAAGCTGCTCCTAGATGCGGACATGCCGCCCTCGGAAAAGGTGCGCTTTGCCAATATGGCAGGGCTCATATGGTGGTGAAAAAGGCCCTGCTTTGCATGAAAAACGGCAAAGAAGGAGGGGAATAAGATGCTCATATTGCGGGCGATCGAAGTGTGCAGTATGAACGTCCGTTTTTATTTTGGTCGGCTGGCATCCTCATTATCTGCTCTTTCTTTCACACAAAGTTTAGATTTGTATAGAGAGGGGGCGCTTGATGTGGTATAATATCGGACATAGAGATTATGTTCCGTGTTGGGAGGAAAAAATGTTGATGGATTTAAAGTCCTTGCCGCTTGAGGGTGCTGCGGGATTCAAAAGCTTTAAAGCTGAATTTCTGAGCAAAATAGATGAGATAAACAAGCTTGAGAGTGAGCCTTTGAAATTTGCGGGGTTTTTTTCGCTGGTTCGGGCCCTTGCCGCTGACTATGGAGACAAAACCCTGTGCGATAAGCGAAGGGCATTTACATATTTTCTGTTCCAATTTGCAGACAGCTCAAAATCTCTCTCAAAGGTCGACCCTGTGACACTTTTTTATGAGCTGCAAAGCACGCTTTCGGGATATCTTGACCTGGATATGCTAAACCCCGAAAAAATCTATGGGGTGGATGAAATGGCTGCCTTTGGCATAGTGACGAAGGTCGAAGAGTATTTTGAAAGCCGAGATCTGCCAAACAAAACAAAAGACTTTTATCTGAAGCGGCACACATATGCCGATTTGATCTATACAAAAGCTCAAAACATCGGCCTTGCCCTGCTCTTTGGCACGGACAAGGCCGCAGACAAGAGCGCCGAGCCCTATTATTTTGCGCAGAGACATATAGATGAGAGCGGCAAAGAGAGTGTGGTGTGGCAGCTTTGTATCCCTGCGGCTTTTCTCGAAAAAGTGTTGTGGGAGGCCTTGGAAAACTACCTGGAGCACTGTAAAGCAAACAACATTACACCGTATGCGGAGGGAAAAAGGGAGCAGAAACTTGCCCTTGCGTGGTATGAGGGCTGAAGCAAACTCCGGAAACACAGATAGATGCAATATATAGACAACAACAAAACCGGACGACCGCTTCCGCTCCTATGCCCCTCTGAAATACATACAATCCATACAATATAAACCATGCAAAACCCAAGTGTTAGAAAACATAAATCGGCACAAATAATAATACACCTGTCTTATATGGGGGATAAATATGTTTGCAGGTAATATGCTGTCTTTTTTATCGGCGCGGCAGGACGAACAATCCAATATAAAGCGCATGTTGGCGCGCGGCACATTCTACACAACGAGTATAACGCTGGCTTCTGTGCCCGTTTTACAGGTTTTTGCCCTGTCAAACGGGGCGAGCGAGGGCAGCCTTGGCATCGTGCGGCTCTTTGTGCAATTTGGCGCCATCGCGGGCTTTTTGATATTTATGGGATACGGCAGCAGGATAGCGCCGGACAAGCTGGTGAGAAGGAGTTTTTTCACCCATCTGGCCATCGCCGTCTTGCCGCTGGCCATGCTGCTGCTGTCGCTGTTTTCGAAAATGCTACCGACAACGGTTTTCCTTGGGCTCTTCACAGCCGGGTGGACCGCCTCTTCCTTCATCATGTCATGGCATATCGTGGTGTACACAAGGGTGGAGTCCAGGCTTTTTGCCTCCTCCATATATGGCAGGGTTTTTGGCATCGCGGGGATTGCCTATTATCTATTGGGCATGGTGCTCTCCATGGGTATAAAGGGCGCTCTGACCCTCAGCTTTGGCTTCCAGCTGGTGTTTTCCGTCTCGCTGATGCTGGCGCTGGCAAGCTTTATCACCTCCAGGGGTTTTCTGCTCGTCAAACCCGAGGAGGAGCAAAGCGGTGAAAAAGAAAGCAAAAAGCCAAATAAAGTGCCAAGAAAAGTCCTTGGCGGCATTGTCATCATGCACATCTGCCGAGGCATCATGTCGGGAGTTGCGTTTTTCTTTGTCCCTGTCGCGCTGAAGAGATTTGCCCTGGTGGACTCAGACGCCGGATATATCTCCCTTTTGCTCTCGGCGGGGTATCTTGCGGGTTATCTCCTCATCTACCGTCGATATGACAAAATCGGCCCCGCTCTGACCATTGCCCTCGGCATTGTATTTCAAATCGCTCCCTTTTTGATTTTGCTCTTTTCGCCGAGCCGAATCGGCTTTTTGGCCTTTTATTTCATCTTTTCCATCGGCGGTATCATGGTGGACCAGGGCGTCCCTCTCGGCATTTTGCATGTGATACCCTCGGTCAATATAGGCGCGGTGACAGCCATGCGCCTGGTGGCATTTCAGGCGACGGATGCCATCTTTGCCCTGGGCATCGGCAGCATAGTGGTGGAGCATTTCACCGCATTTGCCGTCATCTACTGCATCTTTGCCCTGTTAGTGGGGCTCTTTGCAAAGCTTTCCATGTCAAAGCCCATCATCCACACGCAGCTCGAAGATGCAGCGGAATAGTGATTATATACAATATAAATAAGGAAGGACATAATAAATGCGACTGCACATCATACGCCACGGAGATCCGAATTATGAGCTTGACGCTCTGACGGAATACGGAAAAATCCAAGCAGAGGCTCTAGCAAAACGCTTGGTGACCCTGCCCGTCGAGGAGATATACTCCTCGCCCATGGGGCGCGCTCGTGAAACCGCAAGCTACACCGCCACCGCGCTTGGCATGCCGATTTCCATTTTGAACTGGACAAGGGAGGTTGGCCTCCCGGGCATGTATGCGGATGCGGAGAGCACCTCCAAGCTCGCTGTGTGGAACCTGCCGCCTGACAGATTGAAAGCGGCCGAGTCACACCCCGAGGGCTGGATAAACGCCCCCGAGCTCAGCCCGCCCAAGGCCTTTGAGGTCTTTTCGGAGATAGAGACAGGCTGGAGTTCTTGCACGCCCACGGCATAGAGATCGAAGGCGGCAAGATGGTGGCGCGCGATAAGCTCCCCAAGGGCGACATACTGCTTTTCTGCCACTTTGGCTTTGGTCTTGCCCTGCTCGCCATCATTTTGGAGTTGCCTGTGACCTTGCTCTGGAGAGCCTTTTTCCTCCAGACCACCTCTGTTACGACGATTGCATTTCAAAAACACAAAGACATTGTCAGCGCAAAGATATATGCCCTGGGGGACACAGGTCATCTTTTGGGCATTGATAAAAAATGAGGCGCATTTTATGAGTGAGTTTTCCTTTGCCCTTATAGCCGACCCGCAATATGCCACGAGGGAACCCCTCGGTGACAGGTATTACAGAAATTCCCCTGATAAAATCAAAAAATGCGCCAAAATTTGGCGCGGAGCAGGCGTTGATTTTGCCGTGTGTCTTGGCGATGTGATAAACGGAGAACCGACAAGGGAGATGTCTTTGCAGGCAGCCCTATATATGCAGGAGGTGCTCATCTCGTCGGGCGTGCCCATATATCACGTGCTCGGAAATCACGATGTCGCATCTGTGTCAAGGGAGATACTTTACAGCAATTGGAATGTGCCATCTCCCGGATACTATGCCTTTGAGCACAAGGGCGTTGCTTTTTTGGTGCTGGATACAAACTTTGACGAAAACGGAGACAGGTTCAAAGACTGGAAAGAGTCTTATATAAATGAGCCACAGCTTTTGTGGCTCTTGCGGGCCTTATCGGAAATCAGCGCTCCCGTGATTGTGTTTTCGCATTCCCTGTTGGACGATGCCCCGGAAGACCCCCATGTGCTGCGAAACGCAGGCGAGGTGAGGCGGATTTTGGAGGAGAGCGGAAAGGTCCTCGGTGTGTTCCAAGGTCACAAACACAGCGGGGATTTCAGCAAAACAAACGGCATACCGTATTTCACTCTAAAAGGGCTGGTGGACATGGAATACGCATTCTCGACATATGTTGTCACGGTAAAAGGCGATGAGCTTTTCGTGGAGGAGCACACAGAGAGCGGAGGGCCCTTTGCGTTGGAGATTTAGCTCTCTTTGCATGTGGTATTGAGCAGGCAGAGATTTAGAATAAAAAAGGAGCAAGCGGCGGATAAAAACGCAGCTTGCTCCTTTGGATTTTGAAATCACTTTTTTATCAACTTTTTCAGATAGCCGTATCCTTGGCTCTCCATCTCCTCCAAGGGCACAAAGCGCAGCGCCGCACTGTTGATGCAGTAGCGCATGCCTCCCTTTGAGGGCGGGCCGTCTTCAAAGACATGGCCGAGGTGGGCATCTCCCACACGGCTGCGAACCTCTGTGCGCACCCTGCCGTGGGAGAGGTCGATTTTTTCCCTCACGGTATTGGGGTCGATGGGTTTTGTAAAGCTCGGCCAACCGCTCCCGGAGTTGAACTTGTCCGTCGAGGCAAAGAGAGGCTCGCCCGTGGTGATGTCCACATAGATGCCGCCAAGGTAGTGGGTGTTGTACTCGTTTTCAAAGGGCGGCTCCGTGGCGCTGTTTTGCGTGACCTCATATTGCAGCGGGCTTAGCTTGGTCAACAGCTCCTCTTGGCCGGGCGCTGCGTAGTCCGCCGGGTTTACCACCGCCGCGGCCGCGCGGGCAAAGGCGGAGGGCGGGATGTGGCAGTAGCCAAAGGGGTTTTTGTCCAGATATTTTTGGTGGTATTCCTCCGCCGCATAGAAGTTTTCAAGGGGCAGCACCTCCACCTTGATGGGCTTGTCGTGTTTTGCCGCCAGCTTCTCTATGGAGGATTGCACGGTTTCCAGGTCGGCCTTGTCCGTATAGTACACGCCGCTGCGATACTGCCGCCCGACATCGCCGCCCTGTCTGTTCTCTGTGGTGGGGTCTATGGAATCGTAAAAAAGGGCGAGCAAAAACTCAAGGGGCAGAACTTTGTCGTCGTATTCCACCCGCACCGCCTCCGCATGCCCTGTGTTTTCATTACACACCTGCTCATAGGTGGGGTTTTCCGTGTTGCCGTTGGCGTAGCCGACAGTGGTCGAGAGCACGCCTTTGATGGAGCCGAGGTATTTTTCCGTGCCCCAAAAGCAACCGCCTGCAAGGTATATCAAAGCCATAAAGATGACCTCCGTTCTTAATTTGCTTCCTTAATATAATATAAGAGGCCCCAAAACACTGTGACTTGGATACTTACAAACATCCTCTCATATCATATAATCATTATACTCCATAAATTTGGATATAAAATGAACAAAATATCGCCGCAAAAGGGGGGAGTAAAGCCCTCCTCCTTGCAGGAAGAGGGATAAAGCCTTGCCGAGATCATAAGCCCGCAACGGGACAAATCACGGCGTGTTCTCAAGCCTTGCCCGAATGATGAGCCTTTGGGAGTAGGTGACCAGGGGCGTGCAGGTTATCAGCGTCAAGGTGTGGCTCTCGCCCTCAATGGGATTTAACACCCACATTTCGTTCGGTTCGACCTCAAAGATCTCATAGACAGTGTAGGTGTGGCTTACATTGTTTTCCTTTAATATGATCTTGTCGCCAAGCTTTAGATGGGTGAGATACCGAAAGGCATATGCCCTGTGACCCGCTATGGCGCAGTTGCCCTCCTTGCCGAGCCTCGCCGTGCCGGGTATATGGCCGCCGCCGTAGCGCATCTGCCTGTCTGCCCCCTCCAGCACATACTGGGAAAGCTCAATTCTCGGGATTTTGATGATGCCAAGGATGACAAAAGCGGAGGGCGGGCCATAGTCCACCTTGTTTCCCGGGAGGTTGGTTGCGGGAGGTTCTGTTTCTTGGGGCGGTTCCGTTGTATTTGTGACTGCGGTTTGCCCCGGGGAAGTGGAGGGTGCATATGTGGTGCCGCCTGGCGTGATTTGGCCCGGCGGTGTTGTTTCGTAGAATATGGGGATGTCTTTGTCCGCCCCCTCCAAAACCAGGGGCGGGGGATCGGGCATCTCCTCCGCCTCGGGGATGATGCCGACATAGGCACGCCAAGGAAACTGTATAGCCTCGAGCAGCAGTGCCGCGGCGATACAGAGAGCCCCGATTATGATGAGCAAAAGCGATATGTTGAACTTCTTTTTTGCCATAAAAACCCCGTTTGCATTTGTCTTGGAATTGCTTTGGTAAAATAATACCATTTTGGATCGATTTATGCAACGGATGAAGCTAAAATGTTTATCCGGGGTGGTCCTGTCGGCGCTGCCTCTTTATTATGCCACAATATACCTTTAAAAACATGCCGCAGAGAGCTTCTTACCGTATATATCAAGAGGTGTAAAGGATATGGACTTACAGCTATGCATGGATATTGGCGACAAAAAGGCGAGAAATAACAAAGCACGACAAAATTCGTGCAAAATCCCGAAAAGTATACAAAAATAACTTTAATAAAATCTGCAAATTGTTGACAAATACTGATTTGCGTGGTAGTATAACTGTAATTGTATAATGATATAGATATACCCCTATGCACGTATTTGTACAAGACAAGACAGAGAAACGAGAGGTATGAATTATGTTAAAAACCAAAAGAATTCTTTCCATGCTCCTTGCGGTTTTGATGCTCCTCGGCCTGATGCCCATGGGCATATTCGCCGACGACACCGGCCGCAATTTGTTGGATACAACTCTGACCGATCCGGACGGGCCCATGGGTATTTATCCATGATAGCGACGGAAAACCGGACCCCGAATGGGAGGAAGTGGTATCGCCGAAATCTTTTATAAAAATATACCAAAGCAACGGCACAACGGAGATCCCTCCGGGATCTGACGGAAATTATACGGATATTCCCGCCGGCGCCATTGCAAAATTTCAACTCGGTTTCCATTTCTCCGACACAGTCACGGGAGATGATTTGGAAGCGGGTGACTTTTTTGAGCTTGACCTGCCCTCAGGCATTGCATTTACAGCTCCGCTTTCGGGAGTTCTTTTATCCAAAGGCGTGCAATTTGCAACATGGTCTATAACAGAAGAAGGCAAGCTTCTGGTCACACTCACGCAGGGAGTGAAGGACCTTACAACAGAAATATGGGGCAGTTTCGGCTTTGAAGGTGCCTTTGAGTACCTTGAGGACGCCGAAGAAGGTTCCGAAAAGACAGAAGTTCTTTTCGGCGATCAAAAGGTGGAAATTGAACGCAGAGAGCAAGAAAATGATCCAAAACCTCCTGCTCAAAGTTCACTTTCAAAATCCTATGTATATGATGCCGAGAGCAACGAGCTTGTCTGGACAGTGGTTGTGACACCTCCCGAAGATGAAGAGGATCCGGACAATTATGATTACAGCGGCTTTACCTTGACCGACAAGATGACAGGCAATCACACCTTTGTTTCCGGAAGTTACAAGCAAAACAGTGTGGCAGTTGCCGACAGCGAACTGGTTATCAGCGCATCCCAAAAAGAAGTGTCCTATACTTTCCCGGAAGGTACAAAGGGAGAGCAAGTGATCAGATAACTTCCATTTCTACCGGAACTTCCAGCAACTCCAATCAGTTTATAAACACCGCAGGCCTGAAAAGAGGCACTCACCCGGCGGCCACGGATGCCACGGCTACTTTCAGCATGGCAGGGTTCTTTTCAAAGACTTCTTCCGGAACAGTGGTGTTCAACGAAGACAAAACCGCTGCCTATGTACCCTGGACAATCAAAGTAAAATTGCCGGCAGGAGTCACACTTCAAAACGCAAAAATCATAGACACACTGCCTGCCAACAATCACACTTTTATCGGCACAAGCACTTATCCCGTTCAGATAAAACACCCCGGTGGGACAGCAACCGTTGTGGAACCCGGATCAGATAAAGGGAATTATTCAATCTCCGGGCAAACATTGACCTACAATTTCCTCACAGGGCATCCGACAGCAGGGGCGAGTGCCGCCACATATGAGCTGACATATTGGACCACAATCTCCAATTGGGATATAACCCTTGATACAAATGGTGCGGTCACCGTGAAAAACGGTGCAATGCTTGAATGGGACAACGGAAGCGGCTCAGGTGTCGGCGGGGGCTCAACAGGTACCGCCGAATTCACCAAGGAAGTTGTTGCCGGCGGTGGGCTGATCTCAAAATCAGCTGAAAGCGGCACTTCATTTGCATTTGATCCCGATGGAAACTTTATCAAGTGGACAGTAGAAGTCAATCGCAATAAGATTCCGATGAATGGTGTAACCTTAAAAGACACGGTTACAACAAATGATGGGCATGTGCTTGTCATAAGCGGAGATAAACCTTTCAAAGTCTTTAAAAACAACGAAAGCACAGCAAAAGAGCTCACCGGCCCCGGCACAATAGCCGGATACGGGACTTTGGACATATCTGTTTTAGCAGGCGGCCAAGCCTCAGGATTTGAATTTGCTCTGCCGGAAAGCACCTCTGACACCTTTGTGTTTGAATTTTACACAAAGATAACCCAAGACGGCTATGACGAGATGTATATAAATGGCGAAAAGACATTTAAAAATGAAGCAACACTCAAAGATCATCGCGATTTTAAGGCAATCGTAACCGCTACCAAAAAATTCGATCTGCAGATGTTGAAAAAGGAGGCAGGGACCTATAACCATGCCACCCGCACGGTGACTTGGACTGCCACAATCAACCGCAACAAACTGCCCATGACCGATGCCTTCTTTACAGATTTGCTGCCTGCGGGCATGGTCTTGCTTGACAGTTCCGATGATTTGGGCGAATTCCGTGTAAAAGTCAACGGAGGCGCTGAGCAGCCACTTACTGCTGCCGGCATTGATTTTACACAGACAACCGACGGATTTAAGTTGGATTTGCCGACTCCTTCATTTGATTCTTTTGTGATAACATATAAGACATATTTGACAGACGATGCTCTGCAAGAGAGCTTTACAAAGAGCTTCACAAATGACGCAACGCTAAAACTTGCGGAGAACGAAGGCGGAATCACAGCTGAGGCAACCTCAACTATAACAAATACGGTTATAAAGAAAGACACAGATTACAAGACGACAAGCAAAGACGATGTCATGCATTGGTCCATTGCCATCAACCCCGGACAAGCGGCACTGAACAACGCAGTGGTGGAAGATGTCTTGAACGCATACCTGACTTTAAGTTCGGGTTCCGTAAAACTTTATGAAGGCGTGGTGGCCTCAAATGGCACCGTCACAAAGGGCACGGAAGTGACCTTGACGGAGAGCAGCTTTGAACACGGCACAAATTCAGAGGGCAAGGAATTCTTCAAAGTGCATTTGCCGGCAGAGGCAAAGGCCTATATCCTTGAATTTGCCACAATCATTATGGCGGAAAACGTCAGTGTAAACAACAAAATCACACTGACCGGTTCCGATGAAAGCCCCACCGGAGACAGCACAAAAACCGGTGTAAATGTTTCCGACATATACTCCTCGGGCGGATCGGGAGCCTATGCTCTGCGCGTGCAGAAGCTTGATCAAGACGGAAACCCCTTACAGGATGCGAAGCTTGTTTTGCTCAAGCCAAATGGACAAGTGCACAAAAAGGGCGGCAGCGATTACGGTGTTGTCACCAACGAGAACGGCTATGCCACCTTTACAGAGCTTCCGAGATGGTTCTTTGCGGCAAGGGAAGTTGTGATACCCGATGGGTATCTGCTGGCGGATGACTCGGGAAGGGTGTTCCCCACAAGAGCCGACGAGCTTGACGATGCCTTTGTCCATATCACCATGCGTGATGAGCTGGGACTGGGAGATGTGAGCATATACAAGATAGATGCAGCGGGCAATCCGGTGCCCGGCGGCGAATTTGGGCTATACACGATTGAAAGTCATATCGATGAAGACGGAACTCCGTACCATGTCTATAACCCCATCGCCGGACCTGTCGCGGCGGATGCAAGCGGCATCGTAAAATTTGAAAACATACCCGCAGGCGAGTATTTGATAAGAGAAGACGTCGCGCCTGACGGATACCTGAAAACCCATGAAATGGTTGAAGTAACTGTAGCCATCGCAGAAGACGGCAAAAGTGTGGAGGTTTCATATGAGAGCCGCCACAAACACACTGTTGGAGAGAACAAATATCCTGCCCTTGTCAATATCCCCCTTGCGAAGATAGTCATTGCAAAGATTGACAGCGTCACGGGTCTGCCAATAAAAAACAGCACCGGCAGTGAATTTGAGCTCTACTACGGTGACTGGGATCCGGAAGAGGATGTCTATGTTGAGAGAATATATCTTGCAAGTGCAGGTCTCAATGCAGACGGATTTATAGTGTTTGAAGACCTTACCATTGACTATACCTACACACTGGTTGAAGTTTCGCCCCCCGATGGTTATGCCATTGAAAATACGGGTGAGTACTATGTCAGCTTCAACATCAGTGATGACGGGTTGCAAGTCGGCATGGACATTGTCGGCTTGGAAGACAATGAGACGACTGTGTATACAGACGAAAACGGCATAACTTACCCCGCAATAGCCAATGAGCCCCTCATGGAAGTCATCGTTGTCAAGGTTGACGACAACGGCGAGCCGATCATAAAGGATCAAGAAGAGGAACGCGGCTTGTTTGGACTATATACCAAAGAGGATGTGCTCGTTGCAGGACCTGTTGCGGCAGATGAGAACGGATTTATCAGATTTACAGGTATACAAGTCGGTGAGTATGTGATTAAGGAAATAACTGCACCGGAGGGATATATCCAAACTGAGAAGGTGATCGAGGTCTATGTTGGGCTCTCGGATGACGGAAAGAGTGTTGTTGTAACATACGAGAGTGACAACTACTACACAGACGGTGAAGACATATACTTTGCCCTTAGGAACATCCCCTATACAAGTGTGAAGATCGCAAAGATTGACGGAGACGGAGAGCTGATAACAGAGAGCACAGACGGCCTGTTCGCCCTCTATATGCTAAACCCCGAAACAGATCTTTACGATATCTTCATTGGCGATGTAGAGCTTGGAGCAGACGGGTTTGTGGTCTTTGAAGGTCTTGAGCCGGCTCAATATAAGGTGATAGAGAAAACAGCCCCCGCAGGATATCATAACTTCGGCTTTGAAGGCAATTTTGAGGTGAGGGAAGACTGGAACAGCGGTCAAATTGTCGTCGTTTATGAAGACGGATTTGCAGAATATGTGACCGACGATGAAGTTGTCTACAAGGCAATTGTGAACCTGCCCCTGTCTGAGCTCGTTCTTGTGAAGATAGACGGAGAAGGCAATGCAGTTTCCGGCGGAAAATTTGGACTTTACAGAGTAGAAGAGCAAGAAGACGAAAGCGAAGAGTTTGTGCTCATTGCCGGACCTGTTGCGGCAGATGAGAACGGCTTTATAAGATTTGAAAATGTACACTTTGGATATTATGTGATAAGGGAAGACGAGGCCCCCGAAGGTTATCTCGCAACTGACCAGATGGTTTTGGTGTCATTGATACCCGCCACTGAAGGATTGAGCGTGGACATCAACTATGACAGCGACTTTTACCATGAAATCGACGAGTTTACCTACGCAGCTCTTATGAACATTCCTCTTGCAAAGATTGAGATTGCAAAAGTGGATGCAAAGACTAACGAGCTGCTCACAGACAGCGCAGGCGGCAAGTTTGGCCTCTACTTGAAAGAAGGAAGCCCATATCCTCTTATCCAAGAAGTTGATCTGGATCAATACGGATTTATTGTCTTTGAAGGCCTTGAACCCGGCATATACTTGGTTATGGAAGAATCTGCCCCTGAAGGCTACAATCACTACATGTACAGTATAACCGTTGAGATTACAATAAACGAAGAGGGCACCATGTATGAAATTGAATACATAGATGCCGCAGAATATGAGATAGACGAAGTCACAGTCCCGGCAATCTACAATGTGCCCTGGACAGATGTTGTGGTCTCAAAACTCAACCAATTTGGCAACCCCGTGCGCGGAGGAGAGTTTGGGCTTTACAGGATCGACCAGGACAACGAAGGCTGGAGTGAAGTCCTTGTGGGAACAACCGAGGCAGACGGCAACGGTCTTGTGAAATTTGCTGACGTGCCCGTAGGGCTGTATGTTGTAAAAGAACATGAGGCGCCAAATAAGCACATCGCAACGGAAAAGACAGTCACAATTAATGTATTCATTTCAGAAAATGGCAGAGATTTGATTGTGGAATACTTCTCAGAGGATGTTGATGAGGCAAGGGGCAATGAGCTTGTCTATCAAATCGGTGAAGAAGAACCGATTGAAGGCTATGCCGCTCTGGTCAATGAATATGTTCCATCCTTGGCCAAAATCACAATTCTCAAAACCGACACAGAGGGCAAGCCCTTAGCCGGCGCTGAGTTCGCTCTCTATGATGCCAATGGCAATGTTGTTGCCGTGAAGCTCACAGGGGACGACGGTCTTGCGGAGTTTAACAATCTGGTGCCCTTTACAAAGTACAGCATCAGAGAAACCGCCGCACCGGTAAAACACACCGGAAGCAATGAAGTGATAGTCGTCACAACGGGTGATGGCACTCACCACGAGTTCATCGTAGAAAACGAGTATGTCCCGGACAATGCAAAGGTCATTGTCAAGAAAGTCGACACAGACGGCAACGCATTGGAAGGTGCGGAGTTCACCCTCTACGATGACGAAGGCGAAGTCGTTGAAGTGATAGCCACAGGGCAGGATGGACTGGCAGTATTTGAGGATCTTGCACCATATGAAGATTATGTCATAAAAGAAACAGCCGCACCTTGGGGCTATCTCGCAAGCGATGAGGAACTCGAGGTCAAGACGGGAGACGGCAGTCTCCATGAGTTCACTGTGGTAAACGAAGAAAACCCCGTGGTCGGCAGCATAACGATTGCCAAAATCGACAAAGACGATGAGCGGCTCGAAGGCGCAAAACTCGGTCTGTTTGATCAAAACGGCAACAAGATAGCAGAGGCTGTGAGCGGAGAAGACGGTGTCGTCGTCTTTGACAAACTCCCCGGCGGCAAGTATACAGTGAAAGAGCTTGAGGCACCGGAAGGGTTCAAACCGATCGAAGCTGAGCTCGAAGTGGAACTCACGGAGGAAAAGGCCGATAGGATCTACACACTGACCAACTACACGGAAGACGAAGAAGACCCGGACGATCCGGATGACTGGACAGAGATAGACGAGCTGCCACCCTATGATCCGGGCGACCTGCCCGATGCAGGCGGCATATCCCCCTCGATGAAGCTCCTTGCCGCAGGCACACTGCTCATCGCAGCGGGTGTTGTCCTCGGGCTGTTCCGCAGAAAAAGACAGGCAAGGATATAGGTGTTTGGCTTAGATAAGAAAGTGTAATATAAAGTATAAAAGAGCAGGCCCTGTTCGAAGAAAAGAACGGGGTCTTGCTTTTTTAAGTTGTGATAGAATGCAAAGGCTGTAAATCTGCACTTCAAATCCTTTAACCCTACGAACTGCTGTTGACAAAAGCAAAAACTCATGTTATTATAATTTTGAAATTAGCAAGAAAATCAGCATAAAAATGTATCAAATTATGCAAAAAATCTTTAAAATGAGAGGTGCGATGTATGTCAAAGTCTAAAAGAGCAATTTCTTTCCTTATCGCGGTTTTAGTGTTGCTCGGGCTGATGCCTTTGGGTATGTTTGCAGACGGGCCAAACGGGGGAACAGTTGAGATTGCCATATTGAAAGTGGACGAAAATGAAGCCCCCGTAGAGAAAGGTTCCTTTGAACTGTACCGCGCTGAGCGAGAAATTGATTCTCCCTTTATGCCC
>CAYTOF010000042.1:0-19098 GCA_964439435.1 uncultured Oscillospiraceae bacterium
TGAAAAACAGAGCTATGTAGCGTAACTCCGTGTCCGATAGAGCGGGCGTGGGTCATTTCCTATTGTAAAATAAAAAGGAGCAACAAGATGCAAGATAGGCTAAAATTTTTGGAGAACCATGATTACATAGAGGATCCTCCTTTTTATAACGAAGACTTGATGGAAATTCTGGAAAAGCTATACTATCCAAAAAATATCGCCGATATCTCAAACATGGACAATAGTATGTCATATGAATATCTGATTGCACTTGACAACAAAGGCTTTTTGTCAGAAAGTGTCGATTTAGGTGATGGCATCACCATGGAGACCATGGACAGTGCAATACAAGAGAGAAATCTGCACTATTTATATGTACTAATCTCAGTTGTCAAGCCTTTTATTTCAAGAAGCATTTGGCGATACTTAAAAGGCGGAGGCGACCTGGAAGTTTTTGAACACGCCACAAATAGCGACCAACAAAAAGCCCTTGATGAATTACAGCCACTGTTAGAAAAATACGGCTTAGTGTATGTGACAGAAAAAGATTTGAAGCTGATAACCAAAGAAGACGGCGAGGAGATAAGCTTCTATGCAAAGTATTTTGACGACAGCTCACAGATTTAACTTGTCCACACTAAGGCAATTGCCTTTGCATATACTGCACCGCGTCCAATATAACATACCGGCAATCAGCTGGATGTGAAGTGCCTACACGCAAAATGATATTAAAAATATTCAAAAAATATAGTTGTTGCCACTTGGTAATATAATAAACACATGATACAATAACACAGGTGAATAATATCCGGAATCAGTAGCTCTTATGCACCGATTCCGGATATATATTCTTATTTCTTACAGAAATTTGTCAATAGCAATTATCATCCAAACATATCTTCGAGCATACCAACAATGACTTGATCTAGAGATTCAACAGCTGTGGAAGGCCGTATCTCACCACTTTGAATTTGAGGATATATCTCTTTTCGGCAATAATTGTTAATTGGGTCATTTGGAGAAGATGTGTTTATAACTGTATTTGGCAGAATGTAGTTCTCAAAGACTTCCATGGATTCATCGTCTCTGAACCACTGCTCTCTAATACCCTCTTTCCAGTTGTCATCGGTCATGCGAGCGCCAAAGGCATTCATGATTGTAACACTCTTTTCATAGTCAGGATTACTTGTAAAGAGAGTCCAAACATCAAGCCCGTCAAGGACGGAAACATACTCGGAGGCATTGGGACCCATGGGCAAAGGCAAAACGCCATAATCGTGGGTTGATTCGTTGATTTGGTCACCGTCACGCATATTTGAGCCGTAGACAAATGTCATTCCGACTTGCCCATCTGCAAATCTCTGTCTCAAGTTTGTCCCATTGGTTTCTTCGGGATCTTTGATGCCCTCATTGTACCACACATCCTGCATAAACTCCAAAGCTTCAATTACTTTACCGTCTTTAAAGTTAGATACCCAGCGCCCGTCTTTCTCAATAATCGGTTGTGTTCCGTTTGTAAAGATTTCATGGCCTTTCATCGCATCACCAATACCCCATTGATCGGGTTTGTTGTCTGCATCCAGGTCCTTTGTAATACTCTTTGCAATTTCAACATACTTATCCCAGTTCCATTTGTGATCTCTCACCATCTGATACATAGTATCAGATGAATATCCGGCTTCATTGTTCACTAGGTCTTTGTTGAATACCAAGAAAAATCCAAATTTACAGATGTAGTATTCACTGCAAGTGTCCACGCCCCAGATATTGTCGTTAAACTCCGCCAGCAAAGTTGTCGGTTGGAACCACCTTGTCTCGTCATAGACATTGAATCCGGCATTCACAACCTCAGGTGATGTCAAAGAACGAAGGTAGCCTTTTATAGCAAAGGTATAAAAGTTGGTCTGTCTCATAAACACAAAATCACCCATCTTGTCCCCGCTCAATACATACTGCATCAGGGACTCTGTGTTTGTGCTATGTCCAAAAACAGTAAATTTACAATTAAATTTGTCTTCGATTTCGTTGTATTCGGCTTGCCATTTGTCGTGTAACTCTGAGCTTCCGGGCTCGGGAGTAAACCTCCCTGCATTCCCCACTGCCAAAACAAAATCATAACCATCCATGTCAATTTTAGGTTCATACTCTGTTGTCGTTTCGGCTGTAGTGGTTTCAGCTGTAGTGCTTGCACTAGTCAGCTTCGTACTCTCGCTTGCTGTTGTGCCCGCCGTTGTTTCTGCCGGTGTGTCTGTTCCGCCGCAGGCAGCGACTGAAAATAGAATCAAAGCTGCCATCAGAATTGCTACAATTTTCCTGTATGTCACAACCAATTCCTCCTGTTTGTTTTTGAACATATTCATGTTCAGTATGCTGTATATAATATATACAATAAAAAACCGTGTCGCAAGAGAAAATGCACAATGGGCAACAATATGACAGGTATATGCAACATTACATCAAATTATCGCTTTACTTATGTGGTATAATTTTCTTGATACAGTCCTAATGGCAGATTAAAATAAATTCCCCCCCACTGGGCGAACTCTTTAAAGGATACACAATATAATGAGAACTCTGAAAAAAAATGGAAAAGCACTTTTCTATGACTCCGAAATAGACCATACTGAGCACATTTTCAATCGCAACAATCCAAAACCTTTAATTTTGGAGATAAATGCCGGCAGCAACAATTTTTTGGCGCTCTGCCGCAGATTCGGCCCCGGCGACGATGAGATGCTGCTCAACAACGCTCTTGTTGAAAATCGCGATTATACATACCAAGGCAATACGATGACGATAGATCCATGCTATCTTTTGACAATGCCCACCAGTGAATATATTGTGTTGAGTGCGGTGTTTGACAGAGGTCAATCTTCCGTTTTTTCTATCTACATTCACAACGGTGATGATGTAAAAACCGTTCCGCTTTTGGATTTCGACAATCTAAGTGACGATGTGCTGGAGCAGGGCTATAAAAACGAATTTTTTAAATCCATCTCTGTTGAAAGGGAAAATAAATTTGAAGGCAGAAACACTGTAAAGCTTGAGTATGACCTCGAACTTTGGCCTGATTTTGTTGAAAACTATTTTGAAATCTACAAAAAAGGCTTCATCAGTTGCCCAAGGCCCTATGCCATCGCCATGAGAATCTATGGAGACGGTTCATATAACAAACTAACCACCAGGTTTTACAACCGCAACAGGGCCGTGGTGTTTCCGCAAAATGACATCTTTATAGATTGGATCGGCTGGAAAAAGATATATTTTGCTTTTTCACAGGATATAGCATTGCCACTCATGTGGAACGATATTTTGCGCCTCTCCCGCGGTGTAAATCCCAAAAGTTTACATGGAACTCTATACATAGACGAAATAGAGGCGATCTGTGATCCGAAAATCCTATTGAACAACAAAATGGGTTACCCCAGGCAAGAGCAGAGATTCATGCCTGCCGATATGACTCTTGATTTTCACGGCATCACAAAGGGACGCACAACCCATTTCCAATTAAAAAATCGCGGTGATTATACACCCTCTCCGCCCATTTCTTTGGTATGCGAAAAAGCATTGACAACGACCGGAAACGTAGACGGTTTAAAATTCCCCGTTCTCACCTTTGATGACAAAGGTTCTTTGCATACAGATTTTTTCACGAACACAATGCCAAACGGCACTGAGGATATAGCTTTTCCAATATATGCCGAGGGTTCGCATGGGGACAAAACCCCAACTACTTGGCTTGTGTCAGCTCCCAAAAGCACACACTATACCTCTATGCCGGATCGGATTGTACGAAATATAACCAAGGATCCTCTGACAACAGCCGCTTACACTTGCATGACCGACATTGATACAGAAATCTGTTATTTTTCTCTGAGAGAGAAATCCAAATCAGATTCCCAAGAACGCCTCATACCCTCAAAATCCAAACCCGCAAGAGAGGCAGAAAGCTCTGTTTATTTGCAAAACACATATGTCACTCTGGACCGCGAATGTCTGGTACATACCTTTAATATAGACAATCTAAAACCCGGCACTGAGTATATCTGTAAAATCGGAAGTAGTTCCCATTGGACCGCTACTTTTTCCTTTAAGACTTTCAGCGACGACTCTCCGTCTTTCAGCGCTCTTATCTTTTCAGACGCTCACAACGGCGACAATGTGCTAAAAATCCACAGGTTTAAAAATCTTCTCAAAGAAGGCTATAAACGCATTCGCGACCAAGCCTTTCTGATAAGCCTTGGAGATTTGGTCAACACAGCCTCAGACTTGTCCGGGTACAAGAACACCTTTGACATATGTCGTCAATTCTTCACTTCTCTGGCCTTTGCTCCAACACCGGGCAACCATGAAAGGGATATTTTGCGTTGGTTTGACAACTATGCATCCCACTACAATCTACCGGACTGTGGTATTTCCCACTACAAAAACCTTCTTTACTCTTTTGATCTATATGACTACCACTTTACAAGCATCTGTGCTGACGGCATTCCGGTATGCGACGATATGCTCGCATGGTTGGAAAAGGATTTGAAAGACACCGACAAAAAATGGAAAGTTGTTCTGATGCACTGCTCTCCCTACGGCGGCAAAGGGGTTCAAAGCTTCAACAGGGAAATCATTGCTCCGATTCTGGATGCCGGAGAAGTAGACTTGTGTCTTTCGGGCCACGAACACATATATGTGCGTGCTTCGATCGAAAAGGGAAAGCGCGTCCCCATAGGAAAAGGAACAACATATCTGACTCTTGGTCCGGCCGGGACGACTGCATATGAAAACTCAAAAAATTACTGGCAGGACTATGTGTACGGAGACAAATACGACGAGCGCATCATAGAAGGAACACCCGACAGCATGATCACAGTTGCCCGTTTTTCACCTCAACGGATCATTATCGACGTTCAGATGATGTCAGGTCGAATTGTGGACTACATAGTGCTGGAAAAACCATAATGAATCCAAATGGCTGATTAAATTGAAAAATGCAAAGGAGGCAGGTTGTCAAATGATTTCCCAAGACTGTTCATTCACCACAGGCGGTAACTTGACCGCTCTAAAAATGAACATCAACAGTGTTTCTTTTATCAGATCACAAAACAACGAGCCTCATATTAAGAGAGTGAGTCCGAATTTTCAGATTTTTTATGTGACAGTCGGTATGGGAGAACTTCACAAAGATGGGCGTATATTCAATATTTCGCAAGGACAAGGCTTTATGATCTCCCCCCATGAAATAGTAGCCTACAAAGGTCACTCCGACAACCCTTGGGAGTATTATTGTTTTAGTTTTTCCGGACAGAATGCCCAGCGCTATTTAGAAGAACGCGGCATCTACTCCGCTGCACCGGTCTTTTTTTCGCACAATCCCCAGCTATCAGAAAAATATGCAAAATCTTTGCTCAGTATAGCACAGAAAAACCCCGAATCCGACGACCTCCTCCTCGGTTGTTTTCTCATGTTCGCCTCAACCATTCGCAGCGAAACAGCCAATGCAGTCGAAAGCTCGCATGTTCTTTACACAGAAAAGGCGTGCAAATACATCTCTGACAACTTTTCATTGAATATAACGATCGAAGACATCGCAGCCCATGTAAATGTAGACCGCAGTTACCTTTACAAACTGTTTAAAAAGCGTTTTAACCTCTCAATTCAAGAATACATGCAAAAAGTTAGGCTTCAAAATGCCGAGTTTTTACTCAGAACCACTTCCAGAGCCTTGGGTGAAATCAGCTCCGTATGCGGCTTTAACAACTACAGTCACTTTTCAAAAACATTTTATCGCCATTTTGGTAAATCCCCAAGAGACTATAGGTTGGGTTTTGATTGAATCCTTTTCGAAACATTAAACAGTTTCCAATCAATACTTTTCCAGGCAACTATGCAACAACATATGCAAGTAAACAGAGCTCTATTTTACAAAGGTGCTACTCAAATAGGAGTCGCTTTTGTAAAATAGAGCTCGTAGCGATTGACGGATTTTATATGTCAAATGCCTGGATCGAAATAAAATTCGATCCAGGCTAAATAATATCTTCACTGCAAGGTCAGCCGCCCTTGATCCATTTCGCACACAGTGTCACAAAGAGCTTCGATATCACCACCATAGTGGGATGAAAGCAACACTGTTGTTCCCACATCACGCAGAGATTTAAAAAGCTCACGCATTTCAGCAACGCCATGTTTGTCAAGCCCGTTCATGGGTTCATCAATAACCAGAAGAGGTGGGTCTTCCATTATAGCCTGGGCTATAGCAAGACGTTGGCGCATACCCATGGAATATTTTCGCACATGCTTCTTTTCTGTTGGGTCAAGCCCAACCTTTTCAATTGTACTGCGAATTTTTTGCGGTCCGATTTTGCCGTGTATTCCGGCCAAAAGACACAGGTTTTTATATCCTGATAAATGACTGATAAATCCCGGTTGTTCAATAATCAAGCCCAGGTTCTGCGCCACCAGCGGACGAACCTTTTGTCCATCAACCGATATTTCCCCCTCATCCAAGCGCATAAATCCGGTGATACACTTAAAAAGCACCGATTTGCCAGAGCCATTGCGACCAATGACACCATGGATTTTTCCACGTTCAAAACAAACGCTTACATTATCGAGTGCAGTGACTTCTCGAAATTTTTTCACAGCGTTTTGAACAGTTATAATCGCATCCATTTCTTATTCCTCCTTTTCCAAATTATCCAGATCTCTTGCGCAAAATCGCCATGTGGCCAACACTGCCATTACGAGGGTCAGAGCACCGAGCAGAAAAAAACCATAATACATAGGAGGAAATCCGCTATCGCCGTTGAATTCTCGGAAAAACGACAGAGATAGAAAGCTCAGCGGTGAAACATAGCGAATTGCCGTTCCCCAATTGAGCATCCCCAACAGTTCTGCGGAGAGCACTAAAAATAACAATAAGCCATATAAGCTGAAGCTCACCACGCGTTTGAAAAGCAGTTGAAAGGCTGTGAAAAACACACCGACAAACGTGCTGACAAGCCAAATGAGTCCAAAAGCAGCCACATTTGTCAGCAGAGGAGAAAATCGACTGATGGCGCTGTTGACAAAAACCGTGCCAATTCCTGTTGCGCCGGGGTTTTCAGCCATGGTCATCAGAACCACTCCCCATCCGTCTGCAATTCCAAAGCGACGTAATATCACAATAAACACCGAGGCATAAAGTGCCAATGCCAGCAAAAACGACGCCAAAACGATGTACACTATCTGGCCCAGTATCCAAGACAAACGTCCTGTACGCACTACAAAAAATGTTGAATACCGTTCATAAAATGGGGCTGAACAAAATAGGATACCAACTAAAAGCCCATAAATGACGCGGATAAACGAATTTGAAAAATATGTAAAACCCACCCAAATTGGCACAATTTGGTCGTGACTGGTGGCAAAACTCACGACATCTGCAAACAAATACACTGTGTACAAAAATATTGTCGCAAAAACAAACCAAATCCGCGGTTCAGCTTGCCACTTTTTAAAGTTTACAAGAGCGCAGGAGAAAACTTTTTTTATACTATTCATTAAGCATCCCCCTTTCAATAAGCCTTTTGGATGCAAAACCAAGGCCAATTAGCAAAAGTCCCACAGCCAATGTCTTTAACAACAGTGAAACTATGGGCGTTGAAGCAAAGGGCAACTCAATCAACCATAATGTGATATCATATCGATATGAAAATCGGAAAAGCGCAGAGGACAGTGCTGCAATCAGATATGCGAGATATGGCATCATAATAGCAGAAAATTTATCTTCTAAGAAAGTAGAAGCAAAAAAGCCAAGACCTGCAAACATCATGCCGGACAACCCTTTGTGATAAATAAACCCTATTACATACATTTCCGGACGTTTCATCGAGAGCCAGATGTCCAAAGACAAGCCTGCGCCGCTTTCGTTTCCAATATACATGGGGAAGAAAAACGACAAAGTCAGGATGAAAAATAGATATCCTGCTACCACAACACAAAAACCTGAAAGTAAAACAGCAAGATATTTTGTCACTATATATGTCGGCAATCCACAGCGAATGGCTTGAAATCTAATGCTCTTCTCACGTTTTTCTTGTAAAAAACTCAAGCTGAAAGGCAAGATAGGCATCACACCGAGAGCAACAACTGCAATTTGTAAGTTTGAGTAACCAAGCAAGTAGATGATTGACGTAAACTCTCGCACGTTTTCTTTGAGTGGACCGGCACTATTTAACAAAAGTGCAATCATAAACAAGACTGCTGCACTCCAAAATGTTGGAGTGTGCAGGGCACGGCGCAATTGCAATACAAAAACCCGAAGAAACAGCAATTTAAAATACCCCCAATGCTTTGATTCAATCGTTAAAGTCACCGCTGTGAGCGATGCGTTTTCCTGTAAAAGCATCAAAAGCGTAAATTGTTTCAGTATTATAACCGCTTTCCGTGTTTTTAATTGTAGAAAATACCCACGCCGGATAAAGCGTAATTGGCCCTGATGCGCTTTTAGCTCCGGCCAAATAGGTAATCTCCGCGTGAAAAACACGCACCGGCTCAAGCAAAATCACATCGGCAAATTCCGCTTTAAGCACTTCAACTGCATTGGCAATTGAAAGCACCGAGCGAGCTTCTCCTTGAGAGACAGGGAGAAAGACACCTGAAACCAAAACCTGCATTAAACCATTGGCATTGAACACTCCCTGCACACTTTGTGTATATGTAAGATAACCGGAATACCCATGCCATGCATAATCAACAACCGGAATGCCATTAAAAAATTGTCGATATGAAAAGGCATATCCATTTGAAAACAAGTCTTGTTCCTGCTCAGTAAGAGGATTGTAACGGCCTGAATAAATTGGAAACAACTCTCGTTGTTTTTCTGCGGTGAGGCAGTATGTCTGTGTGGCGCGAAAGCTGTCCACGGAAATCCCGAGTGCAGATAGATTTTCTTCAAAGCTTCTCCGTGTTTCGGTCAGAGAAATACCATCCAATTCTCTTTCACCCTCAAAGTCAGCAATTTGATGTCTTCTCCATACTTGATCGCTGCTGGAAACCTTAAAAACAATATCATCCAGAGGGATTAAATATGATTGGATATCCTCACGCGAAAAGGAAAATGTGCCGTTGGATTTTCGTCCGCTTGATCCATATTCTCCTGTCATGCCCACAGAAATAAACTCCTGCAAATCAGCGTTCTTCCATCTATACATATATCCCGGCGCTTCCAAAGTAAAGTCAGCCTCATCAGGAGCTGTCATAAATATCTTGGCGGCTTTTTTCTCATCTATGGACAATATATTTGCTTTGATGACTGCTGCTGTTTCCACTTCAATTATAGAAGCCGGCTCGAAGTCGATTATAAGATTTTGGGGCATTTTCACAGTACCGTTGTTTTCCGCGCTGTTCGTGGGAACTTTTCCCTCAGGTCCACAGGCGGTAAACAGCAGTATGAACATCAGCAGGGACAAAAACATTTTCTTTTTCATCTAACATCCTCCTTTCGATTTTGTTTTCCTACGCGATCGCAAAGTACATTTTGAGACCGCGTAGGAATATAGCTTTTCATCGATGATGTTAAAAATATAATGTGCTGTGGGGTTCTCAGTCGCTATTTTCATCTTCCTCAGCGATATGCTGACCGGTAAATTCACCGCTGTGAGATATACGTTGACCGGTAAACGCATCAAAAGCATAGATTGTTTCCGAAGGATGTCCGCTCAAAGATTTTTTTACTGTTGAAAAGACCCATGCAGGATAGAGAGTAATCACTCCTGAGTCATCTGCGCCGGCTAAATAGTTGAGTTCTGCGTGTATAACGCGCACTTGACCACGTGGTGAAGCTATCTCGACATATCCGGCTCTTAGCTCATCTATATTGGCAAGCTCGGCTTTGAGCTTTTCGATAGCTTCAGAAAGAGTAAGCACCGGTTTGGCTTCCTCTTTAGATGAAGGCAGAAAGATTCCGGAAACTAAAACTTGCATTAATCCATTGGCATTGAATACACCTTGAACGCTTTGGATATATGAGAAACAACCCGCATATCCATGCCATAAACAGTCTATAACAGGAATTCCGTCAAAAAACTGACGGTAAGAAAGGGCACATCCGTTGGAAAACAGTTCTTCTTCTCGCACGGTTAATGGATTTGACCTGTCGGAATAAATCGGATACAATTTACGTTGCTCCTCTGCGGTAACACAATAGGTTTTTGTGGCGCGAAAACTGTCCATAGGAAGGCCAAGAGCAGATAGATTTTCTTCAAAGCGTTTTCGTGTTTCTTCAAGAGAAATACCATCTAACTCCTTTTCTCCCTCCAGGCCGACGATTTCGTATCTTCTCCATATTTGATCGTTGTTGGAAACTTTAAAAACAATGTCGTCCAGAGGGATTAAATATGATTGGATATCCTCACGTAAAAAGGAAAAGGTACCATCTGATTTTCGTCCGCTTGAGCCATATTCCCCCGTCATACCCACAGAGACATATTCTTGAAAGTTGGAGTTTTTCCATCTGTACATATAACCCGGACCCTCCAAACTAAGGTCAGCATCGCCAGATGCTGTCAAAAATATCTCGGCACTTTTTTTCTCATCAATCGATAACATATCGGCTGTGATGATTGCAGCTGTTTTCATTTCAACCACATCAGCAGGCTCGAATTCAATGATAAAGGCTTCCGGTGTTTTATCCGGCTCTTCCTCCGCAGTGTCTTCTGTGGTCTGTGGTGTGCTGGTTTCCGTGATTTTAACAGTAGTGGTGCCTTCTGTGGCTTTCAAAGTTCTGCTTTCTGTAGTTTGAGTCGTACTTTCCTCCGGAATTTCTGCCATCGGTGCGCAGGCGGAAAATAGTAAAATAACCGCCAGCAAGAGCATTAGAAACTTCTTGTCCATATCAAATCTCCTTTCGGTTTTGTTCTTCACGCGGCTGGTTAGCAGGTATAGCAGCCGCGTGAAGATACGCTTCAAATAAGGGTGTTATCAATTAGTCGGGTGACCAGGTCCCATATACTTCATAAGTCAAGTATGGATTATATGCTCCGCCTCCAACCAGGCGATACCACTGCCCACTACCACCATATCCGAGTTTATAATTAAAGGAGACAGAGCCCGGTGTGTTGAGGATCAATAAGTTTGTAGATACATCAGTTCCCAACGGGGATGTGCTTACCTGGATCCAGTAAATTGTTGGAGTTGCATATATAGTTGGGTTTACCCACGGATTCATTCCCCCGTCTGCTTTAATGGGTGATGAGCTTTTTGCACTGCCTAATACCGGTGGATCAATCTCAAAGTGATATGATCCTGATGAGAATACTCCAGCGGATTCAGCATAGGCAATACCAGCAAGTAAGACAAGCATGATAATAATTAGTGTAAGAACCAATATCCGTTTTTTCATGACTTGTACCTCCTCCATATCTTATTTACGACCTCACCTGCACCAGCCGATTGAGGGTCAGGTTTACCCCTCTATATATATGTACTGAAGGAGATGTATGGGGACAAAAAATATTTAAATTATTGATTTTCAACGAATTCCACAAAAACAATCATTTAACTTGGTGTTATTGACGAACACTTGAGTCCTTCCATAGATTGTTAATTTTTTAAATCAGCAGATTTGCTTCTCCATGATTTATTTATTATAATAGCAATATAATTATATTAGATTTCTGGAATTATATCAATAAAAGCAAGGGAATAACAATGAGATTAAGCACCGATCAGTCACAATTTATAAATTCTCTTTATACCGAGCTGTACTTAAAGTTGTTCAGATATGCAGTCAACGCTTTAAAGAGTAGTCATCTCGCAGAGGAAGCAGTGCAAGAAACTTTTTGTATCGCTTGCATAAAAGCCAAAGATTGCATGCAATCTCCAAATCCGGAAGGTTGGATTGTTCTCACATTGAAAAATGTCATTCGCAATACGATTAAGTCTCGCTACCGCCTAAACCACTTGCTGGTCGTGTCTATTTCGGGGGGGAGGGCTAGAAACTGATATACACCTTTCTGATTTGATCTCAGAGGAAGATTTTTCTCTTTTAAAACGGATCACACTCGACCGCATGTCAATGGCCGAAGCCGCGCGAGAATTTGGCTTGTCGCTGGAAGCATGCAAAAAGCGAGTTCAGCGAGCGCGCAAGAAAATGGAAAAGGAGCTATCTAAAATTTTATGAGTGTGTCCCCAAACACATATGTGTGTACATATATCAAATAGAAGGTGGTAATATATGAAAACATTTGAGACATTCGACAACATGAACACTGAAGAGTTGGAAGAAATCCTCCGACAGGACATTTGCGTTACAACCGAAGAGGAGCTGGACCAAGAAACCTTGCTCTATATCTTGTCAGTGCTCGTAGCGAGAGAAAAAGAGCAGCCAACAGTAAAATATACCGATATAACTGATGCTTGGACATCATTTTACCAAAACTATCTACCCATTGCGAATAAAGTGGCATATTCACACGAATCATTCCATAGCTCCTAAATGTATTCCTCCAACATCGAACTATAAGAGATTTATAATATAACTCGTCCTGATTGTACAAATGCGGACGTTCTAAATTCATAGGTGTCACACTCGGTGAAAAATTTTTTCAATTGATGAAATATTCAGATATATTGGATTTACAAAATGCCACTGACAAGCATGGTTTAACAACATTCATACTTTGCTTGTCAGTGGCATTTAACATAATCGATTATTCGTTATTTAACTGCGCTTTAAAAGCGAAACTGCAGATTTCATATACTGCTTATCCGTCCTCTGCTTTATCATAAATTGCAATTATATACGGGTGATTCGGATTGTATTGCGTTAGCTTTTTAGGATTGCTTACATATCCCGGCAGTCTGATATTTTCCCCTTTGATGTTGGTTGAGCTGTCTCCCAACTCTTTTCTCCATTCATTTGCCAATTGGCTCATTTTTGCCACAATGTCCGGGTGTTTTTCATACACATTTTGGTTCTCGCCTATATCTATGCTCAAGTCATATAATTCTTCAGCCACATTTCCCTTTTTCCTGAAGTGCAATTTCCAGTTCTTATATCTTATGGCTTCCAAGCTCTCTTCGTGATAAAAAAGAAAATCTTCTCTTTTGCTTGCTTCAGAGTTTGATTGCATGAAATAAGAGGAAATGTCTATTCCGTCTATTTTCCGTTCTTCATTCACTTTGACTCCGGCAACAGATGCAAATGTTGGAAACAAATCCAGATGAGATGCGGTGTCTCTGCACACACCGCTACCTTCAATTGTATCTTTCCAATACATGATACATGGAACCCTCATCCCGCCTTCCCAAGTTTCGCCTTTTCTGCCCCTCAGTTTCCCATTGCTGGCTCCGTTATCCCCTCTCGAACCATTGTCCGATGTGATGATTATCAATGTGTTTTCTTCAATATCGTATTTTTTCAGCTCATATAAAATACAGCCGACAGCCCAGTCAACACTCTCCACACAAGCACCAAAATCTCCATTTTGGGATTCTTTAACAAATCTTTCCGGAGCGTATAATGGCAAATGGACTTGCAAGGGGGCAAAATACAGGAAAAACGGGTTTTCTTTGTTGTCTCTTATAAAGCGAATCGACTTTTCTACATATCTCTCAATCAGCCCGCGTTGATCAGGCTGCTCTTGTATAACTTCTTTATCTTCCACCAACGGTAAAGGCGGATAATTCCTGTCGATCTCATCCATCGTCGCGTTGTTCCAAAGTCTGCGCTGTCTTCCCATGTCGTTGCTGTATGGCAGCCCATAATAATGATCAAAACCATAATTTGTCGGCAAAAACTCAGGCTGGTCTCCGCAATGCCATTTGCCGACAATCATTGTTGAATATCCCCCTCTCTTCAACATACCGGCAATCGTTTCTTCATTGTGATTTATGCCTATCGGCGCCCCGGGAAATAAAACTCCTCCTCCGTTAAATTCGGCAAAGCCAATGCGTTTTGGATAGCACCCTGTCATCAGCGCTCCTCTTGAAGGGGAACACACAGGTGACGGGGCATAATAATCTGTGAACAGCATGCCTTCCTTTGCCAGCTTGTCAATAACAGGAGTCCGATTTAACTTCGAGCCATAACATCCCAAATCCCCATAACCCAAGTCATCAAAATTGATAAGTACAATATTTGGTTTCAAAGAAACTCATCTCCTTTTAGCATTCTGAAACATAAATTTGCGACCCAATTTGCCAATTCATTTCTCATCATGTCTTTATTCAGATATCAAAAACACAAATATCTGCTATAATTTTACTACTCAAGGATAAACTAATCAAGCGTTGATTAAAATATTAACAGCGGCAATGAAAATTTTCTTCTTTACCTATAAAAAAGTAAATCGGCACCCGCAAATGCGAGTGCCGATTTGTTGTATCTCCTAAAGTAAGTATCTTTTTGTGTTCCCGATAAGCTTATTGTAGTCGCAAAAAACTTTAAATCAATAAATTGTATAATAGCTTTGCTTTTTCTATATCAACAGCTTGCTGTGATGACCCACCTAAAAATACCCTTTTTATTTGTTCTTGCCTATTTTTAGATATGGTTTCATTATCTTTACAACATACTCAAAGCTCTCAAGCTTGAACAGCCTGGACAACGACAAATATATAATTACCCCGGAAATTATTTGAATTGTCAAAGTAAGCACATCGCTTAATCTGAAAAATTGTAACACCAGCATTACTGTTCCCATTACGGTAGACAACAAACTCTGTGGCAACATGTCTTTTATTTGATCTAAATAGCTATAATTCAAAAGCTTTTTATTCGGATAGGCATTCAATGCTTGAGATGTGAATGTGGTGACAACAAGGCTACATGCAATCCATATAACGCCAAACCACATTGAAATCAAAATAGCAGCAAGACCGATAGCCTTTTTGGCAATCTCTAACTTTAGAATCAAATCACTGCGCCCCATTGCCCTTATAGCGTTCAAATTTGCGGTGTGTATGGGATAAAAGGCATAAGTAAAACAAAATATGCGCAAATAAGGCACGCTCTCCATCCATTTTTCAGTGAGCAGCAACCTCACCAAAGGCTCTGCGCATACAGCAAGCCCCATCAGCAACGGCATCATAATATAGGTGCTTGTCTTGATTGCTCTGCGTGTCATCAAGCGAACGCGTTCTCTGTCATCTTGAACCGATGCCATGGCAGGTAGTAAAACACTGTCTATTGATGAATTTATGTTGGTGACAATCAAATTGGGGAATTGCTGTCCTTTTTCATAAAAAGCAAGATCAGACTTGGAATATTTCTTCCCGATGATAAGGGCCCGCAGCTCTCTATAGCCTGTGTCAATCAGAGCAGAAACAAGCAGCTTCCAACCAAAAGAGAAAAGCGACTTCAACCGCCCCCACGAAAAGACCAACAACGGCCTCCATTTGACGGTCATCCATAAGATAAGCGTATCTATAGTTTGGTTTGTCAATGTCTGAGCAACAAGGGCCCACACACCAAAGCCTCTATATGCCATATATATCCCAACAACAGCTGAAACAATGGTGCCGCCAATTGTGGCAAAGAAAAACTTTTTAAACAACAAGTGCTTTGATACATAGGCTTGTTGTATGTTTTTGACTCCGGAGATGACCAGAGTCAGGCTCAAGACTCTAACCAGAGTTGTGAGCTCCGGTATGTCGTAATAATTAGCAATAAGCGGTGCAACAAAGAACATAGCCGTATACAAAAATATACAAATAGTAATATTAAAGAAAAAGACAGTGGAAAAGTCGATGTTGTCTGCCTTGTGCTTTTGTATCAACGCTGTCCCGAAACCACTGTCCACAAAAACTTGCAGCAAAGCGGTGAAAACAGTAATAAGCGCCACTGTGCCGTATATGCTCGGCTCAAGAAGCCTTGCAAGTATAATAGCAACTATAAATGTTACACCTTGGGCTGCGATACGCTCCAAAAAACGCCAAATTAAATTCGTTGTGGTTTTATTTGCAATCATATATTTTTTCGCTTTGCGAGAAAGTGTTCTACGCCTCCGAGTATAGCCCTAACAACAAAACTAATCAGGTCAACAAAAGATTCATTTACCTGATCAATCAGCGCCTGTTTCTGCTGCTCCACAGCTTTCACACCTGCTTTCTCAGGTATACTTAAGACCATAAACAGTCAGATCAAGTCGCCTCGCCTGTTCTTCTGCCAGGGATCTTTTGACCTGAATGGGTTCTTCATCATGCCTATACCGCGTTTTTCCAGCTCAACAAGGCAGGTCCGGTTGCAGATAGCCGCATATCGGTCTGGCTTGCCTGTTGGATGCAGTCGGTTTGTCATGCCGCCATTAGGGCATTTCTTGCACAGTTCGAAGTTGATTTCCGCAACAAGAAATGTTTTGCCGCATATAGTCTTTTCAATCCTTTTATCCTGACTGATCGCACCCAAAGGACAAGCCGCAATACAGACTTCACACTTATCACAGATAGGCTCACCCAAGAGCGGATCAGAATCTATTTCTGCATCGGTGATGATCATCTGGAAACGCTGTCTGTGACCAAGTTCGGGGGTCAGGAACTCCTGGTTAAGGCCCAGCTCACCAAGGCCGCAAGCCACTGCCGCATAATCAAAATCAGGCGTGACATTAGGGGCCGGCCGGCCTTCCGCTACAGAAACACCCATAGCGGTTGTAGAAAGTGGGTTTGGAAATATCGGGCAGGCTTCCCAACCATTATCCTCAATAAACCGAACCATATCATATGTGGACTGGGCAACAAATTGGTTGTCAAGCCAGCTATATCCGAAGTTGCTGTAGGGGTTAACACCTGTGCCGTCTTCCACACCACGCAGGGTGCCTCGCGGGATCATCCGGCCGACCAAAATGACAGTCTTGCCTTCAGGGAAGATAGCGAAAGGGTCCTGCTGAGGATCAAGGTCGACAAAACGCTCTTTGGCTGCAAATCCGATCAGATCTATTTTTATATCCTTAGCTTTTTCTTGGATAGCTTTCTTAAACTGGTTCATAACAGTCCTCCTTGACCGGTGCCGCTCAATATTCGTTTTTTCGCAATGACGGATCTCGCTTGTCAAGATATTCTTCGCGCCAGGGATTGATTCGGCCTATTTTTTCTTTCTGCTGCCAGGGCAACATCCAAAGTTTGCGTTTAAAGAGCGGGTTCTTGAACAAGTTCTTGACAGCCTTGCGTTTTTCCAAGCTGTCTGTGCAGGCACAGATACAACCGCGGGCTCCACAAACAGCATAATAGCCGGTGTGGTTCATGACATACTTATAATAATGAATAATGGAGTTGTCCGGCTGGTCATAGACACTGCCCCAGGTGCCGCCGGCAATGGTGTAGGACATGCGGTAGGCTTCCTCTTCCGTAACATTCATCTTCTGCACATCCAACTCCAGATTGGGCAGGTCTTTTTTCAGGAAAGGTGAGATTCTGGTATTCAGGCCATGATGGGTCATTGTGCAGCGGCCCATGTCCACATCGCCCCAATGGATGTCCACACCGCCAACATCGATATGGATGTCTTTGTCAATATTTTTGGCCGGCGGGATGGCTTTGCCCGGGCAGTCAACAACGCAACGTCCGCACTGGTTGCACAGTGTGCCGGGTTTGATGATCGGGTCCGGTTCCAGCTCAGCGTCTGTCATAATCATGCCCAGTCGGACACACGGCCCGAACTCTGGTGTCATGAGCACTTTGGAGTGGCCCATTTCACCAAGGCCGGCCCCGACTGCCATGATGCGGACACTCATAGCTACATTGGGCATGCGTCCGGGAGCAACGGGCTCGCCTTCACCCATCCGCTCACTGACTGCCGGATAGTGTGGAATGGCTTCCCATCCCATATCCTCAATAAAGCAGGCTATGGCATAGGTCAGTTTGGGTCGAAAAACTGTATTAAGTCTGTTATAAGAGTAAAAAGTGTAGTTGTGCCAATGGGTGCCCTCAATGATACCACGATAAGAACCACGGGGTATCCGCATGGCCAGCATGATGATAGATTTACATTCGGGAAAATAATTCGT
Organism: uncultured Oscillospiraceae bacterium; assembly: GCA_964439435.1. Lineage (GTDB taxonomy): Bacteria > Bacillota > Clostridia > Oscillospirales > QAMX01 > CAYTOF01. Next base: position 17,958 of record CAYTOF010000042.1, read on the forward strand.
CGGATTCATCAAGGGCGGGGCGTCTTTATATCGTTCAATATTTCCAATGGCTATGCAATCAATACCCAGCTCTTTCGCCCTGTCCTTGATCATTTGCGATGTCAGCTTCATACTCTGCCTCCTTCGACGACTTCAACGGCTTCGCCGAACTCGTTCTTACCCCAAGCTTGGCGTTTGCGAAAACTTGTAGCAAATACATTTTCCAAAACACCCGCTCGGTCAAGCTCATCGACACAAGTCCTGACACAAAGGGCCGCCAGTCGGTCCGTGCCATTCCTGTCAGTACCGGCACCATTCTTACATATTGCGCACCGGCTTAGGTCACAAGCTGCCACAGGCATGACCTTGCCGCAAATCTCAACATTCTCGATTTTTTCACTGTCAAAAGCATTCAGCGGACAGATTGCCAGACAACGCCCACATTGCGTACACACCGGATCTGTCAAAACAGGATCATCTGGAAGTTTTGCTTCAGTGATAATCATGGCAAAACGCTGGCGTGGCCCAAAACGGGGAGTCAAAACTTCGCCGCCCAGGCCTATTTCACCCAAGCCACAGGCAACTGCCGCATATCTGAAATCAGGCGTGACAGACAGACCTACATCAGGCACTGCCAACTGTATTTCCGGCACAACAGGCATGGCTTCGTAACCGGCCCTTTCGATAAAGGTGGTCAGTTCATACGCTGTTGCAGAAATGAACTCATCTGCGAGCCAGCTCTTCCCAAAAGAGCCATAATCGCCCGTGTTCACTCCTTCTTCAACACCACGTAAGGTGCCGCGGGTTATGCGGCGGCCAATCAGGATTACTGTCTGGCCGGACGGAAACAACGTGAATGGATTCTTGTCCGGTGCCAACCGGGCAAACCGCTCTCGACCGGCAAACCCAACCAAATCAGCCAGAGCATCTTTTGCAGCCTGCCGGATCTCCTGTTTAAATTGAAGCATAGACTCCTCCTCCAAAAATAATGTTTATATTTGCACAAAAGCCTGTCCAGAATTATATATATGCATCCCGTAAGGGCGACCTTCGTCACCCGGTTTTTTAGCCCTCTTCATACCACATTATCAGAAAACATTACAGCCCCATGGCTGATGTTTGACCACTTGATTCAGTTCCACTCAGTCGCAAGCAGGAAATC
>CAYTOF010000043.1:0-18774 GCA_964439435.1 uncultured Oscillospiraceae bacterium
AACCCGGATTTGAATATAATTTCCATGTCAGATAAGGCAGGTGTTTACATCGTCTTGGCGAGGGAAGGAAGGCAAATCTTTGTTACCGGCCATTCAGAATACGACGCGCATACACTCGCAAATGAGTACTATAGAGATATAAGCAAGGGCTTGCCTATAGAAATACCTGCAAATTACTTTCCGGGCAATGACCCGGCTCAAATCCCCACAATGAAGTGGAGAGCTCACGCAAATCTTTTGTACTCGAACTGGCTAAACTATTATGTTTATCAGTCAACGCCATATGACTTAGACGAATTGGAGTGAACTTGGTTTCGTACATTCTATTTCTCCACCTTGATATACTGAATGTATTATTTATTGTCTAAATAAAAAACATATATTACAAACCCATATAAATACAAGTTTATAAAATTTAAGGCGTGGTTTTTACACCACGCCTTAAATTTATGCACTCTGGCTTATTGTTGTTCTTCTTCGTAGAAAGCTACTTTGCGCTTCAGCATTTCATATTTCGCTTTAGCTCTCTTTTCTGCTGTTGCGAAAAGCTCCTCTGCGCGATCCGGATATGTGACTTGGAGGGCTGTATAACGAGCCTCTCGCTTTATGAATTCTTGATAATCTCCAACCGGTTCTCTGCTGTCAAGCGTGAAGGGGTTTTTGCCTTCAGCTTTTTTGCGCGGATCAAATCTGAACAGATGCCAATAGCCTGCCGCAACAGCCGCTTTGATGGTTAGATGAGAGTTGCCCATGCCACCCTTTATGCCATGCATCTCACATGGAGAGTAGCCAATTATCAAGGAAGGACCTTTATAGCTTTCAGCCTCAACAATTGCTTTTATCGTTTGATTCTGGTCTGCGCCAACACCAACTTGAGCAACATATACATTGCCATATGACATTGCTATAGCTGCCAAATCTTTTTTAGAACCCTCTTTACCGGCCGCAGCAAATTGTGCTACTTGCCCCGTTTGTGATGCCTTTGAGGCTTGACCGCCTGTGTTGGAATAAACCTCAGTGTCAAACACGAATATATTAACATCCTCACCGGAAGCGATCACGTGGTCGAGGCCTCCAAAGCCTATGTCATATGCCCATCCATCTCCGCCAAAGATCCATATAGATTTCTTTGTGAGCATATCTGCGTTGTCAATGATAAACTTACACTCATCGTCACAGTTACAACCGCAGGCTTTACATTCTTTTGCTATGGCAAGGATTTTTTCACCATACAATTTGGATTGTCCGGCATCATCCATTCCGGCGATCCAGTTCTCACAGTCTTCTTTAAATTCTCCGTCAACCTTTGAAGCCAAAGCTTGTACAGCCTCTGCAAGCTTAGCTCTGCGCACATTCACTGCAAGCGCCATACCAAGTCCGTACTCGGCGTTGTCTTCAAACAGGGAGTTAGACCATGCAGGCCCCTGACCGCGAGCGTTCACTGTGTATGGTGTTGAAGGAGCGGAAAATCCCCAAATTGAGGAACAACCTGTGGCATTGGCAATGTACATACGATCACCATATAGCTGTGTTACCAACCGCGCATACGTTGTTTCAACGCATCCTGCACACGCTCCTGAAAACTCAAGCAAAGGTTTTTTGAATTGTGAGCCTTTGATTGTGGTAATTGGCCACGGTGTCTCTTTTTCTGACACATGCTTCACTGCATAGTCAAAGTACTTTTGCTTATCCAGTTGTGTTTCGATGGGCTTCATCTCCAGCGCTTTATTTTTCGCCGGACATGTTATAGCACACAATCCACACCCTGTGCAGTCCATCTGAGATACTGTTATGGCAAATTTATAGTCTTCCATACCTCTGCCCATCGGCTTTATTGCCTGGTAGCCTTCTGGCGCATTGGCTAGTTCTTCTTCGTCAAGGGCAAAAGTACGTATAACAGCGTGTGGGCACACATAAGAGCATTGGTTGCACTGGATGCAATTTTCCGGAATCCACTGGGGAACATCAATGGCAATGCCTCGTTTTTCAAAGGCGGCAAGACCAAGGGGGAATGTTCCGTCTTCGTTGCCTGCAAATGCAGATACCGGCAAGGAATCACCTTTTTGCATTGCGACGGTGCGAAGAATAGTGTCCGCAAAATAGTCTGTATCCGGTCTTCCGGAGCAAGAGTCTGGGCAAACAGCGCAGGAAGCGCAGCGTTTTTCGTCTTCCAAAAGAGCCCAGTGTTCCGGAACATCGACTTTAACGACAGCATGTACACCTGCATCTATAGCATCATAGTTCATCTTGACAATGTTTTCACCCTTGCGTTCGAAAGATCTGCGAGCAGCATCTTTCATGTACTTCACGGCATCTTCCATGGGAATAATGTTGGCGAGAGAAAAGAATGCAGATTGTAAAATGGTGTTTGTTCGCTTACCAAGTCCTATTTCGCGTGCCTTTGTAATAGCATCGACAATATAGAAGTTGATGTTGTTCTTGGCAATATACGCTTTTACGGACGGTGGCAAATGTGTCTCCAGCTCATCTACACTCCACTGGCAGTTCAGCAGGAATGTACCACCGGGGACAACCTCTTGCACCATATCATACCCCATGTGAATGTATGATGGGGTGTGGCATGCTACAAAATTGGCTCTGCTTACATAATATGTAGATTTGATTGGTTTTTTGCCAAAACGCAAGTGAGATATCGTCACTCCGCTTGTTTTTTTAGAGTCATATGCAAAATATGCTTGAGAGTACATATCTGTATGATCGCCAATGATTTTGATTGAGTTTTTGTTTGCACCGACTGTCCCATCGCCTCCAAGCCCCCAAAACTTGCAGGAGATTGTGCCCTTGGGCGTTGTATCCGGAGCCGGTTCCAAAGGCAGTGAAAGATTGGTGACATCATCCACTATGCCAACAGAAAAGCCTCTTTTGGGATTTGCTTCGTTCATATTTGCATACACTGCAAATATGCTGGCAGGGGTGGTATCCTTGGAGCCAAGACCATATCTGCCGCCAAGAACTTCAATGTCGAGTCCGGAGCCATTGAGCGCTGTGATAACATCAAGCCACAGCGGTTCGCCTATAGCACCCGGCTCTTTCGTGCGGTCTAGGACTGACATTTTTTTACATGTTCTTGGAATCACAGAAAGGAATCTTTCTGTGACAAACGGACGATATAGCCTTACTTTAATCAGACCAACTTTCTCGCCATTTTCAATCATGTAATCAATTGTTTCTTCTATTGTGTCGCAAACGGAACCCATAGCAACAATTACACGCTCTGCCTCCGGATGACCATAATAGTTAAACAATTTATAATCAGAGCCCGTTAGCTCATTGATTTTTTCCATGTACTCTTCAACAATAGCCGGGAGTTCCATGTAGAACGGATTTGAAGCTTCTCTCGCCTGGAAGAATATATCCGGATTTTGTGCAGATCCGCGTTGCACAGGGTGTTCCGGATTTAATGCGCGATCACGGAAATCTTTTAGCGCATCCTTGTCCAACAAGCTTTCGAGGGTTTTATAGTCCCATGCTTCGATCTTTTGAATTTCGTGAGATGTTCTAAATCCGTCAAAAAAGTGTAAAAATGGGATGCGGCTCTTGAGGGTTGCCAAATGAGCAAGAGCTCCAAGATCCATAACTTCCTGTGGATTTGTAGATGCCAACAGCGCAAATCCGGTTTGACGACATGCCATAACATCGGAATGATCTCCAAATATTGACAGCGCATGTGTTGCCAGTGTGCGTGCAGTACAATGTATAACACACGGTAATAGCTCGCCGGCAATTTTATACATATTAGGCACCATAAGCAACAAGCCTTGTGATGCGGTGTACGTTGTTGTCAAGGCTCCTGCAGCCAAAGAACCGTGCACAACACCGGCGGCACCGGCTTCTGATTGCATTTCCATCACTCTGACGGGCTGTCCAAAGATGTTTTTCATACCTGCCGCTGCCCACTGATCCACTAACTCCGCAATTGTAGATGACGGTGTTATTGGATAAATACCGGCAACTTCAGTAAATGCATAGGATACATGAGCTGCGGCAGTGTTCCCATCCATGGACTTCATTTTTCTCGCCATATCTTTCCTCCACAAAATAATAAGATGATAATTGAAAACAGCACATTGATAAGTGCGTTATTATACATCAATACGCTAATTGATATTGTAACATTTTTAGTGGCATTTGTAAACCGATAATTACTCCTAACCATAGAATTTCTAAAGCTAATATAGTATAATATTATGAAATGAGTGTTTTTTTATACTCAACAACCGGAGGAATACATGAAACATATTATAGTACTTGGCGACGGCATGTCTGATTATCCATTAAAAAACTTTAAGGGCAAAACCCCTCTTGATGCGGCACATAAACCGAATATGGATTCACTCAGCTCAAAGGGACAAGTAGGCACAATGTATACCCTATATGACGACTTGCCCCTCGGAAGCGATGTGGCAAATCTGTCAGTTTTAGGATATGACCCGCATCTATATTATACCGGGCGCTCTCCCATAGAAGCGCTTGGACTTGGTGTCCCTCTCAACGATAATGACACAGTTTTCAGGCTTAACCTCGTTTCTCTTTCTGATGACGAAAAATTCTCTGATAAAATAATGCTTGATCATAGTTCTGATAAAATATCCACAGAAGAAGCCTCAAAACTTCTCAAATCACTTCAAACTGAATTCGAGTCCGATGAGATAAAGCTTTTTACCGGAATAAGTTACCGTCACATACTTGTGTTAAATAACCAAGATTTCTTGGGCGATTTGACACCCCCTCATGATATTTTAGGACGCAAAATTGAAACTCATCTCCCCAAAGGAGGGCTTGCTTCTGAATTCTTGAATCTGATGAAACTCGGATATGAGCTTTTAAGTGCACATCCTGTTAATATCGCACGTAAAAAACAAGGGCTGTTACCAGCCAATTGCCCCTGGCTCTGGGGAGAGGGTAAAGCACCTAAGCTACCACCTTTCAAAAAGCAATATGGCATAGAAAAGGGAATTATAATCGCAGCTGTGCCTCTTATAAAAGGATTGGCTGTTGCACTCGGATTAGACAGCGCAGATGTTCCCGGTGCGACCGGCGATTATTATACTGACTATAAAGCCAAAGCCGGGGCCGCAATCGATGCCCTGAGCAGTGGATATGATTTTGTTTTCGTCCATATAGAAGCTCCGGATGAATGCGGACATGATGGAGATGCAATGTTAAAAAAATCCTCCATAGAAAAAATCGACAAAGATATAATCGGTCCGATCATCAGTTTCCTGGAAAGTCAAAACGAAAATTATAAGATTTTGATCACACCGGACCACGCAACGCCTGTTTCAATTCGAACACACAGTCTTGACCCCGTGCCATTTTTACTATATGACGGTAAAACAACTAGCTCTTTCTCTACAACTTATAGCGAAGAGACTGCAGACATGACAAATTTGTTGTATAAAAATGGCCATATGCTCATGCGTGATTTTTTGAAAAAAGAATGAACACAGCCACATTAGAGATAAAATCGGAACAAACACATGTATTTGTTCCGATTTTACTTGAAATATTACTGCAAATTACTTCGCAAGTACTCTTATTTTCAACATCTCAGGGGCATTCATTATTTTATCCATTACAGCTTGTGGAATCTCCTCGTTCGTGTCAACTATAGTTGCGGCATATTGACCCTTAGAGCGATTTATCATATGTTCAATATTAAATCCGGCTTCTGCAAAGCTGGTTGAGATAATGCCCACCATATTCGGAACATTTCTATGCAAAATTAACATTCTGTAACTTGCATCAAAAGGCATTTCAATGTCAGGCATATTTACAGAGTTTGAAATGTTTCCATAAAGTAGATAGTTTAAAACTTCACGAGCCGCCATAACAGCACAATTATCTTCACTTTCAGGTGTTGATGCCCCCAGATGCGGAATGCTAATCGCATTTTCCATTTCCAAGGTCTTCTCATTTGGAAAATCCGTGACATAACATGCGACTTTTCCTTCTTTGATAGCGATGGCCATGTCATCATCATTTACGAGTTCTGCTCTTGATAAGTTTATTATACGAACGCCATCTTTCATCAAAGCGATCGTATCGACATTTATCATATGCTTTGTTTCGTTGTTTAACGGCACATGGAGAGTTATATAGTCGCAATTCTGGTATATTTCTTTTCGGGATATGGCTCGCTGCACAAGTCTGTTCATTGTCCAAGCATTTTCTACTGTTATATAGGGGTCATCGCCCAAAACTTCCATCCCAAAGCGGTATGCTATGTTTGCAATGGTAGCACCAGTCGCACCAAGGCCTATGACGCCCAAGCTTTTTCCTTTGAGCTCAGGTCCTGCAAATTCAGCCTTGCCTTTTTCGACGGTGGCAGCGATATCTCGAGTTCCTTTTAGTGTTTTTGCCCATTCGATACCTTGATATATCTTCCGAGAGCTCAAAAGCATTGCACATACTGCAAGTTCTTTTACAGCATTGGCATTGGCTCCCGGGGTATTAAACACAACCACTCCGGATTCGCTTGCACGCTCAATGGGTATGTTGTTTACACCAATACCTGCTCTTCCTATGCAGAGAAGCGATTTGTTAAACTCCATACCGTGCATATCCGCTGAACGGACAAGTATTGCATCGGGATCGGTTTCGCTTTCTTCACAATAAGTACAAAATGGATCCAGCTGTTCCTTTCCTACTTGCGCTATATTATTCAATAGTTTTATTTTGTATCTGGTCTCTTTCATACTTATCCTCTCGTATTCCTCTCAAAATCTTCCATGAATCTAACTAATTTTTCTACTCCTTCATACGGCATGGCATTGTATATAGATGCACGCATACCTCCGACGGAACGGTGGCCTTTTATACTGACCAAGCCCAGCTTTTCAGCTTCTTTACAAAAACGACCATCAAGCTCATCATTACCGGTAACAAATGTCACATTCATAATAGACCTAAAGTCTTTTTTTACAGGACATTTAAAAAGTGTACTGCTGTCTATATAATCATACAAGAATTTGGCTTTTCTTTCATTTTCGTTCTTCATGGCTTCAAGTCCACCCAACGATTCTATATGCTCCAACACAAGTCCCATTACATATATGGAGAAACTGGGTGGTGTGTTATACATGGAGTTGTTTTTTGATTGAACAGCATAGTCAAAGACTGTTGGGATGTTTGGCATGGCTCTGCCAATAAGATCCTTACGCACAATTATCACCGTGACACCGGCAGGGGCTATGTTTTTTTGAGCTCCCGCATAAATCAGACCATATTTGCTTATATCGACAGGTTCAGATAATATGCAAGATGACATGTCCGCTATCAGTGGAACTTCTGTCTTTGGTATATAGTTCCATCTGGAACCATATATAGTGTTGTTGGAACAAATATGCAGATAATCCGCAGTGGAATCAAGTTTCAACTCAACCTGAGACGGGATATATGCAAAGTTTTTGTCCTTTGATGATCCGGCAATCTGGGCGACACCATACTTTTGAGCTTCTTCATATGCCTTTGTTGAAAACTGCCCTGTCAATATATAGTCGGCACGATTATTCCCTGTCATGAGATTCATGGGCAACATGGCAAACTGTGCACTGGCTCCTCCTTGGAGCAAAAGAACCTCATAATTCGCAGGAATATCCATCAACTCTCGCAATTTTACGATTGCATTTTCAATCACTGCGTCAAATGCTTTGGTACGGTGACTCATCTCGGTTATTGACATCCCGGAGCTGTTGAAGTTCAGCATCTCTGAGGAAACTTTTTCAAGCACAGGAACAGGCAACATTGATGGTCCTGCAGAGAAGTTATATATTCGATTGTAAGGCATTATTATCCCCCTCAAGTCATATGTGCTCTAATTTTGTTTAAATTATATTATATAACCACCAAAAACCATTGTCAAACAAAATCATGATTAATCTATTCCCTGAAAATCTGATTCATTTTATAACATCTTGCTAAAAACAACGTTTTTTGATATACTTGTTGACATACAAAACTTAATTTATTCATCAAGTGTGTAATTATCTCGAAACACATCAACTTTAATAACGTTATTTTCGAAAGAGGATTTTAATGAATCTCAAAAAATCATTGGAGTTGTTATGCAGTGCACCCGGCCCCGCCGGATTTGAAAGTCCCATAGCACAAGAAATTGAGAAATTATTGCCTTCGAGTTTTGATGAGGTTCAATATGATGGTCTTGGCAGTTTGATCGCTTACCGTCGTGATAAAGCCCCGCCAAACCAAGGCAAACGACCCCTCTTGATGATTGACGCACATATGGATGAAATCGGATTGATAATCACAAATTACAGTGATGACGGTTTCCTCAAGTTTGCGGCAATCGGAGGCATGGATGCACGCGTGTTGCCAAATTCTGAAGTGTTAATCCTTTCTGACCCTCTGACTCGCGGAGTTATTACATGTCTTCCTCCACATCTGCAGAGTCAATTAGAAATGGACGAATACACCCCTCTGGATTCCATGTACATCGACGTCGGCGGAAAGAAGTCTATTTTACCAGGAACACCGGTTGTTTTCTCTTCTGATTTTATACCTCTTAAAAACAAACGTTACGCATCCAAGTCACTTGACAACCGAGCATGCATCTCGGCTGCTCTGCAAGCACTTTATATGGTAGAAAACTCTGACATAGCATTTGACATTGCCTTTTGTGCCAGCACTCTGGAAGAAATAGGATGTCGCGGCGCTCGGACCTCCGCATTTGACATAGATCCTGATTGGGCAATTGTACTGGATGTGACATATGGAAATTCGCCGGACACCAAAAAGAGCTCATCTTTTGATTTTGGAGGTCTGACCTTCTGTGCAGGGCCAGAAATTTCACGTGAGCTGACCCAAAAGCTCGTAGCGGTGGCCGAGGAATTGAACATCAAGTATTCATATGAAGTATATGGACGGGGCACCGGAACAAACGCAAGCTCTATTCAAGTTTCACGGGGTGGGGTGCCCTGCGCTGTTATATCCATCCCTTTAAGATATATGCATACTCCGAGTGAAGTTGTCTCCATAAATGACATAAGCAATGCTGCAAAGCTTTTGGCAAGTTTCATTACCGGAAAAGGCGGTGTTATTGGATATGATTAATGCCAATTTGATGGACATCTGTTTCAAACTGTGTTCGATTGACGGAGTTTCCGGAGATGAAGGACGCGTCCGCGAATATCTGTACAATCTCCTTTCACCGCATGTCGATGAAGTAAAAATCGGCAAACTCGGCTCTTTGATGATGTTGAAAAAATCGAACAAACCTGGCCAGTCTTTGATGTTGTGTGCACATATGGATGAAGTTGGATTCATCATAAAATCTATCACTGATGAAGGTTTTATCAAATTCGCAACGGTCGGTGGTTTGGACAGACGTATCTTGCCCGGCAAACGTGTGCGTATTTCCTCAGAAAAAGGCGTCACTTATGGCGTTATTGGTATTGGTCCAACTCACCTCGCAAGTGAAAACGACAAGAAAAAACCCCCGGCTATCGATGACTTCTATATAGACATCGGTGCACTGTCCCGCGAAGATGCAAATAATTATGTCAACATAGGAGATTATATCGCTTTTACCACCATTCCTGAATATTATAGCAATGGATATTTTAAAGCTAAAGCAATTGACGACAGATTGGGGTGTGCTGTCATGACCAAGCTATTGTTAGAAAACATAACACCTGCACGCGATACTTGGTTTGTTTTCACCACGCGAGAAGAAGTTGGCGGAGCCGGTGCACGTACTGCCGCTTTCGAATTGGCTCCAACAGAAGCAATGGTGCTCGAAGGGACAACAGCCGCTGATATCCCGGGAGTTTCGGGAGATAAAAGAACAAGTATACTGGATAAAGGTGTCGTTATATCCTATATGGACAACTCTGTTATCTATGATCCAAGCACCTTTAGAAAATTATGCCTGCTTGCAGATGAAAACAAAATTGCTTGGCAGACTAAAATGAAAGTTGCCGGCGGCACAGATGCAGGTTCAATCCATGTGACAAGAAGCGGAATCCCCTGCGCCGGTCTTGCAGCCCCCGTCAGATATATACACGCTCCTTCCTCGTTGGTCAAAATTTCAGACTGCGAAGCGATGTTATCACTGGCAAGGATATACCTTACATCTGAGGATTCACACACCCAGTGAAACCCTCCAATAAAGGTTTTGTTATTTATTGGAAATTTGGTATTGACATAGCTGAATATATAAGATATAATACCACATGTCATTCGCCATTTTGAGGAAATTGTGCGGCGGTATAGCTCAGCTGGCCAGAGCACTCGGTTCATACCCGAGCTGTCGTTGGTTCAAATCCGACTGCCGCCACCACCATCTCACGCTGGCTACCGCATTTTCTAGCGTGAGAAAATGTGGCCCGATGGTCAAGGGGTTAAGACACCGCCCTTTCACGGCGGTAACGGGGGTTCGATTCCCCCTCGGGTCACCACTCCTATTACATCCCCCGATTTTTACGGGGGTTTGTAATTACCAATTATAATTCTACTTTATATATGGAGGCATAGCTCAGCTGGTAGAGCATCCGCCCCACACGCGGGGGGTCACAGGTTCGAGTCCTGTTGTCTCCACCAAAAACACTCATCCTGAAGGATGAGTGTTTTTCGGTTCAATCACAATCGTCCAATTGTGTTTTTTGCTGAGAGTTTGAGTATATTTACTCAAGTTTTATATATTCTCAAGGATGAAATTGCGTTTTATATATAACTTTGTTATAATAATGCTGTAGCAGTTTTATCGTCATGTAAAAAGCAATTGCAACCTGAATCAACCCATCACCAATTGTCAAACTATTGACTATTATCAAAAGGAGATTTTTATGCTTCCCACAATCAAAATTGGAGATTTGGATGTAACTCGTCTGATTATCGGAGGAAATCCGTTCAGCGGCAACTCGCATGTTAACCGTGCAATGAATGATGAAATGGAATCTTTTTTTACAATGGAACAAATCAAAAAAACTCTTTTTCAATGCATGGAAAATGGAATAAATACCGTTCAAATGCGTGGAGATGTATTTATCTCTCGCTTGGTGAGAGAGTTTCGTAGCGAAGGAGGTAAAATGCATTGGATCGCACAGACTGCATCAGAGATTTGTTCGTTAGAAGGTAATCTAAATGCATTGTTGCGCTTCCCAGTATATGCACCCGATGCTATCTATCTCCATGGGACTACAATAGACTCCCTATTTAAAGCAAAAGATTTTGATGAGATCAAGCGACGTTTGTCGGTTGTGCGCAAGACAGGTCTTCCTGTAGGTTTGGGAACTCATATGCCTGAAGTGATCGATTATTGCGAAGAAAATGATTTAGATGTCGATTTTTATATGGCAAGTGTTTACAATATCAGCAAAATCAACCGTGTGTCAAGTGCAATTACCGGTAAAGAAGTTAAAAATGAACCATTCGATCTGGAAGACCTTCCTGTAATGTACAAAACCATTCGTGCTGCATCCAAACCCTGCTTGGCTTTTAAAATTTTAGGAGCGACACGTCGGTGCGAGACCCAAGATACCGTGCGCGCGGCTTTTATCGAAGCATTTGAAAACATCAAACCGACAGACGGTGTTGTGGTGGGCATGTATCCTAAATTTGTCGATCAAGTCACACTCAATGCAAAATATACTGCCGAGGCATGTGCTGCGGTCAAATAAATCATCATCAACTGTATTCGGACGCTTTGATATATATCAAAGCGTCTTTTCATTTGTATCCTTATATGCAATAAATTTTGTTGAAGTCTCTTCAAAACATCAAATGCTTTTGTTTTTTTCCTTGCTTGCACATACCCTTTCTGATATACTAATCCAAGTGTCAGATGTTTTGTTTATTGCTTTTGTACAATTAATAAGGCCAATCCAAATGGCCCGGGAGGTTTTTTATATGATGCTGGGTTTAAAACACAAAGTTCAAAGAAATCATCTATCAGTGCGTCCAATGGTGGTTTGCTGTAATACCCCCACCACTCTTACCGTTTCTGCCCTTTCCGACCATGCAAAGTTTATTCCAGGGGAAACTATCTATGTGTCGGTCCTGCCTATGAATGAACGTCCATTTTTATTCAACGGCGAGAAGAAAGACAATTCCTTCCCTGTAACAGCAACCGATGAGGGCTCATTGAAAATATCTGTAAATTGTCCCAGAGAACAAGAATATTCATTGCAGTTGTTTTATGATACCCCCGAGAAAGGCCGTACAAAGCTCTGCACCCTGTCTGTTTTTGCCGCTGAAAAGGATTTATACGAGCGGCGCCCGTATAAAGGTGACACCCATGTCCATACGGTTGGTTCCGACGGGCGAGAGTCTCCCGGAGCAGTTGCCGCAACATACAGACGTGCGGGTTTTGATTTCTTAGCAATCACCGATCACAGCACCTATGAACCGTCTCTGGAAGCAATAGAACGCTTAAAAGGCTTGCCCTCAGATCTCAGTCTGTTTCCGGGAGAGGAAGTGCATGTTCCAAGTGGCATCATTCATGCCGTTAACTTTGGCGGGAGCTTGCGTGTAAACAAGTATTATAACGACAATAAGGATCTCGTGGATCAGGAAGTGAACAAACTCGCCTCTGAAATTGAGGATGACTGCCCCAACAAGCTTGAATATGCCTATCATCTCTGGATTGCCAACCGCATAAAAGAGGGTGGCGGACTTGCCATTTATGTGCATCCTCATTGGATAACAGGAGACAACTGCTGTGCATCCGATGCCATCAGTGAATATGTCTTCCGCAAAGGAGATTATGAAGCCTTTGAACTCTTAAACGGCATGGAAATATTCTCCAACAACATGCAAACTGCCTTCTATTTTGATCAAGTTGCTAAAGGCAACCGCATCCCTATCGTCGGTGCCAGTGATTCCCACGGCACATGGAACAAAGCTAGATTGTTCGAAGAGCTATACACATATGTATTTGCCGCTGATCGAACACTTGAAGGCGTCAAAGAAGCTGTATGTAATTATTACAGTGTAGCCATAGAAGAATACCACGGTGAACATTTCCGTATCTACGGCGATTACCGAATGGTACGCTATGCCATCTTCCTTGCTAAAGAGTATTTTCCACTATACAAGCGTCTATGCAACGAACAGGGTGAGAGCCTCCTCCGCTATATACAAGGAGATAAAACTGAACTTGCCTTGCTTGAGCTTCTTCAAGGTCGAACAGATAGATTTGCCGATGAGTTTTTTGGCAGAAGCTAATTTTCAAAAACAAGCCATCATCCATTCCGGAAGTGGCTTGTTTTGATTATAATTCACATGTAAGTGTCGCGTTGTTATGTGATAATGGATCAAAGCTATCACATGCTGCAACACAGCACGAGCAAAAATCTACACCAATAAAGAGTTCTTTCCAATAAGATAGTCCCGCAATACAGCTGCATGATTTACCGTCAGGCTCTTTGCCGCATACACAAGGGTTAATTTGTTTTCTTTGGCCATCTCTAATACATCAATGACTGCTGTTTGTTTGATCGGATCTGTCTCAAGCTCTATCCTGTATCTTTCGGCAAAATCCTCAAAATTCTCAGTTTTGTGCCCAAACCAAGTTCGAAGCTCGGGGCTCGGGGCAATGTCTTTAATCCACTTATCTAGCATAGCCCGTTCTTTTGAAATGCCTCTTGGCCACAATCTATCAACCAAAATTCTTATACCGTCATCCGATTCCGGTGGCTCGTAAACCCTTTTTATATCCAGCATCATAGTATCATCTCCCCTCTTGCTCTGCCTTTGATTCCAGTTTACTATATTATTGTATCAACTCAATTATACCAATCAAGCGTAAATTTAGCAATGCTTTATTAAGGAGGCATTTATGAATAAACTAACCGAAAACGGAAAGGCAGCACTTCCTATTGTCTTGCTCGATGAGCCTTCTCCTCAAGAGGAATTTGCGGCAGAAGAGCTGAGGCACTATTTGGGTATGATTGTCGGTAGCACTTTTGAAATACAGGTGTACCAAAGGCAAAATAAAGCCATATTTATAGGACAATCCGGTTTGGAAGCTGGTTTTATTCCATCACAGGATCTCGGGAGAGAGGGTTTCTCCCTTATATCAAGCGATAACGGTGTGGCTGTTTTGGGTAGCGGACGCGGTGTGATATATGGAATTTATGCTTTGCTGGAAAAATTAGGTTGTCGATTTTTTACGGCAACGTGTGAAAAAATCCCATTCCAAAGGGATCTCGAGCTGCCATTTTTCAACAAATGTGAAATCCCGATTTTAGAATACAGAGCGCACAACTATTATGAGTTTTATAAATATCCTAAATTCGCTGTTAAAAGTCGACTGAACGGCATGATTCCCATACCCAAACAAATGGGAGGATACGATACTTATGCATGGTTTGTGCACACCTTTGAAGCTATGGTTCCTCCAAAAATCTATGGCCAAACCAACCCTGAATACTACGCAATGTATGATGGTGTTCGGCATACGGAGGGAGCTCAGCAGACGCAACTCTGTTTGAGCAACCCACAAGTTTTGGAAATTGCAATCGACTCTGTTCGCAAACGTCTCAATGAAGCTCCGGATTCAAAACTCATATCTGTTTCTCAAAACGATAAAAACCCCGGATGCTCCTGTGAGTCATGCTTAGAAATCGACAGAGAGGAAGGCTCCCCTGCCGGCACCTTGCTCCGTTTTGTCAACGCAATCGCCAAAAAGCTTGAACCAGAATTTCCTGGTGTGATATTCGACACTTTGGCATATAACTATACAAGACCTGCGCCAAAAATTACAAAGCCAAGACACAATGTCTGCGTAAGATTGTGTACAATTGAGTGTTGTTTTGCCCATTCTCTGGAAGAATGTGATGACACCTCACGCATGGTTATAAAACCGGACGGTTCCGGTTCTTCGTTCATATCAGATCTTAGAAACTGGGGAAATATCACCGATAGGATCTATATCTGGGACTATACGACATGCTTTGCTCACTATCCAACTCCTCATCCCAACTGGCATATTCTACAAAAGAACATCCAAACTTTTGTAAACAATGGTGTTAAGGGCGTGTTTGAACAGGCCAATGGCGCAAGTTATGGCGGAACAGATCTCAATGAATTGCGTGCTTATGTAATCACACGTCTCCTGTGGAATCCGAATGCCGATGTAGCTGAGTTAATTTCTGAATTCACCGATTACTATTATGGCGCTGCCGCGTCCTATATCCGCAGCTATATTGAGCTTTTATCTGACAAAGTCACAAAGGATAATATCCATGTCGGTTTTAACGACAATCCAACACATGCTTTCTTGGCTCCCGAGATGCTGGATCAATATGACAATCTTTTCGATTTGGCTGAAAAAGCTGTTAGCAATGACCCACTATGTCTTTACCGAGTCGCTAAGGCAAGGCTTTCGCTGCGGTATATACGTTTAAAAACTGATGCGATGCTTCGCGGAATTCTGGATCCTGAAAAGTTAAATGAGTTTTTCTCAGATTGGAAGGCTTTTGGTCTGACTCGAATAGAAGAATGGGTTTCCCCTGAAACCTCGCTTCGTGCATTTTTGGAGCAGAAATGGAAAGGTGTCGATTTCTATCGTCACTGGCTTGACGAAGGAGGAGAGCAACTGTGAGTTTGTATTGTGATTATGTCTAATATCCGAATTAATCTTTGGTTTCCCTCAAAATTCTACTTGGCAATCCGGTTTTCCATAAGTTGATTTTCCAAAAGGCAGCTGACTACATCGGCCTACGCAAGACCGGTGTAGTCTTTTTTTAAGGATTTGTACTTCTGAATTTGTTACATGCTAGCACGTTTCCAAAAGTCCGGCACTAAGAGCAACAGAATAGGATATATTTCAAGTCTACCCATTACCATGCAAAGAGTCATTATCAGCTTGCTTACAAATGAAAAGTCAGCATAATTACCTGCAGGCCCTACAACACCCAAGCCGGGGCCTATATTCCCCAGCGTCGAAGCAACCGCCGAAAAAGACGATATAAAGTCTTTGTTGTCCAGTGCTACTAACACAACTGAAAAGGCAAAAAATACTATGTAAACGAAGAAAAATACCATTGCCCCCCACAACATCTCTTCGCTCACTGTTTTTCCATTGAGCTTGACTGTTTTGACTGCATTGGGATGAATCAGCTTTGTTATTTCGCGTTTTGCAATCTTGAACAGCAATATTACCCGAATAAACTTGATACCGCCGCCTGTTGAACCGGCACTGGCCCCGACAAACATCAACATTACCAGTATGATTTGACTGAAAATAGGCCACATGGTGAAGTCAGTGGATGAATATCCGGTTGTTGTTATAATTGAGCTGACCTGAAAAGATGCATGTCTGAGAGCTTCTTCGACGGTTTTAAATACTGAACTCCTTATGTTCAGCGTTATAAATAAGATCGCAACAAACACAGTGCCCAAATAAAATTTAAATTTTTTATTTTTAAAAAATGTTTTTATATTTTTTTTTAACAAAGCATAATATAGAGAAAAATTAATACCAAACATGAACATGAACACAGTTATGACAACTTCAATATATACGCTTCCAAATGCTGCAACACTTGCGTTTTTGCTTGAAAATCCCCCTGTGCCTGCAGTGCCAAATGCATGAACAAGAGCATCAAATAAAGAAATCCCTCCCATCAGCAAAAATATAATCTGTGCGCCTGTGAGGAAAAAATATATAATATACAGCGTTTTTGCGACTTGTCTGATTTTAGGTGTGAACTTTTCAGGTGAAGGACCGGGAGACTCCGCTCTCAAAATATGAAACGATGTTGCGTTGACGCGCGGCAAGACTGCTATCATTAAAACAAGAACACCCATGCCCCCTATCCAATGTGTAAAACTTCTCCAAAATAAAATGCCCTTTGGTAAATGCTCTACTTCTCTCAAAATGCTGGCTCCTGTAGTGGAAAACCCAGAAACAGATTCAAAAACAGCATCGGTTAATGAGGGAATAGTTCCGCTGAACACAAAGGGGAGGGCACCAAAAAAGGATACCGCCAACCATGCCAATGCAACTATTGCATACCCATCTTTTGCAAAAATGGCAGGATTTTGTGTCTTTATACTGCGCATACCGAGACCAACACACAGAACTATCAAGATGGTGTATATAAAAGCACTAGTATCATTTTGTCTGTATATGATCGAAACCACCACTGGCGCAAGCATGGATGCCGCTTCAATACACAAAACATTGCCCAAAGATTTTACCAACATTTTATAATTCATTTCATATCCCCTAATCTAAAACATTGACTAAATCCGCTACTGTCTTGTCTTTTGTTATCAGTATTACACTGTCACCGGGTTTTATCACATCATTTCCGTGAGGTATGATGATTTCGTTATTTCTTACAATAGCAGCAACAAGGATGCCTTTATTGATATTCATGTCTTTTAAAGGCACATTGTTGTATTTTGCGTTTGCATCTGCAATAAACTCTATCGCCTCTACCCTATCTTCTATCATTTTGTAAAGCGTATTGATTTGGCTGCCCATTGCATTCTGTAAGCCTCTGACATAACGCACAATATAATTTGCTGTTATCAATTTGGGACTCACAACACTGTCCAAGCCCATTCCTTTTATGACGTCAAAATTGCTAATCCTGTTTATTTTCGCTATCACTTTTGTAACTGCACTTTGTTTTGCAAGTAGGGCGGATATTATATTGTCTTCGTCTCTGCCGGTAACGGAAATAAAAGCACCCATCCCTTCAAGGTTTTCAGATTTCAACAACTTCTCATCAGTGCCATCACCGTGTATAATCAATGCACGGGGCAAAAGTTCAGAAAGTTCTTTACATCTCTCCTCATCTATTTCTATGATCTTGACTTTGACATCCATCTCTTCGAGAAAAGGCGTCAAATAATAGGCTATTCTGCCACCTCCCATAATCATGACATTTTTTATTCTCTGTATATGAATACCTATATGTTTACAAAATTCATATACTCGAGAGGGCTTGCCCACTATATAAATCGTGTCACCTTCCTTGATTTGAAAGTTTCCATCGGGTACAAATACATCACCATTTCTGACAACTGCGCCAATGAGAATTAACGATGATATGCGTACTGCAATGTCTTTTATAAGCATCCCGGCAACAGACATACTCTGCGTCACTTTGATTTCCACCATTTCAACTCTTCCCTTTGAAAAGGTCTCTACATTCACAGCAGGTGGAAATTTTATAAGGCGTGCTATATCACCGGCTGCGGCCAATTCAGGATTTATGACCATATCCAACCCCAGTTCCGCCTTTAAAACAGAAAGCTCACCGGCATATTCAGGGTCTCTGATTCTGGCAACCGTATGTGCAGCGCCAAGCTTTTTAGCAGTAAGGCAACAGACCATGTTCATCTCATCGCTGCTTGTTGCGGCGATGAGTAAATCGCTTTTCTTTACTCCTGCTTCCTGCAGTATTTTAGTGCTGACACCATTTCCTTTGATGCACATGACATCCAAATAGTCACTCGCTCTTTTAAGTGCTTGGGCATCTTTATCTATAATGGTGATATCATGGTTTTCTTTTGAGAGACTTTCCGCAAGAGTATATCCGACTTTCCCGTCGCCAATTATTATTATTTTCATATTATATCCATCCTGACGTCTATTTTGAAAGGCTTATAACTTTAATTACTTACTTTCTCTACAGCTTAGAAAGTTAGTATATACCTATTTTGTCAGTTTTGCAATATCTGCATTTAGCTTTTGAAAAGCATAAATTTCCAATTTATATTGGTGGGCGGTCAAAGTAAAAGCAAGGTTAGACAGAGTAAAAGTAAAGTGATAGA
>CAYTOF010000044.1:0-18088 GCA_964439435.1 uncultured Oscillospiraceae bacterium
TAAATTCGACCATCAAGGCACACAGTGGTTGCATTTAACTTGGCAATTAACTTTTATCAATTGCTCTGTCTTATTCCCCCTATATCCCTTTACTTTGTCTATAACATGTTGTATAATGTTGTTCCTATTATGTCATTTTGTAATCAAGGAACAATCACACTATTTTTAAGAAGGTGCAAAGGCAGATGAACACAACTTTTCCAAAGAATCTTGCAAAGCTGAGAAGGGAAAAAAAGGTCAGCCAACGTCTGGTTGCCGATGCCTTGGGTGTGTCACAGGCCTTGCTCTCTCACTATGAAAATGGCATAAGGGAGCCCGGCATTGTGTTTATCTTGAAGGCTGCCGAATACTATTCCTGCTCCGTTGACTTTTTGCTCGGCAGAACAATGGACCGAAAAGGAGCCTCGCTTTTGGTGGGACAGGATGACGGTCATCCGGAAGACGAGATCTCACCGGATGGAAAACGCATCGAAATCGAAAAAAAACTGCTATTTAACGCCATAAATTTATTGGTTGAGATATTAAAATCCGCAAACAACGAGGAGCTGTTGTCGCTGTCCTTTGAACATGTAAAGCTCTGTCTCTACAAACAGTTTCGCTTTATCTGCAACTGCGGCGGAAGTGAGACAGACTATTTCACATTGCCCGACGACGTGGCGACGCCTCTGACAGAGGCGCTTTTAAAGCTCAACGCATACAAAATGCAAACCTTGGCCCCGGCTAAATCCGGTGTGCCCATGGTACTTGAATACGATGCGCTCTCCGAAAAATATCCCGTCATGTGGCAGTCTCTGCTCTCTGTCCTCCAGAGTGTGGACAAGCTGATGTCCGATTTGGCTTCTGAAAAGACTTGAAACTCACAAAATACAATTTTAAATACAACTGCGTATGAAGAAAGGCAAAAAAGTGCAACAAAACATCTTATTCGCCACCGACCTTGACGGCACACTCCTAAACGACGAGCAAATGGTCGCCCCCATGCATGCCGCATCCATCAAAAACATGTGTAATCGCGGACTTTTGTTTACAATCGCCACAGCTCGCTCCCCCATGACCGCCATGCGGGTCATAAACAACTCAAATGTCTGTCTCTCCGCACCCGCCGTCTGTTTGAACGGCGCACTTTTGTGGGATTCAAATAAAAATCTGCCTGTGAAAAGCTTTCCCATCCCCGGGGATTTGATGTCTGAGATATGGAAAGTCTGTCTTGAATTTGACCTCTCTCCCCGCATGTATGCGTGTTCGGAGGAGGCGGGCAATCCCTTTATCACCTATTACCGCGATGACATAGAACTCAGTGTCCCCGTTATCAGCTATTTAAAAGCCTTGGAAGCCGAAAACTCCAAGGTGTGCGGTATAAAAAACGAGCTGCCCGCCGCCAAGATCATTTCCTGTTCCTACTATGATCATTTTGACCTTTTAAACCCCCTCTTTGCCAAATTGTGCCTTATTGAGGGTATAAAAATCAACTTTTATACTTGCACCTACCGTGAAGGCTACTATTTTCTTGAATTTTGTTCCTCCGATGCCGGCAAAGGTGTGGGAGCGCGTGCAGCAGCAGAGCTTGCGGGCGCAGAGCTACTCTATGTTTTTGGAGACAACTTAAACGACCTGGATATGTTTTCCGCAGCCGACAGGAGCTTTGCACCGTCCAACGCCGTGGAGAAGATAAAAAACCTTGCCCATGAAATCATTCCAAGCAACAATGACGGCGGCGTGATATTGTCAATAGAGCAGAGCTTTACAAACAGATAACAATATAACCTCAAAGAGCCCGCTTTTATATAAAGCGGGCTCTTTGGATTTGTGTTTTATAATATTTATTCTTCGGCTGCGTTATTCCACTGTGACGAAAACGCCCTTGTATCCTTGGAGTGAAACTGTGTAAGTGCCGTTTGTACTCGAAAGCACCGTGGCTTTGCCGTCGACATATGCGGTGACGGTTTTCTCTGTGCCGTCAAGCGTGATGGTGACGGTGAGCGGGGATAGGGCATCTTCGAGCAGTTCCTTTGTGTTTGCCGGAAGCAGCATCATAGCTGAACCGTTTTCTGACTTAAAAAGCCCAAACAGCGCAGCGTCGTCAGCGTCAATGTTTTTAAGATAGGGGACACGCTCCATCGCCTTCGCATCTTTCAGAGAGACTTTGGGGGAACGCGCGTCAATCCCTTTGGTGTAAATACCCGAGTACTCGTATTCTGTGTATATCGGGGCGAGTGCCTTTATGTCCGATATAGCGGTTTTGGCCGTTTCATACAGCTCGTCGTTGTTTTTAAGAGCTTCATAGCTTTGGAATATGACTTTCTTTGCGCCGAATGTGTATGCAGACCATATCTGCCATGTGAGCTGTGACGGTGTCGGTGCAGCTCCGGAAACCGCCGGATTTGCGGCTGTGTCCAGCATTATCCAGAGGGACTTGTCTTTTTCAACGCAGAACTTCCCGGCTGTTGCCAAGGCGCCAAAATATTTAGCGTTCATCAATTTGACATCACCGGAGTATCTGATGCACTCGTCATGCATTACAAAAAAGTCTTTTTGAGTTGCATTTATCAGCGGCTCGATGTCGTTGAACTCATTTTGCGAAATCACAAGACCCGGGTTTTCTCCCAGTTTTTGGAGGAATTCAATATGGTAGCCATATTTCAGGGCATGGGGAATGGTGATTCCGACTTTCAGGTCTTGTCTGTCTTTGTGGTAGATATCATTGGCATAAATGCCGATGTTTTTTGCCGCTAAGTCGGCTACATGTGCACTCGCCGCACGACCCAGAACAAACTCCAATCCAAGCTCCGAGATCCCCTTTACATCATATTCAAAGCCGGTGGCGTCCGCACCGAAGCCGATCGTGTCAGAGGTTATTTCCAATGCGGTGTTTTTAGAGTAGTCTTTGTAGTGCTCTTTGACTTCGGCATGGAAAGCCGCTGCCTCGTCGCGCTCTACCATGATAAAGGTTCCTCCGCAATTTGGGATGACGACCGAGTACATGCCGTCTTCACCTGCGGTCAACTCGGTTTTTTCGCCCTTGATATATGCACTAACCGAGGTTGCGTAGGGCACGGCGAATGTAAAGGTGTTGTCAAATTCTCCGCCTTTGATGTCAGAGGTGTTTGAGACAAGAAGAGCGTATTCACTGCCGTCTTTTTTCTCAAAATAGCCGACAACCGCCGAACCGTCACCGTCAATGGAGAGCAGGGAAAACACATCCTGCCCCTCCCAAGAATACGCCGCTAAAGCCGTTGGCGCCAACGCCTCCTGCGAGGTTCCTCCGAGGGTAAAGGTGGCGATGTTTTCAAATTTCATATAATCTTCTGAAACCTTCAAAATCTCATGGTTGACAGATTTGAGGTCTTCATACATGGAGGTGTAATTGTTTTGGCTGTCCACAATCTGCAGATCAGGCTTGTACCAGCCATATGTCCAGCAAGCCCAGCTTATGAGCCTTGTGCCATAGCACATGGATGAATAGGCCTGGGCGCGCATATGTCGGTCATTGAGTAACTCCTTTAAATTGCTGACTTCAAGCACAATCCAGACATCCCTGCCCGTTTGCCTGCAGGCATCGGCCACAATTTGCAGGTTGGAATAGAACAATCCGCCCGTATTTGAATACATATAGTGGTCATAGCTGATATAGTCTGTGCCGACATTCTCGACATAAGCCGCTATGTGCTCTTCATAGCTTCTATTGCCGAGCTGACCGGAATCGGCATAGTTGGGAAACAAGTTGATATAGCAAAGGCTCGCAGGGAAAATCGCCTCCGCCCGCTCAACGACCTTGCCTATGCCGGGCAACTGTGAGGCGTGGGGCTCATCGATCAAATCCATGCCCCAGATGGCGGGATGGTCCTCATATGTTGCAAATTTCTCGTCTATGACCTCAATTGTCCTGTCGGCGCTGTAATACAAGCTGTGGACAAAGGTGCCGACGCCGTATTTTTGACAGAGGTCAAGCAGGGTTTTGTTGTAGGGGGCACCTGTGATAAGCGAGCAACCCGCATCGGCAAACTTTTGCATATCCGTGTCATTCCATAGAGACTCACGGTAGCAATAGGCGCCGATTTGGAATTTTTCTCGGTCTATCCTGCCCTTTTTCGGGACGGAAGTCAGCTCATCATAGGCTTTGCGCGCATCGGACAGTTTGTTGTGATTCTCCACGTCCTTTTTCTGTTCATCGGTCAAAGATGCATATGCATGCTCTGCGCGGTTTAGCGATTGCAGTGAGGTATATCCCACGGTGCCGATATTCTCTATCAACGAGCTGACATATTCTGTCTCCTGTTTTTTTGTGACCGTGCCGGAACAAGCCCCCAGCACCAGCAACACGGCAAATACAAGCAAAAGCAGTTTTGTCTTTTTCATGCCTCTCCCTCTTTTTCAAGCCGTTTTTTTGATTATACCACATTGAAATAAAAGATGATATGAAAAAATAAAAAACACAGTTGAAAAAAGTGTTCCTAAACCAAATTGGGCACAGGCGATACAACCCGCTCTCAGATCACAATGCCACATTGTGGCGACGGGTTTTTCACGCAGTTTTCTTTTGTTTTACACAAAAACCCTCGTTCGTGTTTTGATGAACAAGGGTTTTTCTTGGTTTTTTCTTAATCTTCGCAGCAATCCAGAGCAAGTTTCAGGGCATGACTTGCCGCCATGTGGCGGATGTACGCCCTGTCTCGGTTTCTCCCTCCGAGCATGAGTTTGTGAGATGTGGTTTCCCCATTACGATAAATCCCCACATACACGAGCCCCACAGGCTTTTCGTCTGTTCCCCCGTCGGGCCCTGCAATGCCCGTTGTGCTCACCGCCACATCTGTGCCAAAAAGTTTCGCCGCTCCCATCGCCATATATTCTGCACACCGTGCGCTCACAGCGCCATGGGAGTGCAATATATCTTCCGGCACGGACAAAAGCTTTGTCTTTGACTCATTTGAATATGTCACGGCACCGCCCATTAAAACATAAGAGCTTCCCGGGATGTCTGTCAGCCTCTTTGACACCAAACCGCCCGTGCAGGACTCAGCGCAGGCAATTGTCAGGCCTTTTTCCGCGTATTTCAAGATGATGGCCTCTTCCAATGACTCCACATCCACGCCGTATACCACATTGCCCAGTTCTGAAACGACTTTTTCACATATGGGCGAGAGCATTTCCCTTGCCCTTTCCTCCGTTTCGGCCTTTGCTGTTATGCGCAGCATGACCTCACCCTCTTTGGCATATGGTGCAATAGAGGGGTTGATTGCACTTTCCATCATGCCTTGGAGCTTTTCCTCCACGGCGGATTCGCCCATGCCAAAGATGCGCACACGCCGAGAAAGTATGAAGCCATCGCGTTTTGACGCCAGATAGGGCATCAGTTTG
This sequence comes from uncultured Oscillospiraceae bacterium, assembly GCA_964439435.1. GTDB lineage: Bacteria > Bacillota > Clostridia > Oscillospirales > QAMX01 > CAYTOF01. The sequence continues at coordinate 5,356 of CAYTOF010000044.1, forward strand.
TCGCGCATCATGGGTTCGCATTCTCTGGGGGGCCCGGGCAACATCGCCACCATGGTGCCCTCTGTTTCCACCACACAACCCGGTGCCGTGCCATAGTCATTTGACAGCACATAACAACCTTTGGGCAGCATCGCCTGTTTTATATTGTTATTCGTCATCGGTCTGCCCAGCCGATCAAAAAATATCTGTATACGCGAAAGGCTCTCCTCCGAAAGCTCCAGCGAAAGCCCAAAGGTTTCGCATATAACTTCCTTTGTAAGGTCATCGTATGTGGGGCCGAGGCCGCCTGTCGTGATTATGAGTTGCGAGCGCTTCTTTGCGGTGTTCATAATCGCCGCAAGCCTTGTGGGATTGTCCCCCACCACGGTGTGATAAAACACATTTATACCCAGCTCAGAGAGTGCTTCCGACACAAAACGCGCATCTGTGTTGACTATTTCCCCGAGCAGCAGTTCTGTTCCCACCGAAATGATTTCTGCGTTCAAGTGTACGCCTCCTTATTTTTGTAAAACATGCGCAAATCCATGTCCTCAATCAAATACCCATCTGCGGGCATTTTTTGCCGCCTCCTCGCACAGCTCCTCCATGCAAAGAGCGCTCTCCGCCTCCAAAACCTGTGCAAGCCTTGGCCTAAGCTCGGGATGCCTCGGAGTGAAAACAGTGCAACAGTCCTCATAGGGCCTGGAGGATATGTCAAAGGTCTCTGTTTGGCGTGCAATGGTGACGATCTCCTCCTTGTCAAGCCCGATCAGCGGTCGGAATATGAGCCTGTCTGAGGCCTCTTCTGTCACTTGCAACGCCTCCATGGTCTGCGAGGCGACCTGACCCAGGCTTTCGCCCGTCACCAGAGCGGAGCAACCTTCGTTTTGGGCGATGATGCAGGCTGTGCGCACCATAAATCGCCGCAAAATGACGGTGAAAAGCTCCATGGGGCAGCTCTCTCTTATTTTGAGCATAGCTTGTGCCGCATCTGCCGTGAAAAGCCTTATGTATCCGCAACGCCGCGACATCGCCTTTGCGAGGTCGGCGACCTTTCTTGTTGAGCGCGGAGAGGTGTAAGGCGGGCTTTCGAAATGGATAGCGGCCAATTCAACGCCTCGTTTTGCCATCATGTGCCCCGCTACGGGGCTGTCAATCCCTCCCGATAACAGCAAAAGCGCTCTCCCGCTCATGCCCACAGGCAAACCTCCCGCTCCTGCTATCCTGTTTGAATGGATATATGCCGCTTTGTCACGGATTTCCGCTCCTATTGTGATCTGCGGGTTTTCGAGGTCCACCTGCAGAGAGGGGAACTTTTGCAGCAAATGGGCTCCGATATGTGCAGCTATCTCCGGGGAGGTCATGGGAAAGCTCTTGTCCGAGCGCCGAGCTTCGACGCGGAATGTTTTGGCGGCCAAAAGCTCCTCTTTGCAGTAGTTCGCCGCTAACTCCGCCAGTTTTTCTATGTCTTTTTCACTCTCCGCCGCCTTGTTTATCACGGCTATGCCGTATATCTGTTTGACAGCTCGGACAACCTCATCCATAGCCGCAGCACCTTGACCCTCTTTTGGCTTTATGTACACTGTTGACTGCATGGAGCTGATGTCAAACTCGCCTATGGATTTGAGGCGCTTTCGCACATTTTGCACAAGCTTTTGCTCAAAGGCGCGTCGGTTGCCGCCTTTGAGCACTATTTCACCAAGTTTTAAAAGTATTGTTTCCTTATATATATCGGACATGCCTTCCTCCGTATCAATTTGATCTCCCTGCAATCTCTCTTTGCGCACCTTTTAGCCCTTCTATGAGGGCATCCACCTCATAGGCTGTATTATATCTCGAAAAGCTGATTCTCACAGCCCCTTCGGACACCTCTTTGTCCAGCTCCAGGGCATTTGCCACCCTGCTCCTTTTACCGCGTCCGCAGGCCGACCCCGCCGAAATGAAAATGCCCTTTGCAGCAAGATAGTGCACAATTGTCTCTCCGCGCAAGCCGGGCAAGGAGAGCATAAAGATGCCGCTATCGCTCATACTCGAAATCATAGTAACCCTTGGAACCTCATCCAAAATCCGCTTTTGCGCCATCCGGGCAAGAGCGGCGGTTTTATTGAAGTCGTGGACATTGGCTTCTTTGACCGCGGCGGCAAAGGAAGCCGCAAGAGCAGGGCTCTGCGTGCCGGGAACCAGTCCTTGTTCCTGTCCTCCGCCAAAGGTGATGGGGTGGATTTTTGTGTTTTTCTTCACATAAAGCGCGCCAATGCCCCTGTGCCCGTGGATTTTGTGGGAGGTAATGGTCAGCAAATCCACTCCGAGCGCATGCACATCTGTTTTTATCTTTGTGTACCCCTGCACAGCGTCCGTGTGCAACAGCGCTTTGCTCTTTTTTTCGTCCAAAGCTTTCTTGATCTCGTCCACTTTGTTTATCGTGCCTGTCTCGTTGTTTACAAGCATGATGGACACCAACGCCGTTTCCGGTCTCAGTGCCTTTGAAATGTCCTTTATGTCCACACCGCCGTCTTTTGTCGGCTTTATGTATGTGGTTTTATAACCCATACTCTCTTCAAGATGTTTGACTGTGTTGTAAACCGCAGAGTGCTCGGCAAGGCTTGTTATTATGTGCGCTCCGCCAAGGTGCCTCATAGTGCCAAGGATTGCAAGGTTGTTGCCAAAGGTGCCTCCCGGGGTGAAAACAATTTCCTCCGCCTTGGCGTTCATGCTTTGGGCGACTTCCTCTCTTGCATCGTTTAATATGCACTCCGCCTCATATCCTTTGGCATGAATCGAAGATGGGTTGCCAAAAAGAGCACTTGCTGAGGCAAATGCCTCATATGCCCGCTCACAGATCGGGGTTGCCGCGGCATTGTCAAGATAAACTCCTTTTTTTTGCATGCTCTTCCACCTTTTCACTCATCTTTCTCATATCAAAACACAGCGCTGTTATAATATTATAACATATCCCGCTCTTTTGTGGTATAATCAAACCAAAATCCATCCACATGTCCCCACCTGCATGCTTTTTGCAGTGGAGGCGGCAAATCTGAACCGAAGAGGAAAGCAAGGATGATCGATCTGCATGACACAAGGCAAATAAAAGCCCTGCTGAACAGCCAAGGTTTTAAAATCTCAAAAAGCCTCGGACAAAACTTTTTGACCGACCGCATTATCTTGGAAAAAATAGCGGATGCCGCGAGCCTTGACGCGCATAGCTCCGTTTTGGAAATCGGCCCGGGGCTTGGCAGTCTTACGCGCTTGCTGGCAGCGCGCTCCAAACAGGTGGTTGCCGTTGAAATCGACCGTGCTCTCAGCCCAATTCTTGCATCCACCCTTGCTGATTTGCCAAATGTGGAGGTGGTTTTCAAAGACATCCTCGAAGTGGATTTAAAAGCTTTCTGTGCTTCTCACTTTGGCGATGGGCACCTTTGCGCCGTTTCAAATTTGCCCTATTATATCACAACCAAAGCCACTTGCGCTTTGCTTTTTGCCAACCTTTTTTCCTCTATTGTCCTGACAATACAAAAAGAAGCCGCAGACAAAATCACAGCTCGGCCGGGCTCCCGTGAATACTGCCTTTTATCCGCTTATGTGGCCTATTTCGGATCGGCTCAAAGGCTTTTTGGCGTGCCTGTGCACGCTTTTTTCCCACAACCCGGTGTACTTTCTGAAACAGTAAGGATTGATCTCTCCAAAAGAGACTTTGCGGAAGCAGAATTTTTCATAGATTTTGCCAAGGCCTCTTTTGCAAACAGAAGAAAGACACTGGCAAACAACCTCTTGGCCCATTATCAGCCGCTTTTGTCCAAAGAAGAGCTCCACGGATTGCTCTCTTTGTCAGACATCGAAAAAGACAGACGTGCCGAGGATATCCCCACCGATCGGTTTCATTTTCTCTCCAATGTATTGATGGGGCTTATGCATTCTAAAGGGATTGAATAGAGAGATAAAACAGCTCAAACGTTCCCTCAACAAGCTCCTATCGGCACCGGGTAAACCCTCAGAGCAATTTCTGCTGAATGTTTTGCCCGGGCAGGTCGACACTGTTTAAATTCCTGCGAAGACGAGAAAATATTTGTCCTCTTGCAAATTTTAGCTGTTGTAATCAATCTTGAAATACGGTATAATATATATTACTTTGCATAATGGGCCAAAATCGCGCATTGTCGCCATTTGCCCATGCAAAACTTGAAAGGAGTTATATATGTCGCCTACAAAAAATAAAGCGCTGCTTGACTGGATAGCAGAATGTGCAGCGCTCACAACGCCCGACCGTATCGTTTGGATTGACGGCAGCGAAGAGCAATTTGAAGCTCTCAGAAGCGAGGCCAATTCCACAGGCGAGATGATCAGGCTCAACCAGGAAAAGTTGCCCGGCTGTTATTACCACCGGACCGCTATAAACGACGTTGCAAGAGTCGAACACCGCACTTTCATTTGCACGCCGACGGAACTTGAGGCAGGTCCCTCAAACAACTGGATGGCTCCCGAAAAAGCCTATGATATGGCGAGTGACATTTTCCGCGGTTCCATGAAAGGCCGCACAATGTATGTCATCCCCTTCTCCATGGGTGCAATCGGCTCACCCTTTGCCAAAGTGGGCATTGAGCTGACCGATTCGATTTATGTCGTGCTCAACATGAAGATCATGACGCGCACAGGCAATGCCGTGCTGGACATGCTCGGAGACAGCGATGACTTTGTCCGCTGCCTGCACGGTAAAGTCGACGTCGACGAAGAGAAGAGATATATCCTTCAGTTCCCCCAAGACAACACCATATGGTCCTGCAACTCAGGCTACGGCGGCAATGTGCTGCTTGGCAAAAAGTGCTTTGCCCTGCGCATCGCCTCTTATCAAGGCTGGAAAGAAGGCTGGATGGCCGAGCATATGCTCATCCTCGGAGTGGAAAAACCCGACGGCGAGACAAAGTATATGGCAGGCGCTTTCCCCTCTGCCTGCGGTAAGACAAACCTCGCCATGCTCATTCCCCCTAAGGAATATCTGGACAAAGGCTATAAGGTCTGGACTGTGGGCGATGACATTGCCTGGATTCGCATCAACGAAGACGGCGGTCTCAGCGCCGTGAACCCCGAAGCCGGTTTCTTTGGCGTTGCCCCGGGCACAAATATGAAATCAAACCCCAACGCCCTCATCTCCACACAGAGAGACACCATCTTCACAAACGTTGTTCACAACCCCAACGACGGCACTGTCTGGTGGGAAGGTCTTGACAAAAATCCCCCCCAAAACTCCATCGATTGGAAAGGCAATCCTTGGGATCCCGATTCGGGCGTAAAGGGAGCAAACCCCAACTCTCGCTTCACGGCTCCTGCCGCCAACTGCCCCTGCATCTCCCCAAGATGGGAAGACCCGGCAGGTGTGCCTCTCTCCGCAATCATCTTCGGCGGACGCCGCGCTAAGACCGCACCGCTGGTGTATCAGTCCAGAGACTGGGAACACGGCGTATTTGTGGGCTCCATCATGGCCTCCGAAACAACAGCCGCAGCTTCCGGCGCTGTGGGTGTCGTACGCAGAGACCCGATGGCCATGTTGCCCTTCTGCGGCTACAATATGGCATGGTACTGGCGTCATTGGCTCGACATAGGAAAGAAACTTAAAAATCCTCCCTTGATTTTCAACGTCAACTGGTTCCGTTTGAACGACAACGGCAAGTTCATTTGGCCGGGCTTTGGCGACAATTTCCGCGTTCTTCACTGGATAATCAAGCGCTGTGAAGGCAAAGTGGATGCCAAAGAGACAGAAATCGGCTATGTCCCCTATGCGGAGGACATTGACCTCACGGGTCTTGACTATGATATAGAAAAAGGCGTCAAGTTTGACCTCGACACCCTCAAAGAGATCCTCCAGGTAGAAAAGAGCTATTGGCTGGAAGATGCGGAGAGTATTTCAGAGCTCTATGCAAGATTCGGAGCCGAGTTGCCCGTCGAGTTGGATAACCAGCTCAAGACCCTCAAGGCCGCTTTGGAAGACTGAGCTTTTTTAAGGCACTGATGCGAAAATCCTAAAGCAAGTGCAATTTTACAACCGTTCATAATTTTAGCCCCTCACATTTTAGAAACATGTGAGGGGCTAAAATTTTTATTGTTTATGTGCATCATAGGTCTTTGTAAAAACTTGCAACGGCTTTGAAAAAAGCATCGATATTTTCAATCGGGCTTTGCGGGGGGATGTCGCAGCCTGATGAGGGTATGAAATTGCCATAGCTCTGTGTCCTCTCAAGCAGCTTTATTGTCGCATCGTAGACAGAGTTTGGTGTTCCGTTTAAAAAGTGTTCCGCGGGGCTCAAATTGCCCATCACCGGGATATGGGAGGGGATTTTTTCGAGCATCTTCACCATGTCCACGGCATCGCCGAAGTGATATGCATCCGCTCCGATGGTTAAAATAGAGTCTATTAGGGGCAATGTGTTGCCGCAATTGTGGTAGATCACGATAAAGTCCTCCGACCTGGTTTCGCTGACTATTTCCCGCACATAATGGCTTGAAAACTCAGCGCACAGTCGCGGGGACAGCAAGCCGGCTGCGGGCTCTGCCATGAGAATGCCGTCCGCTCCCGCGGCCTTCATGGCTTTGGCATAGGAAGTCAAAAACCCCGCTGCTTTTTTCAATGTCTCATGGACAAATTCGGGCTCTTCATAGCAATTTATCATGATATCCGTCATCCCCATGAGCCTGCCCGAAAGAGAGAAAGGCCCGATTATGCCTCCGAGCACAGGCCTGTCCGATATCTGTGTTTTCACTGTTTTGATGGCATCCACACAGATGCCCGTCCGTGCCTCTCCCACTTTCGGCACTTTGAGCGACAGGGCATCTTCATATGTCTTGACAAGCTTGCCCAGCACTGTCGGGACTTCATTTTCCGAAAACTTGACCTCGCTGCCAAATGCCTCCGCCTCAACGGAGAGATCCATCAAGCTGACGGCAGCCGCGGCATTGTATCTGTCTGCGATAGCCTTTATGCATGACGCGCTTTTTTGTGCTGAGGAGATCATCTCCTTCACACTTATGCCAAGCAACTGCACCCCCGGAAAGGAAAGTATGGGCAGGGCTTTTTTCTTTTTTGTCTCGGTCAAATCACAAATCCACTCGTTTATATTCATAGGCGCACCTTCTTTCCGCAGAATATCACTATACAACATTTCATTATATTTTATCATGTTTGTGCCCATCAGGTTTATCATTTTATTTTGGTTTTTTTTACTTTTGTTGGCATCTCTGCGTTTTTATGAGCTCCTTGACTTTATATAGCAATCTAACTATACTAAACTTGCAATACAGTTTAAGGAGACAACCATGCAGGGAAATAATTTGATTATCGTTTACAACGCCAAAGGCGACAAAATTCTCATGTGTCAAAGACACAAAGACCCCTATTTGGGGCTTGGAAATTTGCCCGGAGTTAAATAGAAAAAGATGAAGACGGCTTTTGCGCCGCGTATAGGGAGCTTTTTGAAGAGAGTGGCATTTGCAAGCAGCAGATAGCTCTCTCACACCTCATGGACTTTGTCTATCACAACCAAAACTGCAGGGTGGAGGTCTATGTCGGCAGGCTTTCGGAAGATGTCCCTCTTGTCGAGGAGGAAAATCCTCTTTATTGGTCTCCTTTGACAGAAAACTACTTTGACCACACAAAATATGCGGGCGAGGGCAATATCGGGCACATGTTGCTCCAGGTAGAGCTCTTTGGCAAAGGAGTTTCAGAGTAAATCCCGCATTGTTCTTTTGCTTGGAAAAGGACACATTTAACTGTTCGCCAATATGAAACCACAGCACCCCAATAACAACAGGGCGCTGTGGTTTTTCTTTTAAATGCGGTATATACTTGGTGTCATGAAACTAATTTTAATAATATATTACTGTTTAAACAATCTGTCGAGCTCGTTTTGAATTGCTGCACTATACGTCTCTGCGGACTGTTGCGGTGTCTTTTGCCCATCATAAACATCGGAATAGAATCCGTCCCTCATGATAGTGTGCAAATCCGCGCTGGCTTTGGCGATGTTCATGATGCCATTTGGAAGCAGATACTCTGTCAACACTTTATATGAATCTTCGCATTCGAGCATGCTTTCATAGAACAAAAAGTTATAGTATTCGTCTTTATCATGCACAGCACGTCCAATGGCTGAAATAATCCGAGCAGATTTTTCATATTCTTTTACAGATTTTGGCATGAAATACAGATCTGTGCCGACAAAGTTCATTATATACTTGTCAGCATCAGAACCTTTGGGCATTGGCAGCAAACCGGCGGGGTCGCTCATGTTCATTGTGCCCCCCTCGCCAAAGTTTGGACCATATAGGCCCGCAAATCCCGCTTTTCCTCCATAGAACATCCTTCGCCTATCACCACGACCTACGATTTGGCTTCCATCTGCCTTGAACAGCTCGGGCGACAGAGCTCCTTTATCGTTCAACAGGTACATAAATTCAAGTGCCGCTTGTACATTTGGAGCCATTGTGTTTTCTGTCCACTTGCCATCTTTCATTATAATAGGTCCGGGGCCATTGGTCCAAACTTCGTTGCCATCACAATCAAGTGCCACTCCCCAAATGATGTCATCAGGATCTGTGTTGTTCTGAATCGCTCGGGCAACTTCAAGGAAATAATCATAGTTCCACTGCATGTCGTAAACTTTTTGAAACAGTGTGTCAGCGGGATATCCTGCTTCTTCGCATAGCTTCTTATTAAAAGCGAAGACATGCCCAAAATTCATTCGTTCAAATCTGCCGGACATATCAACTCCCCATGTATGGCCGTTGATATCCGAAAGATGCGTATAGTGTTGGAAAAACACATCTTCGTTGTTAAGCTCTAAGCCGGCGTCCACAAACATGGGGTCATCCAATGCATAGATGTAGTCGTTCATTGACAATCCAATCCAAACCGCTTGTGGCCCGCGGTTAAAGTCGACGATTTTTTCGCCTCCCACTACGGCGGATACAAGCTGTTCAAGCTTGTATTCGGTTACGAACTCGACATAGCAGTTGAGTTCCTTTTCAATCTTGGCATATATTGACTTGAGTTCTGCGGCCATTGCTGTACCGGGACTGGTGGCAGGATCATACCTTCTCGCGCCACCAAATAAAAACACATAGCCTTCTGCATTAAAAGGCGCGTCTGTTGTTTCGGGTGTTGTTTCGGTTTGTGTGCTTTGCGGTGCCGTCGTGCTCGGCGCAGCTGTCGTTGACACTGGTGTGGTTGATGTAGTCGATTTCGGCTCCTCAGTGGGCCCGCAACCTACAAACAACGCTCCTATCATCAGCAGAGCAAGCGCGAGTGCGAAAATTCTTGTCCGTGCTTTCATACCTTACCTCCTTTTTTACAAAGGGTACACCAAAGCTCAAAGTGTACTCTTTGCATCGGGTGCATATTCTTGTTACCGCATTTATAAGTTTAGTTTAACTGCACAAATTGTAATTATAATCGCTCTCTAAGATTCTTCGTTTAAAATCGCGGCATATATTTATTCTTTATGTCCATTTTGTATTAAATTCTTCAAGGTTTTCAAGGCATGGTCTGAGGACTTGTTTTTGTCATTATAGTACCCACCCTCGTGAATGTCAATCTCTTTGGCAAAAACATTTGATAAAAGTGTTGTTTTTTGATATAATATCCAAAAGTTGCAGGGCTTTCTGCTCGCGCTCCGCACGAGTTGATATTTTCAAGGGGGATATGAAACTTTAATGAACAACAACGTCTTTAACGACCTCAAAGATCGCGGTTATATATACCAATCCACGGATTTTGACCATTTAAAAAAGCTTTTAAACGGCCCTTCGCCCATAACCTTTTATCTTGGCATCGACCCCACCGCCGACAGTCTGCATATCGGCCATTTTTTTGCGCTGATGATGTTCAGGCGCCTGCAAGATGCCGGGCACAGGGGGATTCTTGTCATTGGGGGAGCAACAGCTCTCGTGGGTGACCCCAGCGGCAAAAGCGACATGCGGAAGATGCTGACCAAGGATATGGTGCGCTTTAACCTTGAAGAGGTTAAAACACTTGCCTCTCGCTTTATAAAGATGGACGGTGACAACCCCGCCATTGTTTTGGACAACGCCGACTGGTTCAAAGGTTATGATTATGTGGACTTTATGCGCGAAATCGGCATACATTTCAACGTAAACAAAATGCTTGCGGCGGATGCCTATGAAAATCGACTGCGCGAGGGCGGGCTCACCTTCCTTGAGATGGGCTATATGCTCATGCAGGCCTATGACTTCATACATTTAAACAGGGAATATGGTTGTGTGCTTCAGATTGGCGGCAGTGACCAGTGGGGCAATATCGTCGCGGGGGTCACATTGAACCGAAAGCTGAACTTCATCGAAGAGACCGCCCCGGAAACAGACCGCGACATCTGTGGCCTAACATGTCCGCTGCTCCTCACAAGAGACGGCCAGAAAATGGGCAAAACCGAAAGCGGCACCCTCTGGGTGGCCAGAGAAAAGACAGCTCCCTACGAATTCTATCAATATTTTTACAATGTGGATGACAACGATTCGGAAATGCTCCTGAGCCTCTTTACCGACCTGCCTTTGGATAAAATCAAAAACCTTGTAAATACCGACATTCTCAAGGCAAAGCGCACGATGGCCTATGAAATAACAAAACTTGTGCACGGCAAAGACGAAGCCGACGGCGTTTTGGCCGCGGTTGACTCACTTTTTTCAAACAAGGCCATGTCCGATGATGCTCCCAGAGCTGATTTGTCAAAGGATATGATTTCAGAGGGCATAAACATCATCGAGCTCTTGGTAGCAAGCGAGCTTTTGCCCTCAAAATCCGAAGCGCGCCGCAATGTGGAACAGGGAGGTATCTCCCTAAATGGAGAAAAAGTCACATCTGCGGATAAAACAGTGACAGAGGCCGATATAAATGACGGCTTTGCGTTGCTAAAAAGAGGAAAGAAAAACTTCTTAAAGGTCTATTTTAACTGACATGCCCGCAAAATCAAAAAGCCTCCCTGGATATTTCCCGGAGGCTTTTTTACTGTTCAAATCTCATCTAAAAACTTGCCCAACCTGCTCTCATATTCTTCGGCATGGTCCACAATGCACCTTGTGTGTCCACTTCCCTCTCCGAAAAACACCTCTTTTGTCCCCTTGTAGGCATTGTACATGCTCTCCGTCATGGAGCAAGGCACATAGTCGTCCTTTGTGCCGTGGGCAAAGAAGATCGGTATATCCCTTTTCAACTGCACAAGCGCCTGTTTTGGGCTGATTTTCTTCGGTTCAATGCCCACGCGCAGTGTGAAAAAGAGTGAGCAGAACCAACTGATGGGAAAAGTCGGCAGCTTTGCCGTCTTTTTCACATTGTGCTTTATCTGATCACCAAAGTCCGCGTACGCGCAGTCACACAAAACAAAGCTCACGCGCTCGTCGGCGGCTGCACACAGTATCGACGTTGCCCCTCCCATGCTTTCGCCCGCAAGCCCGAGCTGTATATCCTTTCCAAACATCAAAAAGACCTTGTCAATGACTGCCCTGAGATCGTCTTTTTCCAAATGACCCATCGTGACCATGCGCCCGTCGCTTTCACCGCTCCCGCGGTTGTCGTATAGGACTATATTGTAGCCGTGGTTCAAGAAAACCGGGGCAAATTTCACCATCCCGGCTCTGTTGAAACCATGCCCATGGGTGAAAACCACAACCTTTGTCCGATCCGTGCTTTTTGGGGACAAAATGAGCTCACAGCTTAAATTCAATGTGCCGCTTCGCACGGCAAAGGGCTTCCTCGAAAGGTTTTCATAATAGCTCGAATCAAAAACACCCCTCTTTTCCATGGTCAAAAGGGCACTTTTCAAGCTTTTGCGTTTTGGATATAGGGCAAGCTCCGTGAGAATCCACCCCACTGCGGAGCTGATGCCAAGCGCTGCCACTGCTGTGGCGGCGGTGTATGCGGCAATGCGCTTATCTGTTCTTTTTTCTTTTCTAAACATTTTTCTTTTCTGTTTCACAGGGATAATAAAATCCGAGGGCATGTCTTGCCGCATCCAATATGCCCATAACCGTCAAAGTGGCGGCATGGGGCATGATCTCGCTTTCACTGCGGCCTTCTTTTAAATCTTGCATCATGGCTCTGGCCTGATACGCATACTGCCTTATCTCTTTTGGGCGATTTACGGTTTGGGTCTTGCCCTTTATATTTATCTCAAAGGAGTCTGTGTTCCAAAAATTGCGTATGTTTACAAATCCCTTGTCACCCGATGCATAAGCGTTGGCTTTCATGTGGGATTTTATCGCGGTTCCTGCAACGGCAAGGAGTTCACCGGGATATCTGAGTGTTGTAACGGACTGTGAATCCACTTTGGTGGGGACAAGCAACTTGCCGACGGTGCTGAGGCTTTCCGGCTCTCTGTCTCCCGCAAGCATGGAGATATAGGAAACCGCATACACCCCCATGTCCAGCAAGGCGCCTCCTCCGAGCTCGGGGTTGTATATTCTGTGGGTAAGAGGCCATTCATCGGGGAAATATGTGCCGAAAAAGGCCCATGCCGTGGAAAGCTCACCTATGTGACCGGCTCTGATTCTCTTGTTCAATTCAACATTGGCGGGGAGAAACCTTGTCCACATGGCTTCGCACACATACATCCCCGCCTTGTCCGCTTTTTCGAAGACTTCCGCGGCTTGCGCTCTCGTCAGCGTGAAGGATTTTTCACAGAGAATGTGTTTCTTGCCTTCGATGGCCAGCAGCATATGCTCGTAGTGATGGCTGTGGGGGCTTGCTATATATATGATG
>CAYTOF010000045.1:0-266 GCA_964439435.1 uncultured Oscillospiraceae bacterium
GGTCCTTGCCCACAATTTCAGCCCCTTTTTAGACGAAAACCCGGATCCCACAATACCCGAAAAATACAAGGCGGTGGCAGGTCGCGGCGGCTTTGGCATGCGGGGTTTCAAATCCTCCGACTGCATCCACTGGGAGCCGATAAACGACTCTCCCCTTTTCACCGACGGCGCCTTTGACTCCCACAACCTGGCCTTTTATGACACGAACTACAAAAAATATGTTTGCTATTCCAGATTTTTCGACCCCATCCACAAATCAGCCCCGG
>CAYTOF010000045.1:276-7434 GCA_964439435.1 uncultured Oscillospiraceae bacterium
GATACAGTATAACTACTCCGACGATTTCATAAACTGGGACTCCCCCCGCCCCAACACATATGGGGAAAATACGCCCATTGAGCACCTCTACACAAATGCCACCGTGCAGTGTCCCGGTGCAGAGCACATATACCTCTCCTTCCCCATGAGGTTTGTGCCAAGCCGCCAAAAGCTTGAGGACTATGACTACGGCGGAATCTCCGACTGCGTGATGATGACCAGCAGGGACGGCAGGCACTGGGACAGGCACTTTATGGAGAGCTTTATAAAGCCGGGCCGCGATCGCCGCAACTGGACACAGCGCAACCTTATTGTCGTCCGCGGTATTGTTGAGACAGGCGATGAGTTTTCCATGTATGTGAACGAAAACTACGCCTGGGACAGCTCCTGCCTCAGGCGGGTCACCATGCCAAAATACCGCTTCGGTTCCGTTTATGCCCCTCGCTCCGGCGGCTCCTTTGTCACAAAGCCCTTTGTCTTTGAGGGCGATGCCATCTCCCTCAACTACGCCACCAGCGCCCCGGGCTCTGTCCGTGTCCGCATAGAGGACGCCGAGGGAGCGGCCTTTGAAGGCTTTGACACGGCAGACAGCGTGCTGCTCTACGGCGACGAGCTGGAAGAAAAGCTCACCTGGAAAGAGCGGGACGTCTCCTCCCTCAAAGGTCAAACCATAAGGCTGCGCTTTGAGCTTGTCGATGCCGATGTATATGCCTTTGAGATAAAATGAGTTTCAGATATTTCCTATAAAATACAAATAACACAAATAGGCGGTTTTTTATGGACTGTGCAACGGATTTTGCCATATATCAGGTAAATGAGCAAGGATATGCCGATGTCCCCTTTGAGGGGGAGCTTCAAGATGAGTTTTTAAACTTTGACGGTGTGTGGGTCAGGGCCTTTTTGGAGGAGAACAATTTAGAAGTTGTGAGATGGGTGCGTGCGAAGGTGGAGGGACGGCAATACCGCGCCACCCTGCGCCTGCCCGCGGGCGGGCTCTACCGCCTGGAGGCAAATGCGGGCAGCGAAAAAGACTACAACACCTGCGCCAAGATAAAGATTGTGCGCCATGTGGGTGTGGGCATGCTCTACCTCGTGGCCGGCCAGAGCAATATGGCGGGATACGGCAGGGACATGGCCTATGACCCGCCCGAGCTCGGAGTCCACAGCTTTGGCAACAACGGCAAGTGGCACATAGCCTCCCACCCGCTCAACTCCTTTATAGACACGATTTACCCCGAAAACTACGAATGGGGCAATGCCACCTCCCCTGCCCTGGCCTTTGCCCGCACGATGAAAAGAGGGCTCGGGCTGCCCATAGGGCTGGTGCAGGCCTCCCTCGGGGGCTCACCCTTGAGGGACTGGAGCCCCGACGAAGGCGGGCATCTGTACCGCGCGATGCTGCGGCGCATCCCCAAAGTCGGCCCCGTGGGCGGCATTGTGTGGCACCAGGGCTGCAGCGATGCCAACTCAAAGGACGGCCCGACATACCTTGCCCGCTTCAAAGCGGCGGTGGAGGGCTGGCGGCGGGAGCTTGGAGATATCCCCGTCATCACGGCGCAGATAAACCGCTGGATAGGCGCTCCCCTTGACGGAGATTTTGACATCTACGCCGCCCATGTGCGGGAGGCACAGCGCCAAGCCGCAAGGGAGATACCAAAGGTGTCTGTCGCCTCCACTTTGGACATGCCCCTCTCCGATGAGATCCACAACTCCTCGGGCGCCAATGTGATCATAGGCGAGCGCATGGCTCTGGCCGCCCTGAAAAGCATCTACAGCAAGCCCGGCATCGCCTTTCCCGATGTCTCCCGCGCTGTTTTGACAGAGAAAAACAAAATAGAGCTCTACACCCACGACGCAGATGACATGCCCTTTAACAACGCAGGCGCCCTGGTGCGAGAGGTTGTGGCACAGGACGGGCAAGGCTATATAAAGTGCACCTCCTGCGAACTTTCAAACACGCATATCCTCTTGGAATTTGAGCGGGAGATCTCCCTGCCGGCCAAACTCCACTACGCTCTGCACAACCAAGTCGACTGCCACCCGGCCCGCAACAGGCAAAACCTGCCTCTCCTCGGCTTTTACGGTGTGGAGATAGAGTGATTTTCCTTTTTTATAGAGCATCTCCTTTCCTTGACGAATTTAAAAAAGCTCATAGATCGGCCATCGGCCTGTCTATGAGCTTTTTTATTTGTTTTTCAATCAGAGGCAATGCACCCCGCAGCTTTTGGCGCATGGTGTGCAGAGTTTTACCTCTAGTATTTGACACCTGAGGCAGGGGGGCACTCGAAGGGATCGTATTCCCTGTGTTCGGCCCTTATGATTGCTTTGAGCTCTTCAAACAAGGCCTTATGTGCCTGCTTTAAATCTCTCTCCTCTCCCTTGTCCGCTTCAAGGTCATAGAGGGCCTCAGAGCCGTCCTCATCTTTAAAATACTTCCAATTGTCTTTTCTGATCGCGCATTGGTTCTTAAACTCAAAGTATATATACGGATGCTTTTTTTGATTTGCCAAATCGCCTTTTAACAGGGGATAAAAGGACAATCCGTCTGAATAGGGCACTTTGTTGCTCTTGGTGATCTCGCTCAAGGTGTTTATGATGTCGGGAAAATATCCAATGTGAGCCGATACCTGCCCCTTTTCTATGATTTTGGGCCAAGAAACTATAAAGGGGATTCTTATTCCGCCTTCATTGAGGCTCCGCTTATACCCCTTAAAGCCCCCCGATGAATTGAACTTGGTGACGCTGTGTCCGCCCTCATTGTGAGGGCCGTTGTCACTGGTGAATATGATTATGGTGTTCTCATCCAAAGCAAGCTCTTTTAGCTTGTCCCTTATTCTGCCTACGGTTATATCTATCCTCTGGACCATACGGGCAAAGCCCTTTTCATTTGGCGACCAATCCATATCTTCAAAATCCCCATAGGTATCAACCTCCATGCCGTCGGGGGTGTCTCCGCCTTCGTTGTTGGCATGGGGCAGAGTCGGGCAATAGTAGAGGAAAAAAGGATTGTCCTTGTTGGTTTCGATAAATTTAAGGGCCTTATACTCGATAAAGTCCGGGGAGTAGTCGACCTTTTCTTCAGCTACCCCCACCCCTGTTTCCATCTGGGCTATATCGTGTTGCGGCGGCTTGTTTCGAAGATAGGTTTTGTCCCCGTCTTCAATCAAAAAAGGCGGAAAATAATTGTGGGCATGGTGCATGGAGTTGTATCCATAATGATAGTCAAAGCCTTTCTTTAGGGCATCGTCCCTTGGCTGGCCGTTTCCCACACCGTATTTGCCTATGCATGCGCTCACATATCCCTTTGTCTTGAGGACTTTGGGTATGGTCATGAGCTCATCCGGCAAAAATGGGTCCTCTAACTTCCTGATAGGAGACCTTCCCGAATGAAGGCCCGTCAAAAGAGAGGCTCTTGCCGGAGAGCACACGGGGCTTGTCGAATAAAAGTTGGTAAACCTCATCCCGTCATGGGCGAGTCTGTCGATATTTTGTGTTTTCCATGTCTCTTGGCCATAACAGCTGCAGTCGCCGTAACCCAGATCATCGGTCAGTATTATCACAATATTGGGCTTCATTGAAAGTCCTCCCGTTTCCATAAAAATCCTCAAGCATGGGATATCTGATAGGGCTTTTTGCTCTCGGTCTTTAGGAGCATGCTCAAAAGCTCCTGCCTCAAGTCCTCCGCGATCGCCCTGTAGCCCTCATCTTTTATTATATTTTTGAGCTCCTTTGGGTCCAAATCCAGATCTGTGAGCTCTTCCTCCCCGTTCTCATAGAGCACATATTTATACCTGTCTTTTACCAAAACCTTGGAGTTGCAGTCATTGTCGTGATATCCGTTTCTGTACTCTATGAGACAGGCATCTCTGACATTTTCACTCTGATTGTTTAAAACCGCTATCTGTGACAGGCCGTCTGCATAATAGGGGGTGTCAATTTCCAAAAGGTCGCATATGGTGGGAACAATGTCCACCGTTGAAATCAGTGCATCGCTTTCTTGTTTTGTCCCCTTTGGGAGCTTTATTATCAGGGGTGTGCTCACCAAACCCTCATAGAAAAACGGACCCTTGTGCCACAGGCCAAAATCGCCCAGCAGCTCCCCGTGATCGGCGGTGAAGATGATGGCTGTGTTTTCCTCCAAGCCCTCTTTTTTTAAGGCCTCCAATATCTTCCCGATGTTCTCATCGACAAGCTCGATCATTGCATAGGTGTGATTTGTCCTCTCAATCCGCCACTCGTCCGGTATTCCGCCCATGTGTTTGGGGTCACTGATGCCCGCTCTTGACCAGGCTCCATCCAAATGAGACTTATAGTGAGGCGGTCTGGTCTCCAAATCCTTTGGGGTGCCGATGGGTGTTTTGATGTCCTTGTATTCTCTGTCTTTCATGCTCTCTTCAGTCGCAACAAAGGGGTGATGCGGGTCCGTAAAACTGGCTACCAGGAAAAAAGGCTTTTCCTTATCCCTTATGTTTTCCAAATAATTGATTGTTCGCTCACCGATATATGCGGAAGGATGCAGTCTGTTGGGAACTCTTTGTATGCCGCTCTCCGCAGCGCCCGACAACGGCACTATGTCCATCATGTCCGGTGTGCCGCCTTTTTCTAAAAACCAGCTTTTCATGTGGTGGTTTACCGTGCCATGGGTGCCCTGCATTTCAATATGGTCAAAGCCCCAATAAGGTCCGTGAAAGTTTTGAAGGCCCCTGTCTTTCTCCCATTGCCTTAGGGACTCTGTGCTGTTGTTTTCCTCTTTATAATCCATGGGCTCAAAGTGAATTTTTCCTATACTGGCGCTTTGATAGCCAAAGGTCTTTAGATGATGCATGATGGTATTTCCCTCATCCTTGACCAATAGACCATTTGTCCACACCCCATGGTTTCTCGGATACATTCCGCTAAAAAGGGAGTGGCGACTTGGCATGCAAATGGGATTTGCGACATAGTTGCGGTCAAATCTGGTACCGGTTTTTGAAATGCTGTCAATATGCGGCGTTTTTATATCGGTATTTCCATAACAGCCCAGGCAATCCTTTCTGAGCTGATCGCACATTATGACAAGGATATTTTTAATCATCCGTAAACACCTCTCTTTTTGGCATATTTCAATAACTGTGTTTATTATATCACAAATACAGGCATGCATTTGCGTTTTTCTTTTACTTTCACACACTTCGTTGACAAGCGAATGCCGCAAATATATAATAGCATCGAAAGCACAGCCGTGAAAGCCGAAGCAGCCTCAGATACATCTTTGATTGGCGTGCGGGTTTTCGCCCCGAGCCCTGAGATGGGATGAAGGCCAAGAGCAATACTTTAAAATAGGAGGCGTGAGATGAAGCCAAATATACTGCTGGTGATGTGCGACCAGCTCCGCTATGATGCCGTGATGAATGCGGAGGTCAAGACACCGCATATCGACAAGCTGCGCCAAAGGGGCGTGTCCTTCACCCAAGGATACAGCCAGGTACCCGTCTGTATACCTGCGCGCCATTGCCTTATCTCCGGGCAAAACTCCTTTGAAATCGGGCTGCCCGACAACCAAAACCGCCGCAAGGAGATAAAATACCCCCTGCCGCAGCTGCTCACATCCGCGGGATATGCCACCTGCGCCGTGGGCAAGATGCACTTTCTTCCCACCAGGGAGCACTTCGGCTTTGACCGCATGTTTTTGTCCGAGGAGATTCCCGGCCACTTTTGGAACGACGACTTTCTGCCCTTTTTAAAAGAAAACGGATATGGCCATGTGGAGGAACCTCACGGCAAGCGCAGCGAGCTCTACTATGTGCCCCAAAAAAGCGTGCTGCCAAAAGAGATGCACACCACCGCATGGACGGCAAAAAAGTCAGCGGAGTTTATAAAAGCCAATGTAGATCGCCCCTTTTTCCTCTTTTCCTCCTTTATCAAGCCCCACCCGCCCTTTGACCCCTGCGCGCCCTATGACACCATGTACAACCCCGCGGAGGTGTCAAAGCCCATATACGGCGAGACGGACATGCACCCCATCGACCGAGCCATCCCCCTGCAAAACGGCTACAAGGTGAACGGCTTTGAAAATGTCAGTGAGGCGGATATGGCGAAGATGCGGGCATATTATTATGGCAGCATCTCCCAGATGGACGAGGCTTTCGGCAGCATCTACAGCTGTCTTGAAGATGCTGGCCTTTTGGAAAGCACCGCGGTGATCTTTACCTCGGATCATGGGGAGATGCTCGGCGACCACCGCGCCTTTGGCAAACGCAACTATTTTGAACAGGCGACAAAGATACCCTATATTTTGAGTTTTCCGGAGCGATTTGCGCAGGGCGCACTCTGTGATGAGCTTGTCAGCTTGCCGGATCTGTATGCCACCATGCTCTCCCTTGCGGGTGTGGAGCTGCCCCCTCTCTGCCGCGGAAAGAATCTCTCCCCCTTCTGCGCAGAGCCGAGCCGAAATAGGGAGCGGGAGCACATCATAGGCGAGTTTGGCAGCGGCATCTCCTTTAAATGCATGCTCAGGTTTTCGCATTATAAGTATATCTACTATGCCGACGGCGGCAGGGAGGTTTTGTTTGACCTTGAGAAAGACCCTCTGGAACTGCGCCCCATCACGGAGAGCGACCGTTTTGGAGAGCTCCGCCAAATTTTGGTGCGGCATTATACTGAGCTTGGATACACCGAGGTCATAAAGAAGGGCAAGCTGATCACCTTTGAGCAATCAACCCCACAGCCCTCATCTTTTCTAAACCAAAGACCATCCTGGCCCAAGCGGGTCAGATAGGCGAGGGGTTATTTTTAATGAAAAAGAATTGATATAGAATATAGACAAGCGACCAAAGTTCGCCCACAGGCCCTTATTCCCCTCCATCGGAGGGCAGCGTGCTGTGCACGCGCACTGTCGACGCACCCTTTGCGTCGACAGTGACGGGGTGGTGCTTCCCCCCTTCACAAAATATAAGGGTTTAGATTACTTTATAAAGATGGCTTTTGACCTTTGTTTGATACTTTATTGATTTTTATTATAAAAGAACAAGGACGACGCCCCCGATATTATCCTCAAGACATATGCCGGCAGGAACCGGGAAGAACCACCCCGTCGCGACAAGCGCGCCACCCCTCCACGAGGGAGGGGAATTAAGGGCGTCGTTTCCGATATTATCCTCAAGACATATGCCGGCAGGA
>CAYTOF010000045.1:7444-17966 GCA_964439435.1 uncultured Oscillospiraceae bacterium
TATAATGCTCGCCGAAAAAGAGCCCATGCTCGGGATTGGTACCACCGCAACCCCTCCAAAAGGGAGGGGAATTAAGGGTGGCGAGTGCGTAGCACGATTCCCTCCCGTTGTGGGCGGCGAATTAAGGGCGCTTTATTATGGGGTTTTGACGGGTTTATTTGTTAAGGCATACATGAACAAATGTATGCCTTTTCTTCATATATGTTCAAATGTTGCGGTATTTCCCTGTGTTTTCAGATTTTGTGCGCAAATGCTTTCTCCGCAACATTGTTACATTTATGAATTTAGCGCAAGTATTCTCGCAATTATGTACACCCTCGCACCATTGTGACAAAATAGTGCATATTTTTGGGCGCATAGGACATAATATAACTATTCTTGCGTTGACATCTCAGATGCGCTCTGTTATAATATTTTTAATATATCCTAAAAGGAGGAATTAACAAATGAGGGAAATTGTGAAAAATCGCAAGAGAGCCATCGCAATCATCCTTGGCCTCATCATGATCTTGACAGCTTTTGTAGGTTGCGGCAAGACAGATGATGATAAACCAAAGGAGACGACCGTCGCGGAGGCCAAGACCTTCGGTGGCAGAGAGTTCACCATCGGCGGTGGACACCTGCACCAACAGTGGGTTGCGCGCCCGGACGAGTCTGAGCTGGAGGCCGAAAAACAAGCCATCTATGACAAGTTCGAAGCAGATCTTGACATCAAGCTCGAAATTATCGGCATACCCGGTATCCACGACCAAGAGGCCATGTACACCTCCCTGATGAGCGGTGATATGCCCGCTGATGTGGTCGCCACTAAAATGGCCACTTGGCTGCCCCTTGCCATCAAAGGCCTGATTTTGCCCTTGGATGATG
The DNA here is from genome assembly GCA_964439435.1 of uncultured Oscillospiraceae bacterium. Classification (GTDB taxonomy): domain Bacteria; phylum Bacillota; class Clostridia; order Oscillospirales; family QAMX01; genus CAYTOF01. The sequence goes on from CAYTOF010000045.1 coordinate 8,312, forward strand.
CGCGTCTTGTGGAAGGCGGCATGAACGTCAACGACCCTGAATGTTTCTTCCAGCCCTTTACACAAGCCCACAAACACAACGGTAAAGTCTACGCAGCCATGTGGAACGGCTCACACTTTTTGGGTGAGTTTGGTTGGTGCATATTCTTCAACAAACAGCTCATAAGTGAAGCCGGAGAGGACAATCTCTATCAGGTCGTGAGAGACGGCAAGTGGGATTGGGATTATTTCCGTCAACTCGCTAAAAAAGCCACCGTCGATCTGGATAAAGACGGCGAAGCCGAATCCTATGGCGTGGGTACCTTTGGATACGGCACAGAGCTCTTGACAAAGCCCGGCGCAGAGTTTTTCCATTTTGACGCAGATGGCAAAGTCACCGTGGCACTCAACTCCGCCGCAGCCCTTGAGGCATTGGAGTTCACCCGCCAATTTGCCTACCTCGACAAGATCAGACATCCTGAAGGATACGGAGATGTACACCGCGCATTCACAGCGGGCGAAGTTGCCATGGTTTGGGGTGAGCAGTGGAACTCCAGAGCCGACGATTTTAACTTCCAGACAACAGATATAAACTTCGGCCTAGTGCCCATGCCCAAAGCCCCCGGAGCTGAACACTACACCAACGCCCTTGGCGGTGTCTACAGCTGTCAGATTTTCTCGGGTCACAAAGACGATACTCTAAAAGACATAGGTTACATTTTCTCCGAACTCGGCCGCCGTTTTACAAACGACGACTGGAAAGCCACATACCGCGATGTCGACCTGCGCGGAGATGAGGAAGCCCTCGAGATGGTGCTGGACTACATCTGGCCCCACACCGTGCTGGACTATACCTGGGCAAGCGATATCGTGCGTGAAAACTTCCGCAACAACATCTACCTGCCCATGACTGAAGGTCAAGGCACCGCTGCCCAACTCGTGGAGAAACACCTTGCCGAGCTTCAAAGAGAAGTTGATATCCTCTTTGGCCAATAAATAACAATTTCCCATCGCTTATATATCCTCCGTCTCCTTAATAAAGAGACAATCTCCCTTGCCATCTCTCATGTGGCAAGGGAGATTTTATGTGTTTCGGCGCGCCTTTGATACAAAATTTAATACTTGTGAAAATATCAACAAATAAAGGCATTTAAGGCTCCAAAGTTTTTGACAAAATCGTTGTTTGTTTCTTGATATTTCCAAATGTCGATGATATAATGTTAACTGAATGTTTAACACTCTAACCATTATTGCCCTTTGTATAAGGGCAGTTGATATTTACCCCGATTATTTTACAAGGACAAGCTGTCTATGAAACAAAAAATCCCAAATATTGCATACAAAGCTCTTTTTGTCGTTCTTATATTGTTTTTGCTTCCCTTTTCCGGTATCGCGCAGGCTGCGGGCCCAAAGGCTGTTAAAGGTGTCTTGGACCTCACAGAACACGACTTTTCCAATTCTCTGCGCCTTGACGGTGAGTGGGAGTTTTTTGCAAACAGCTTTGTCTCCCCCATGAGCGATGTCGTTGCGGAAGACATAAATTATATGCGCGTTCCCCAAGCTTGGAACAACCACAAATACGGCGACACGGTTCTCCCCGGAGAGATGTTTGCCACATACAGGCTGACCGTCATTGTCGACCAAGCCACAGATCTGGCACTCAAAATTCCCCGCATATTCACCGCGTACAAGCTCTTTGTCAACGGAGATGTCATTGCCGAAGCGGGGACAATCGGCACCTACCGCGACGCCTCCTCCCCGCAGTATCTGCCCCAGGTTGCTTTTTTCGATGCCGTGGCGGGAGAAAATGAAATCATCGTCCATGTGTCCAACTTCTACACGCGGAGCGGGGGGATACTGGAGTCCATTGTGCTTGGCAGCGAAACCAAAATCCTCTCCCAGAGAACAAAAGCCGTTGCCACCAACATCCTGATTTTTGCCTGCCTTGCCTTTATGGGCATATACCATCTCTTTATATACTTTTTCCGCAGAGAGGACCTTGCCTCCCTGTTTTTTGGGCTCTTTTGTTTCCTGATAAGCGTGCGCACTCTGCTGGTGGGTGAGCGATATCTCATCTTTTTGTTCCCCGATTTCAACTGGGAGATAGCCTATAAGCTCGCAACGCTGATGTTCACCATGGGCGTGCCCGTGATCATCTACTTTTTCAAAACACTCTACCCCAAATACTTTCACCCCATCGCCCTGCGGCTCATCCTCGGATTTTCCGTCGCTTATGGCGTCTTGACCATCTTCACCCCTGCCAGGATCTATCTCGCCGTTGTTTTTATCTACCAGTTGTGGACGGTTGCGGTGATGATATACACCTATATCGCCCTTATTAGAGCTGTGTGGAACCGCGAAAAGGGCTCACTGCTCATCTTCATCGGCTCCCTCTTCCTTGTCACGATTTTAAACGACCTGGCCTTTTCCAGCACCGTTATGAACGACAACGCAAGCTCCATTTTGCGCGCCGTCGTGACCAAGGACAATTTGAGTTCCGTAGGGCAGCTCGCCTTTACCTTTATATACTCCTTGCTCCTTGCCAAAAAGTTTTCAGACTCGCTTTCCAAGGAAAAGGAGATGACCCAGGAGCTTTTGGAACTGAACGCCAATCTGGACAACATCATATATGACCGTACAAAGGAGCTTTTGAAATCCAACGAGGTCATAAGCGAGCAAAAATTGGAGCTGGAGCTGGCAAATGAAAAGCTGTCGCAGCTCTCCCTGACCGACGCCCTGACCAATCTCTGGAACAGGCGCAAATACAACGAGATTTTGGACCTCGAGTGGCGGCGCTGTCTGCGCTTTTCCCGCCCTCTGTCCCTCATGATCATAGATATAGACTATTTCAAAGAGTACAACGACCGCTATGGCCATCTCTCCGGGGACGACATCCTTGTTTTGATTGCCCAAACCCTACAAACCGCTTTCTCCCGCTCCACAGACTTTGCCGCAAGATACGGCGGCGAGGAATTTGTCGTGTTGCTTTCGGAGACCGAGGTCGATGAGGCTCTGGATATCGCAAACCGCCTCCACGCAAGGTTTGGCGGGCTGCACATCCCCCACGCCGCCTCCCCCATCGGTGAGTATCTGAGTGTGAGCATCGGTGTCGCCACCATCATACCGACGGCCGACACCTCCGCGGAGCTCCTTTTCAACCTGGCTGACAAGGCGATGTATCATGCAAAATCCAAGGGGAAAAACCAAGTTGCATTCGCCTCTGAGTGAAATACCTTATACCCCCATCTGTAGAGGTGATGATATGAACACAAAGCTCAAAACCAAAGAGATAGAGACAAGGCTCAAAGAGGCTCTGGCCCACTCCCTGAAGAAAAGGGTGAAATACGCCTTTGAATACGACGATTCGGAGCAGGAGCTCTACACCGCCCATATATATCTGGACGGCGCAGAGCTTGCGAGCTTCGGCGGTGAAAACAGTACGGCCGCCGCAACTGATTTTTTGGATGCGGCTCGCCGCTATTTCAAAACAGAGATCACCGCGGCAACTCGCGATAAAAACCCCCTCACACGGGCCTTTGCCGTCGCCGACAAGGACCTGCCCATGGCAACCCTGCGGAGCTTGAATGCGGAAAAAACCGAAAACGAGCCCGCATGGCTTTTGAAATTGCTTTCATTCAGGGTCAATGTCGAGGGCATACTGTACGATGACTTCACTTATTAGCGCGGTACTTGTCACCGCGCTTTGGCTTTATATTTTTGCATGCAAGCAAGGAGAGATTATATGAAAGTTGTTGCCACCAAGCTGCACGAAGCGCGCACCGACGCTACCTGTGAGTGGTATTCTCACCGCTATGCCACCCACGACGGCCTTGTGCGCATCGAAAAGCGCACCCTTGAAACGGATTCGGACTTTCTCGACGCCGTCTCCGAGCGCCAAAGCCCCGACAACGGGAAAACCTGGGGCGAGTGGAAGGACATCACCGCCTCCGCCGTCCGCACCGTCGGCCCCCATGAGTGGGAAGAGCATCTCTTTGCAAGCGTCTGGAATCCTGTCCACCGCCACTATGTGGACATGACCCTGGAGCGCGTCTTCACATTCGGACACATAAAAGCCTATGAGCGCTGGTGGGGCCATGCCGAACCCTCCTTTTCCGACCACACGCGCCTGCGCATACGCAAAGATGCCAAGGACATCGGGTTTTCACAGCTTGCCGCCTATGAGGAGGGCGCAGAGGCCTTTGACGAAAACGACCCCCTCTCCCCGAAGTATTACGGCCGCAATGAGGCTTACTGCGGCATGAATCTGGAAATCGACGCCAACGGCGACCTGCTCTTTCCCATGGGCGTGCCCGTCTCCAAGTGCTTTGAGATCCTAAATCAGAGCCCCGAGGAGCTTTTTCCCTCCTGCCCGCAGATCATGCACGGCCTGATCCTTGCCAGAGGCATCTGGAATGGCGAGCGCTATGAGTTTGAATTCTCCCGCCCCATCGTCATCTCCGACCGACTGAGCTCCCGCGGTGTGGATGAACCGACGCTCGCCCTGCTCGACTCGGGGCGCATTGTCATGGTCTTTCGCGGTTCCAATGCGGAGATGAAAAACTGGAACACGCGCATTGAGCGCGGCGCCCCCGGGGTGAAGTGGTACACCTACTCAGATGACGGCGGAAAGACCTTTACCGACCCTTTTCCCTGGCATTTTGACGACGGCACCTTTATCCACTCCTCGGCCACCATCTCCTATTTCCTAAAAAACACCCAAAACGGCCGCCACTACTGGCTTGGCAACATCACAAGCCCCGAGGTGCAGGGCAACTACCCCCGCTGGCCGCTCTGCCTTGTGCGCATAGACGACAAGACAGGCAAGGCGGAAAAGGAGAGCCTGACCATCATAGACACCAAAAGAGAGGGCGAGTCAGAGCATATGCAGCTCTCCAACTTCTCGTTTCTCCAAAACCGCGAAAGCGGCACCCTGGAGATATATGTGACGAAAATCGGCCAGTTTGAAGGCAGACCCTGGCAAGAGGGCGAAGCCTGGCACTACACGGTGGACTGGAAATAACCCCGATTCCCTGCGTTGATGTGAAATGACACCAACGCCCCGCAACTCTTGCGCGCAGGAGTTGCGGGGCGTTTTTTATAGGAAATGTGAAGTTTTACATACGCTTTGACCCTTTTATTTTGCCCCCAAAAAATTTTTTTAGATTATTTTCTTTTTTTTGTCACTTTTCTCGGCTGTTTTACGAATGGTATAAGTGGACGCGTCGAGCAGAAAGAAAGCAGGTGATTATTTGCTTGGTGATAAGGATTTGTATTTGTTGTTGATTGAAAACCCTGAAAAGGGATTGGAAAAAATAATGGACAAGTACATGGGTTTTGTATACACAATCGCATACGGAAAGCTGTCGACAGTGTGCGACAGGCAAGATATTGAGGAATGTGTCAGCGACATTTTTTATGAAGTGTATAGGACGAGAAACTTCATCGACCCCAAAAAAGGCTCTCTCAAAGCCTATCTTGCTGTTTTGTCGAAGCGAACAGCCATTGATGTTTTTAGAAAAATGCGGGGCAAAGCCGAAAATATGCCCCTTGAGGAACTTGAAAACGAACGGATGGTTTCTGATACCGACATAGAAAAAAGCGTGATTGATAGCGAAAAGAGCGACATTTTAATTGAAGGCATAAAGGCACTCGGGGAGCCGGACAGTCAAATCATGATTCGCAGATACTATTTCGGTCAGAGTTCAAAGGCCATTTCAAAAGCATTGGGTATAAAGGAGAACACGATCAACAAAAAGGTGTCCAGGGCGTTGGTTAAATTAAAACACTCACTGGGAGGTGTGCTGTAATGGAGAAAGATATTGTCAACAGGCTTGACAACCTCACGGCCCAACAAGCCGAAAGGTTGCTTGATGAAAATATGGAAATGAAAATAAGCAGAAAAGAGCGCAAACGCATCAAACAATCTGTCTTCGAAAAAGCGGGATTGAAGGAAAAAAAGAGAGTTTTTGTGCCCAAAAAAATGGTGGCCTGGGCCGCCGCTTTCGCAATCATCATCACATCCCTTTCCCTTGTGGGATTTGACAATGTTGCCGCCGCCATCAGAGATCTTTTTACATTTGTGCCGGGCGTTGGTATCACAGTAAAAAGCGACGACACCATATATGCGATTGACTCCATTGTGGGTCAGGTGAAATCAGGGAACGCAAAGACAAATATTGTCAGCGCGGTATATGCAGAGGGCTATTTAAATGTGACGGTTGAGGTTTTGGGTAAAAAGCTTTTTCATGACGGATTTACATTTTTCGTCAACGAAGAGGAGATAAACTATCGGGAAGAGGAGCCAAGCAACGGATATGTTTTATCTGTCTCCACGGACTCAACAATGCTTAGCTTTTCGTATAAGTCCAAAGCCCCGACAAAAGATGATCTCTACAAAATCTCGGTTTCCGGATTTGCGGAGCAGCTCTCTTTCAAGATGACCCCCTGTCTGGATTATGACGACATAAAACAGATCGGACCGACCGACACGCAAAACGGCATCTCAATCACCACCACCGCACAAAAAATTGACGGACAGTTGGTTATTTGGTGCTATCCCTTCAAAACCGCCGACGCCACAAAAGATATGCTGTTGGGATATGGCGAACCTGCCAATGGGGTTTTCAACACACTTAGGTATATCAAAGCCGAAAGCGGACAGATTTTCCACACCGGCGGCGGGTGGCAGTTGAGAAATCGGCTTGTTTTCGACATGCCCGAAAGTGAACGATCCGCAACCCTGCACATACCGTATTTGGCCATGCTGCGCCAAGAGAAGAAAAAACTGACCGTTGATATCCCAAAAGATTATAAAGCTGTTGACAGTGACGCCATCCTCGAGACCGGTCTTGGCGCTATAAAGGTATTGGAAGTTCAAAGAGAGCCATATGACTTTGAAAAAGATAGGGACACGGTGCGGATCTATTTCGAGTTTAACAGCAAGGATGAAAATGCACGGCTGTATTCCTTCGACTATGATTTTGGCAAATATCCGACAAGTGTAAAGCATTTCAACAGCGAGACAGGGTGCTTGGATTTCCTTGAGATCTACGTGGGCAAAAACGACAAAAGGATTTCACTTGACATTTCGCAGTTATACTATTATCTGTTTGGGGAATATGTCATCCCCCTTGACATCAAGTAAGAGCAATCAAAACAGGCAAAAATGCCCCTTGGCTTATTTATAGCCAAAGGGGCATTTTGCTCTGCGATTTTCAACAGCGTAGTTTTGACAGAGGATGTCGGATTTTATTGTTTTATACATATATAATTGGTATAATATAGGAAAGAAACCCCCTTCTGCAAAAGGGGGCAACTGCAAGAGATGGAAAAACACAAGTCTAATAATCTTGAAAGGAAGGTATGGCCAATGAACATATTCATGATAGGCGGAACAGGCCTGCTCGGATCCGAGGGCGCCCGCGAGCTCATTGCCCGCGGCCACAGGGTTTCCTCCATTTCACTGCCTCCCATCCCCACAGGAGCGGATCTCCCTCCGGAGATGGAGCTGACCCTTGGCAACTACATGGAGCTCTCCGACGATGAAATTCGCAAACACATGGACGGCTGTGACGGTTTTGTCTTTGCCGCCGGTATCGACGAGCGTGTGGAAGGCCCCGCACCCGTCTACGATCTGTTTTACAAGTACAATATCGAACCTCTGGAAAGGCTGCTCACCATCGCCAAGGAGAGCGGCGTGCGACATGCTGTGATTCTCGGCTCATACTTTGCCTATTTTGACAGAGCATGGCCCGATCTCTCCCTCTATCGCACACACCCCTATATCAGGAGCCGTGTGGACCAGGCCAATATGGCCCTCGAATTTGCGGGGGACAACTTCGACGTGGCTGTTTTGGAGTTGCCCTACATTTTCGGCGCCCAGCCCGGCCGCAAGCCCGTATGGGTCTTCCTCGTGGAGCAGATCCTAAAGATGGAGAAAAAGACCATGTACCCCAAGGGCGGCACCACCATGTTAACGGTAAAGCAGGTGGCGCAGTGCATCGCAGGCGCTTTGGAGACAAACAGCGGCGGCAACAACTACCCCGTCGGCTATTACAATATGACCTGGAAGGAAATGCTTGCAATTTTCCACAAGTACATGGGCGTGCCCGACAAAAAGATTGTCACGATTCCGACCTTTCTCTACAAACTCGGGATGAAACGCATGGTCAAATCCTATGAGGAGAGGGGCTTGGAGCCCGGGCTTGACCCCATGGGGCTGGCCGAGATCATGACGAGAAACGCCTTTATTGACAAAACCCTCATCGTGAACGCCTTCAACGTCAAGGAGGACGACATCGACAAGGCCATCGGGGAATCTGTCAAACTCTGCCTCAACATCATCGACGACAGCGCCGAAACCATCGACATGAAGGGCGAGTGAGTGCCAATCACCCGCCGCAGGACATCATATATTCAGAAAGTGAGCCTTTTATGAGCAAATTCTCCCCCACCCCCGCACCCTGGATCCCCTTTACGGACAGAGAGGTGTTGGAGCGTGTGCGCAACATAAAGCGCGAGGACATGGAAAAGCACCCAAATCCCGATTTCAAGATAAAGATCGTGCCGGATTTTGGCTCCATATTTGTCGGAGACATCGTCATGCGCATGAAGCACTCCGACGATTTTGACGAGCCCTGCGTGCTTATCATTCCAAATCCCAGCCCCGCCGCCTATATGCAGGTGGCCGAGCTTGTCAACCGTTTTGGCATCAACTGTCGCAATGTGTTTATCTTTTCCATGGACGAATGGGCCGATGATGAGGGAAATATCGCCCCCATCACCTACCGCGCGGGGTTTTCATACTCTTTTCTCAAGTATTTTGTCATGAAAATCGACGAGAAACTGCGTATGCCCATGGAAAATGTGTTCTACCCCACCAATGAAAACGCCGCCTCCTACACCGACCTCATCGAGGAGCTCGGCGACGGCGGCGCCACCGCCTGCTACAGCGGGCCGGGCTGGGCGGGGCATGTGGGTTTTGTCGACCCGAACACACCGGAGTTTGCCACAGACAGTGTGGAGGAGTTTATCAACATGGGTTCACGCATTGTGACGCTGCACCCCCTGACCATCGCGCAGAACTCCCTGCACGGCTGTTTCGGTCAGAGCGGAGACCTCGCCGCCGTGCCGCCGCGCGCCTTTACCATCGGGCCGCGGGATGTGAAAAACGCCAAAAACAGATTGGAGATGCACGGCATAACGACATCGGGCAGCTTTTCTGCCTGGCAGCGGCTCATCTCCAGGCTCGTGCTCTACGGACCCGTGACACCCAAAGTGCCAAGTTCCGTGCTGCAGCTTTGGAAGACAAGCGTCTATGTGAGCGAGCTGATTGCCGCTCCCATAGAGTTAAACGAACTTGCCGGCTATTGACACAAGGACACTACCGCATTTGTGGTGGGCTTTGTAGAAATAGCCTAAATCCTTATATTTCATGGAGCCCGGTAGAACCACCCCGTCACTTTCGACGCAAAGGGCGCGTCAAAAGTGCCACCCCTCCGAAGGAGGGGAATTCAAAAGCCCTTTATTCCCCTCCCTTTTGGAGGGGTGCCGCGCTTGTCGCGGCGGGGTGGTTCTTCTCAGTTCCTACCGGTTTATTTGTTGAGGAAAATGTCGGGACAGCGCCCTTTATTCCCCTCCCTTTTGGAGGGGTGCCGCGCTTGTCGCGGCGGGGTGGT
>CAYTOF010000046.1:0-1060 GCA_964439435.1 uncultured Oscillospiraceae bacterium
GTTTTGTAGATGATAATAGAAATTGTTCAAGAACATCATTCGAGTAGAGTAGATTGGTTTTGATTTTCAAATCGACACTTGCCGATAAATTAGTGATCGAACTTGTCCGTACATTGACTATAATAATACAAAGATTAATTTATTGAAACACAAGTTTAAATGTGATAGACTAAACATGCTCTTGAACAATGCGAAGTGTAGTAAGTGAGAGGTAAAGCAGATGGGAGAATTTATGAGACAAAGTGCTATTTGGTTTTGTGTTCTAATTATGTTGCTGAGTGGATGTGAAAAAGTCGATGGAAATAAGCGAGACAATTACGACACATCGACAAGTTACGTGGAGTCTGAAATTGCACATCAGACTGAAGACGTTCCAGCTTTATCAAGAGAAGAGTTGTTATGTATGGAGTATGGTGAATTAGAATCAAAATTTAAAAAATTTCAAGAGAAATATCCCAAACTTTATGATGACTATGATTTGCTCTCCGCCACAGTAATCGAAAGATTTCTTGATTACGGAGTGGATGATATTAATAATGGAGATATAAAGCGGAGCCAGTATGTATTAGAAAAAATATCAAATATGTTCAGTGTTTTGGAAATGCATACTTTTGATATAGCTAAAGGCATAACAAAACCTAGAACTGTTCCACGATTTGTGACAGGAAAGCTACACAGCGACGGAAAAACACTGAGAAATTTAGATGGTGATGCGGTATTGTTAGCCGGATACGGGCATTTTATGCAAGTGCGTTTGGACATTCCATATATGCCATCATTTGGCTGTAATCTAATTCAAATAGAATTCGGACCTTCATTTATTCTGCACCCTTTGGGAACTTTCAATGATGATGAGATAATGGCAGACCCAAACAAATTTCGAGATGGTGATTTTGATGTTGATTTAAATCCGTTTATTGAAAGTGTATGTCATTATCTCGAGATAGCTGCAGAGCATAATGTCCGAGTGGACTTGTTGATTTCACCTCACTACTACCCTCAATGGATGTATGATGTTTATCCACAGACAAAAACAGAGAGTGAATCATTTTTGGAATAT
>CAYTOF010000046.1:1070-11640 GCA_964439435.1 uncultured Oscillospiraceae bacterium
ATGCTTGATGTTTATATTGAAGCTATAATTCCTTTAATCAAAAATTCCCCCTCTCTCAATGGTATATGCCTTAGCAACGAACCACAATTTACCGCTGCACACAGTGCACATGGGCAGAGACTCTGGCAAGAGCATCTTATAAAAAAGTTTTCTACTGTTGATGGTATGAACAAAGCATGGTCAACAGAATACGATTCATTCGATGAAGTCGCATCTTTTCCAGATGTTGAAGCATCTCCACCGGCATATGAATACTATAAATTTAACAACGAGTTATTTGCTAAGTGGCATGAAGATTTGGCAAAGCGTATTCAGAAAATTGCGCCGGAGATTCCACTGCATTCAAAAATAATGAGCACTATGAACTCGTATCAAATGATTTCAAACGGTGCGGAGCCTATTTTATTTTCAAGCTTTTCTGATTATAGCGGAAATGATTCGTGGGCATTTTTAGGAAGCAACAAAGACACTATCAGGATCAAGCTTGCATGGTACGATTTGTTGGGATCAATAAAAAATATTCCTATTATAAATTCTGAAGACCATTTCATACAGGATGGAAATATTGACTATACTGAAGGTCAAGCGGCACATGTGTATACTGACATATTCCAAGGGGGGATGCATGGGCGTAGCATGACAACAGCATGGGTATGGGAACGTACGCATGATAGCGATAGTGTTTTTGCCGGAGGGATACTGCACAGGCCCGATTGTGTTGAAGCCTTTGGCCGTGCCACATTGGATCTAAACCGTCTTTCTGAAATTGTTGCCATGTTTCAAAATAAAAAACCTGAGATTGGCATACTATATTTATTTGAATCCAAGCTGTATAATTCTACATATGCTGAAATTGTTGCTCAAAGCTACAATGCTGTGATTTCTTCTGGACATCAAGCCGGTTTTGTCACGGAAGCAACACTATCACTTCTTGATGAACTTGAATACCTCGTTATACCAGGTATTACTCATTTGACAGACGAGGTTTTTTCTTATCTTGAAAGCTATAGGGAAAGTGGAGGGCAACTTCTAATACTCAATCATGAGGGAATCTTTGGTTTTAATGAATATGAAAAGCCGTTTCCAGAAAATCGCATTAACGCATTGGTGTCCGGCAGCAAAAGTTTTAACGTGAGACTTGATAACACGAAGCATGGCATACAAGCCATCTTGCGAGATGAACTTTTGAAAATACCTCGAGCGGATGGCGTGTCTATCATCCACCATTCACATGAGGGCGACATACCATTATCTAGTGCAGAATGGCGTGTTATCAATGAAAACGGATACAATTATTTAAGTTTGACAGGGTATCACTCTTACAATTTAGGAAGGACCATCAGCTTAACTGTAAATGGAGAACCCATTAAAAATGCAATTGATCTCATCAGTGGAGAAGCAATCGATGGTACTTTCAAGTTTTTGGGGCTGTCCCCGATGTTGATCCGCTGGAATGATTAGTCATAGAGCAATAGTAAACAAATCAAAACCTGTCAAGATATGATCGGACGCCAAGCCAAACTATATTTTGCCGCTGATTAACAATAAAGTAAAAAACGTTGGTTTGAATTGCGTTAGCAATTCAAACCAACGTTAGATTGTTGTTTGTACATTTACTCTAAAGAGTGTGAAGAAGCATCTCCGGCTGGGCTGATAAAAGACTAATATTGCATAACCCTGGGGAGTTCCTTGGCTTGCTCAATCCAATCAGCAACTTGTTTTTCTGTTGGAAGTTTTCTGACAAGCTTTTTAACTTCATTCACTTCGGCCATTTTATTGGTCAAATTGTCTGCTCTTCTTTGAGCAAGTTCAGGCACGGTGTCTACTCCTGCGGCTTCTAAAAGTTCGGAGTATTCAGCTCCGACTCCTTTGATTCTCATCAAATCAGCATGATTTGTCCATCTCAGAATGAGTTTTTCAGAAATACCTGACTTCTCTGCTAAATCCACCCGTCCTTTTTTGGTGGCGCAGGTTTCCAAGAGTTCTTCAATTGACTTTACACCGACCGCGTTCAACTTTTCTTCGTATACGTCGCCTATGCCCTCTATTACGCTTAATTTTGCCATATATATATCTCCTTTACCTACCCTGTAAGGGAATATTTATTAACTTAATTATAAACTATCCATTATTAAAAAGTCAAGGAGAATTATGTTCTACTGTGATTAAGTCACATAAAAGAGCAGAATTTGATACACCTAAATTAAGTAACAGCCGTAATTATGTCTGTATTGGAAGTATTTGCACGAAGCTAAAATTTTGAGAGGATTTAACATTTATAAAAAGCACATTACAAAATATTTTTGAGCATAGATTTGATTGCGATTTGTCAATAGCTTATTTCATCTTTTAAGAAAGTGCCATGTCGTAAGTCATCAAAAGCTCTGTTCAACTCGTTTTTCGTGTTCATAACAATGGGGCCACCCCAAGCAATTGGTTCTGATAGAGCGAGAGAACTAATGAAAAGAATTTGAGAATTTTCCCCAACAGAATTTAATTCAAGAATATCACCTTCAGTCAATCTGACGGCAGTTTTTTCGCGTACCTTTTCTCCGGCAACATGCACATCACCCAATAGAGTAAACAATATAATTGAGCGAGCTCGATCTGTCTTTAGTGTAATAGAAGCATTTACGTTTAGGTGAATGTCATAATAATCAAGGGGTAAGTATTTGCCCATATAGCCTGTATTTCCTTCGAATTCTCCGGCAAGTAACCTAAGCTTACCACTTGCTAATTCGAACTCTTTGATTTCATGGTTCTTGATGCTATGATATGCGGGGTGAACCATTTTGTCTTTTGCGGGGAGATTTAACCAAAGCTGTACTCCCAGCATTCGTTCGGAAGCAGGTAATTGCTCTTCATGCATGATGCCTGAGCCAGCTGTCATCCACTGAACCTCTCCATTGCCAATCGTGTCTTCGTTGCCCAGACTGTCTCTGTGGGTCATAGATCCGCGATAGACATAGCTGATAGTCTCAATGCCTCTATGGGGGTGCATAGGAAAGCCGGCTGTGTAGTCGTCAGGGTTTGTGCTGTCGAATGAATCCAACAACAGTATCGGATCATATTCTTGAGTGGTTTTATTTCCCAACACTCTAACCAAACTTACGCCAGCCCCATCCTGTGTTTTATAGCCACGGACTTGATCTTGTATTATTCTCTTCATATCACTTGTCTCCTTTATTTTGTTGTTTCTTATATAGGTCAGTCAATTGCGAGATTAATCAAGCAAATAACCCAAAATACAGACTGCTAAAATTTTCAACCACACTCTATTTGTACATCCTCTTTAGCTATCTTTTATATTTCTTTTTTCAACAACTCAAAGTTGATGTGTTTTATAAATTATAACACATGACTCCGGTGTGTACAATCCTTAATCACATATAGAGCATTATTGAAATCTGTGCAGACAAAGTGTTTCGATATTACATACAATTAAAGCATGTAAAAACAAATTCGTAGTAATATTTTATATGGCAACTGTAGATTGAAAAAGCATGAACTCTAAGAATTGGCATAGAGTTCCATGCTGGATTAGACATTCAAGCACTTAACGGAAACTGAGTTGATTATCTCTACATACAAGATAGCTTTTTATCGGGAGAAGGGGGAGTTCAAACTGTATCTCTAAATTATTTTCTAAACTGAACAATTTCACCGGTTTTTTCTTGATTGATTATTTTCCCAAAACTATCAAAGGAATACTTATAAATATAACTCATTCCTCCTATAGTAAAAGAGCTTGTCGCAGGTGAAAAGAAAGTGTCGGTTATGCTCGCGACATCCCACAAAAGATTGCCATCTTCACTGATTGAAAGCTTTACACCATATGAACCTTTGACGGTATAAAACGTTTGCGTTATTCCACTCGTGGGATTACAAACAAGCAACGCTGCTGTGAAATTTTTACGCATAAGCTCTGTCAATTCAACATTGGGGATATCAATGGTCTGGCGACTGAAGATCTCATTTAGAACATGAGCAATTTCCTCTCTGCCTCCTGCGGAGCTCTCATCGAGATTGAGTTTTGGGACAGAGTAAGCACTGAGATAAATATTGCCATTGTATTCGATCATGTCTGTAATAAAATACAGATCATCATCTGATATGTAAGAAAACGAATCCTCTACAGTACCGCCTGCTGCGAGCTTTATCAACAAATCACCGGTGTTGGAATGAAATAACTGAACTAAAAAGCCATCTCCGAGCTTTGTTGCCGTTTTAATGCCGTAATTGCCAACTTCGGTTTTTGTAAACTCTGAAATGTTCCCATCCATATCGAATTTAGACAAACAAAGGTATTTCAAATCACCACGGCTGAACACTGCAAGAGAGTTTTCGCTATAAACGACGGATGCAATATATTCACTTTTGAAACCGTTTGTTGTTGTTTTTTCCCATAAAAGCTTACCATTTTGGCTTATCATCGCTATACGACCAAATTGTGAATTCGTCGTCAATCCCACAGCAGTAGAACCGAAAACTATTATAAAATCCTCACCTTCAAGGTATCCTTCATGCACCATGTTCGAAAGCTCGACTTTCCACGCTGTTTTCCCATCAATTAATTTTGTAAGGATTATCTTATCATGTACATGCACATTTTGTGTATTGTCATATTTTTCTACATAATCAAATTGAAAAAAAACGCCATCGATATTGGGGCGGCGGCTAAAAAAACTCTTGTCACTGTTGCGATAATTCCAAAGATTTTCCAAATCTTCTGGTGTTGGGCTTTCTTGAAAAATCTCATACCCGCTTATGCTTTTTTGTATAACTTCGGCTGTTTTTTCATACATGAATGAATTTGTTGTTATGTCGCGGTAAATGTTTTTAATCTCTCCTCTTGAAAGTCCTTCTGTGGTTAAACTGAATTCATCAAAAAAAGAGATTGCGGCATTGTATTCCTTAGCCTCCGCATATATGGTAATCCCCGAAACAGTGCTAACAAGTAACACCAGACATGCAGCTATAGCAATCCATTTTCTACGCAGGAACACATTTGAGTTTTTTGAGGATTTATAATTTGTTGCTTCATCAATAATATCAGAATCAATATTTGATATTATTGAATACAATATTTCGCTTTTCATATAGAGATACCTTCCTTTTCAAGATAATCATGCAAGTCGATTCTGAGCCTTCGCATCATTGATGCCAATGTGTTCTGACTCATGTCAAATTCTTTAGCTAATGTTTTTAATGGTTGCCCATGCCAATACCTGCGCACAAACAACACTCTTCTTTTTGTATCCAAGCTGTGCAACCAAGAGATCAAAGCTTCTTTAATCTCATTATCATTTGATGATGTTGTCATATCAGATATACAATCTTCGAGTTCGCCAAGCAGTATTGTCAGTTCACTATATCGCTTCTGTGCTCTGTTTTTACGAAAATAATCTATGGAGGTATTACGCACAATCCGACCAAAATACGCAGATAATGATGTCGGTCTGTCCGGAGGAATCTGGTTCCATGCAGCCAGATATGTATCACTTAGACATTCTTCGCAGTCTTCTTTGTTGTTTAGTATGTTCATAGCAATGGTTATTAAATATGGATTATACTTCTTTTGGGTTTCGATCAGTGCTTTTTCTGATCTCGCCCAAAATAGTTCTATAATCAGTTTGTCATCCATGTAATCCTCCTTTGGCATATTTAAGGCCTTCACCAATATAGTCGTAAATCGTGGTCCGTATATTGCACGAGGTTTTGATATTTGTAAAACAAATCAGCCAGAATGAGCGAGTTCTGGCTAACAGCGAAAAGGTAAATATTTGAATTTCGAGCTTTTATTACAATATATATTACTTCGAGGGCATAACATGGTGATTGATAAGACTGGATACAATATCCAAGTTCAGTATAAAACAAAAAAGTAAATGTTAAAGCATTTGAGTGATTGCACAGGAGTAATTTATTGTTTTTGGTTTTGCATAATAAAATGTCCCATCGTTTTACGTATCCCTACAAAGAGGGGATTAAAGTCGGGTTGACAGTGGGGGAGAGGAAGATATAGAGGGAATAAGCAAGGCATTTTCTGTATTCAAATTTAGTGAATGTAATCCTTGCTGAAATATCTCTCCAAAACATGAGAGTAGTTACTTGTAAATTTTAGAGCAATAATTCGGTTATTATATTTACTCCTCAAGAATATATGCCACACCATATTCTTGGTATCCAATAGATTTGGCAAGATTAATAGAAGCAATATTATCTGCATGACATTCCCATTGTGGGCAAACACCATTCTCAATCAAATGATGGGCGGCCAATGCAGCTGTAAACTTGGCATAACCTTTTCTTCTTTCATCTTTTAATGTTGCAATACCCGTGTGTTGAATTTCATCTTCCATATAAGGCATATCCGGAGCATCACAGACAGAAACCAATCTGTTGTTAGAGATGTATCCTATAAAATATTCTTTAGCGGTTTTTTCAACAAAGTATTCATATAGCCATCCAGCGGGATTAGCATTGGGAGTAGTCGCGCGAAAGAATGCTTCATATAGAGGATAATCTACCTCCCTCAAAACTTTTGCGCTTTCATATTGTGCCACTACTTCCTCGTTAAACATCATAAGTTGCATCATCTTTGTTTTATATTTATGATTTACTCCAGCAATTATCTCTTTCGTACTATATTTATTTAGCATATCACAAAACACTTTATGTTTTGGCGAATAAGACAAAACACACAGGTTCTCTTTGACAAATAAAAATAAAGTGTATTTGCAACCCAAACCTCTCAGTTTGGCATCACGTTCTGTAGAGCATACAAAATGAACACCATGCCTAACTTCTGAAATATTAATCCCACAAAAACGAGAATAATATTGGCTTGTAATTTTCGTTATAGTCTCTGGAGTCAGTTTTTTACACATGCGATTACCCTCTCATTGAGCAGCTTCATAAGCGCCGATAAACAATATGCTCGCTTCCAACTTGTTCTAATAACCCCGACAGAAAATCCTATACCCATGCAATGCGGTGACATCAATATGGTCTACTAACAATTTTCAATCTGGCTTTGTTACTGCAAAGCTATACTTTTTATATGGGTGGATCTCGAGAAAAGATATAATATAAGCAACAAAACACTATATATCTATGTGATAAACTTGAATGATGTTTCCTGTCATTTCGCCCACTCGCTCACGAACAAGATAACCTCCGTTATTCATAATCGTTTTTGCGGAACCAAGATTATCCTTATCACAAGTTATCACGACAGGATTGATACCATAGCTTTTTATAATTGGCAATACCATTGACAACATTTTTGTCGCATAGCCTTTATTCCTTTCAGATGGTCGGATACCAAAGCCGGAATGTCCGTCCTTTCCTATGCTTTTGGCATACTTCTTTGACCTAATACTTATTGCGCCTAAAATCATACTACTGTTTGTGAAAAAATACAAACACTGTCCAGCTTTTTGATCACCTTCAATCCATTTAAGCCATTCTGCGTATGTTACTTTTCGTTGTTGCGAGTTACTGAACCGTCTGAGCGCACCTGGATTTAATCTTCCCCCGTATTCTTCCCACTCAACCATCATATCCTCATATTGTGTTTCATGTATAACTTCCGGTCGTAATAAAAGAAACTCTTCCATTTATTCTCCCACACAAATTTATTTTGTTATTGGATCTTCTCGTATTATATGTTATTAGCACACCAGTCATTATAAGCGCGACATCAATACCACACACTCCACATGTGAAGTCCGCGGGAACATATCAACAATATCGAGCTTGTCAATTTTAAATCCGCGAGAAATTAGCTCTTTCAAATCACGAGCCAGTGTTGAAGGGTTACATGACACATAGATCAGAAAATCTGCTGAGCTTTTTACAATAAAATCACAAACATTCTGTGAAAGACCTTTTCGCGGAGGGTCAACAACAATCAGATTTGGAGTGAAATCATTGGCTTGCAAAATATGAAACATATTGTCTGCATCGCCACAAAAAAATGTTGCATTGTCAATTCTGTTGATGATGGCATTTTGTGTAGCGTCATCCACCGCATCTTTGATGATTTCTATACCTATAACTCTTTTAGAGTATTTAGCCAAAGCCAAAGAAATTGTGCCAATACCACAAAAAAGATCAAGCACCTGCAAATCCACTTTCAGAGAAAGGGCATAATTTATAACAATCTCATATAACTTTTCACATTGTTTGCTGTTCACTTGATAGAAAGAAGCTGCAGACAATGAGAACTCAAGCCCACAAAGTATATCCGTTATCTTATCTGCCCCCCAAAGAGGGATAAATTCCTTGCCAAAAACAACATTGGTCTTATCAGGATTTATATTCAACAAAACACTTTTTAAATCAGGAGTCATATTGCTCAGCATATGGGGTAAATCCTGAAACTTTTTAGCTTCATTGCGTGCAAGCACCGGGCATACCATCAGTTCCATTGTCTGAGCTGCTTGTCTGATAAAAATCGCTCTTAAAACACCTTTTTTTGAGTTTTCTTTATAAGGTGCGATGTTTTTTGATTTTGCATAATCACATACTGCTTGAGCGACTTCACTGAAAATTGGGGCATGAATATCACATGAAAAGAAGTCATTATTTTTATCGATCAAAGGCACAATGTTGTGTGAATTTCTCCTGTAAAAACCAAACTCGCAGCCATTTTCTATCGTCGGCTTAACCATGAAAATTGCTTTATTTCTATAAGCAGATTGATTTTCAGCCGGGGTAATTTGCAGGTTTCCAACATCTAGCCGACCAAGACGCTTTAGTGTTTCTGCAACTCTTTTGGTTTTGAACTCTATTTCTGAACCATAGGAGATATGTCGGAAATCACACCCGCCGCAAGACGGAAAAGCCGGGCAGTGGTTAGGGATTCTGTCCGGCGAAGGTGATATAATCTGTTCAATTTTACAAATTACACGGTTTGACAGGATCTTGATCAATCTCACGAGCAATTTATCGCCCTTTACAGCGCCCGGGATAAACAAGACAATTCCACTTTCTTTGGCAATGCCCGAACCGTCGTGAGCGTAATCAGATACAACAACCTCGAGCAAGTCATTTTTATTCATATTTTTATTCCATGTACAGCGGATTGATTTTCATGATATCTGAAATATCGGCATAGGGGAGTGTAAAGGTGATTATGATGTGTTGGGCGATTTCGTACGGGTTGTATATAAAGGCAATGCCTGTAGAAGAAAAATACCATTTATTCTCAAGTGAGATGAGGGGTATCAAGCCCGCAAAATCAGGATAGTAGTTGTCAGGCGATTTTGCACACTCTTGAATTATAAAGTCATGTATTCGAGGAAGGTATTTTGCGGAATCAACATTGAAAACATCGCTCAATGCAAGAAGAGATCCATCAATTGCACTATAGGTGTATCCATAATCTGATATGAACTCCTGCGTTCCGCCGCTAAAGCTGCGAATTTCATATAAAAGTGAAAGCACACTGGCGGAATTAGTTTCAACAGTAAAGTTTGCATTATAAGTATAGGGCAAATCTGTATCTCCTGCTTCGAGAGCTTTTTTGGCATAATTAAGAAGATCGTTCTGTGTGTAGCTGTAGTATTCTTCGGCGATTGTTTTTATATTAATTTTGAGAGTGTTTATTATCGCAGAAGAACTTGGGTTGCTTACGTTGGGATGATATATCGCTCCGGATAATATTCTCTTTCCATTGGAATCAGTGTTCACAGAAATATAAGAAGGTTCATTAAGTATAACAGGAAATAGAGGGCCGATAGGAATTTCTGTTTCTGTAGAATCTTCACTTGTAGTCTCTGCAAATGATTCAGATGTGGTCTCGATGGTCGAGGAAGTGCTCCAAGAAGTTTGCGCAGATTCAGTTGGGTCTGTATTGCTTGTGTATACTGAACTTTCTGAAAAACTTGCAGTTGTGTTATTTATTTGTGTTGTTTCAAGAGGAGGGTTTGTATCTTCTCTTGAGATGATTATTGCCGCTAAAATAACTGCAAAAAAAACAGGCAGTGCGACAACAAGGTATAGTCTATATTGTTTTATAAAACTCATATGTTTCCCTTCGAATGTTCATCAGATATTGTTGCATAATGTATAGAAATAATTGTACCACAGAATATAATGAAGTGCAATCACAGTGCTAGCGGATTGACATTATTCAAAATTTTTCATATAATTTATCTACAATATCAATTAGCATACGAGGATGACAATTTGAAAACAACTCATATAATATGGGATTGGAACGGTACAATACTAGATGACCTTGATATCAGTATAACGATATTAAATGAAATGCTGGAAAGCCGAAAAAAACCTCTGATAACAAAAGAGGTTTACCTTGATGTTTTTATATTTCCGATAAAAAAATACTATGACATAGTTGGCCTAAGAATGGACAATCTAGAGTACGAAAAAACGGCAGTAGAATATATGAAACGGTATAAAACTAAACTTCCTGAAGCCAAGCTTCATGATGATATATTAGAGGTAGTATCAAACTTTCATGCGCTTGGCGTGACACAAATTATTATCTCAGCAAGTGAACGGAGCTTTTTGATTGAGCAAGTGAAATCTTTTGGAATCC
>CAYTOF010000046.1:11650-17297 GCA_964439435.1 uncultured Oscillospiraceae bacterium
TTATCTGGGGTATAGTAAAGCTGATATTGCAAAGGACTGGTTGTCATCTTCTGGCGTGGATCCCGGGAGTATATTAATGGTCGGGGACACGTTGCATGACTTTGAGGTATCTTGTGAACTTGGTGGCAAATGTGTTTTAATTGCAGCAGGACATCAAAGTAAAGAAAGACTGCTTACATGTGGTGCTGAAGTCCTTGACAGGGCGGATGAAATTACAAAACATATAATTACCATTTGAAAAACTATCGATAATGATATCATATGACTTTTTAACATTATAAGATTATTATGACGATTGAGGATTAAAATGACAAATCGCTTGTTATTCATTGTAAACCCAATTGCGGGTAAGGGGCAAATAAGGTCAAGGTTGATGGCGGTTTTAGACCTCTTTACCAAATATGGTTATGAGGTTACAATTCGTATAACCCAAAGTGAAGGTGATGCTCAAAAAACCGCAGAAAAATTTGCTCACGAATATGATCTTGTTGTATGTAGTGGGGGAGACGGGACACTAAGTGAAATTGTCAACGGTTTGATGCGAATTAAAGGACCGAGACCAAAAGTAGCATATATTCCGACTGGAACCACAAATGATTTTGCTAGCACACTTGGGTTACCCACAACAGATACTTTAGCAGCAGCAGAACTCGCAATTACAGGAAATGCACTTGCCTGTGATGTAGGTAAGTTTAACAACAAGTACTTTACATACAGCGCAGCATTCGGAGCATTTACGGATGTTGCATATGCGACTCCACAAAAGTCAAAAAGCATATTGGGAAGGGCGGCTTATGTATTACAAGGTGTGGAGCGGCTATCCAGCCTTCGCTCTTATCGACTTACTATAAAAACTGAGCACGAACACATAGAAGATGATTTTATATTTGGCATGATAACAAATTCAGATTCAATAGCAGGCTTTAAAGGACTTGCAGGTACCGGCGTTGAACTAAGTGATGGACTTTTTGAGGTTGCTTTGATACGTATGCCAAGAACTATTTTAGATCTCCAACAATTGGTTGTAGCGTTGTTGTCTCATGAGGTTTCAGTACAGGGTGTGTACAGTTTTAAGGGTTCAAAGATTTCCATTGATGGTGTTGAACCGCTTGCATGGACACTTGACGGAGAATTTGGAGGTGCACCATCTCGATCTGAAATTGATGTGATGCCTGGTGCAATCAGGTATGTGACCATGAGAAGCCAATTAACCAAATAGCTTATAAGAAACCTTGGTGGAAATAAAATCAAGTAAAAAGGACAGCGATTCCAAATTTTTTTTTGGAATCGCTGTCCTTTTTGATAGATAGATTATAAAACTTTACTTAAAAAATTAACGGTTCTTTGATTGCGTGGATTCGAGAAAAATTCTGACGGTGAATTTTGTTCAACTATCAGACCATTGTCCATAAACAGAACTCTGCTTGCGGCTTCACGTGCAAATCCCATTTCATGGGTGACAACGACCATGGTCATTCCATCATTTGCCAAACTTCGCATAACATCCAAAACCTCACCAACCATTTCCGGATCAAGTGAACTAGTTGGCTCATCAAATAACATGATTTTAGGTTGCATAGCTAGTGCTCGAGCTATGCCCACTCTTTGTTGTTGACCTCCTGAGAGCTGTCTTGGAAAACAATCAATTTTTTCAGAAAGTCCGACGCGATCAAGCAGTTTCACGGCTAAATCATCCGCTTCAGACTGTGAAAGACGACCAAGCTTTACGGGAGCAAGGGTTAGATTTTTTCTCACTGTCAAATGAGGAAACAAATTAAAACTTTGAAATACCATACCCATTTTTGTCCGTAATGTGTTTACATCATATCCCGGAGCGGTGATAAGCTCATCGTCTACAAGAATCTCACCTGCGGTCGGTCGTTCGATTAAATTCAAGCAACGCAAAAAAGTTGATTTTCCTGATCCGGAAGGACCTATAATGAATATCCGTTCACCCTTCGAAATGTGCTCGTTTATGCCATTTAAAACTTCTAATTCACCAAAATGCTTGTGCAGGTCCTTAACGGTTATCATTGGCACGTAGTCTCCTTTCAAGCCTTTTGAAAACATAAGAAAGCACAGTCGTTATCAAAAGATAAATAAGTGCGACAGCTATGAGAGGCATGAAGGCACTATATGTTCGGCTTCGAATAAAATCACCGGCTTTTGTTAAATCCTGCAAGGCAATATATCCGACAATCGAAGTTTCTTTCATCAAGACAATAACTTCGTTTGTCAAAGCAGGGAGTATATTCTTAAAAGCTTGGGGCAGCACAATATATATCATTGTCTGGGCTTTGTTAAAACCGAGAGAGCGGCTGGCTTCCGTTTGTCCGATATCAACAGACAGAATGCCGGCTCTGATGATTTCGCCAACGTAGGCACCGCTGTTTATGCCGAAAGCAATAATTGCCACGAGCAACTGGGAGATACGAACTCCGGCAAAAATAATGTAATAGATAATGAGGAGTTGTATGAGTAGAGGTGTGCCTCGAATAACATTCAAATAAAGTCCGGATATGGATGAAAGAAATTTATTGTCCGAAATACGAAGCAGTGCTACACAGATACCGATGATTATACCAAGAATAACAGCTCCAATTGTCACATAAAATGTGACTTTTAGGCCATTGATTAAAAAGAGATAGCGATCACCTTTAATGAAATTAAGGTAAAACTCAGCAGAAAAGCTATCCCACCAAGCCGAGAGCCCGGCAACAATGTTATTCAATAAATTACCCACAATTCTAATCTGCTTTTACGATGATAGCTTGATTGGAAGTGAAGTATGAAGCAGAAAAATCGACACTTTGGAGTCTTTCTTCATTGACAGTCATACCGGCGATGACAATATCCACTTGTCCGCTTTCGAGTGCTATGAGCAATGAATCAAATTCCATGTTTATAACTTCTAGCGTTTTATCAGCTTTTTTTGCGATAAGCTTTGCGATTTCAACATCCAATCCGGCGACCGTTTTCCCATCATCCAGAAGATATTCAAAAGGGGGAAACTCAGCGTTTGTACCCATACGAAGAATGCCGGAGTCGCCGAGTTGAGGGCCGGTTATATAGTCGTCTCTCTCATCTTCGGGTGTCTCGATAAAGCCTTTCAGTAGGGTATCATATTGACCGGATGCTTTTATCTCGGATAAAACCACATCAACCAATCCAAGAAGCTCGGGATTCCCTTTTTTTATTGCTATAGCATATTCCTCAGCTTCAAATGCCGGATCGCTCAAAATTTTAAGTCCACTGTTTGCGGCAACTATTGCCTTTGCCGGTTCAAGGTCAATTATAACGGCATCAATATTGCCGTTTTTGACAGCAATGGCAGCATCGACTGCTTTGTTATAGCGGAAAATCTCTGCATCTTCAATGTCCTCGGCAAAAATATCTCCTGTAGTTCCAAGCTGAACACCGATCTTTTTACCTTTTAGGTCATCTGCAGTTTTGATTTCAACTTTGCTTGTAGTACATGCTCCGAAAATCACCAGCATAGAAATACAGATAACGGAAATCAAAACTCTTTTCATTGTCTTTTTCATTTTAAACCTCCTGATTTCGTATGCGGATATTGTAACATTTATTTACACGCAAATCAATACATCTAAATACATAATTATTCATCGTGAGCCTATTTCTCATAAATAATGTCTGCATTACGTGCATCTAATCATTAAAAACAACAGGGGTACAAATACTGCGTTCTTGTAGAAGATGAGATTCTGTGATAAAATAGTCAAAACATTTGAAAGGCAATAAGGCGTATATATGACAGAAAAGCTTGCCAGAATACTTCCGCAAGTACAAGCTCCGGGTAGATACACCGGAGGTGAATATGGAGCTGTAATTAAAGATAAGTATAAAATGAAAACTCGCTTTGCTTTGTGCGTACCGGACACATATGAAATTGGCATGTCTAATCTCGGTGTAAAAATACTTTACGGCGTGCTCAATGAAATGAACGATGTTTGGTGTGAAAGGGCTTTCGCTCCTTGGCCTGACATGGCAAAAGCGCTTGAAAGAGAATCTCTTCCATTATTTGCACTCGAAAGCAAAGATCCGCTGAGTGCTTTTGATATAGTGGGGTTCTCTTTACAATATGAGCTCTGCTATACAAATGTCCTCCAAATGCTAAGTCTTGCAAACATCCCTTTAGCTTCTGCAGAACGATCTGACAGAGATCCGATTGTAATTTGTGGTGGTCCATGCGCATACAATATTGAACCGATGTCTGAATATTTTGATATAGTGGCATTGGGTGAAGGGGAGGAGCTTTTACCTGAGCTGGTCAGATTGTTTACGGAGCTAAAAAACAACAATTTTTCTCGGATTGTCTTTTTAGAAAAAGTTGCTTCAATTGAGGGTTGTTATGTACCATCATTTTACAATCATCATTATTCATCAAATGGAGTACTCCAAAATATTTCTACAGAAATGGCTCCTTTGAAAGTAAAAAAACGAATAGTCAAGGATTTAAACACCGCATATTTTCCTGAAAAATTTCCTGTTGCTTCAAAGGATATTATTTTTCAGCGAGATATGGTCGAATTGTTTCGCGGTTGCATCAGAGGATGTCGTTTTTGTCAAGCAGGACACACATTTCGTCCTATACGAGAAAAAAACCCAGAAATAGTTGCAACACAAGCAAGAGCCTGTTTGGAATTTTCCGGACACGATGAAGTCACTCTTTCATCTCTTTCTACAAGCGATTACTCTCGACTGGGAGAACTAACTGAACTAATGCTCACATATTGTGGGGAAAACAACATCAATTTGAGTGTCCCGTCACTTAGGGCTGATAGCTTTTCGACCGAGATTACAAAAAAAATCAGTGGAATGAGAAAGAGTTCAATAACTTTTGCACCTGAAGCCGGCACTCAACGTTTGCGAGATGTAATAAATAAAAATCTTGATGAAGGAGAAGTATTGTCGGCGTGCGAAGCTCTGTTTAAGAATGGATGGAGTAGTGTCAAGCTTTATTTTATGCTCGGCTTACCAACTGAGACAGATGAAGACATAAAAGGCATAGCAAAGCTCGCATCTGAAGTTGTTCGGGTATGGCGTACAACATCAAATCGCAGTAAAAAACCTCTACGCATATCAGTCTCCGCCGCATTATTTGTTCCAAAACCATTCACACCCTTTCAATGGGAGCGGATGTGTACTCCTGAAGAAATGAATGATAAAATCAAGATTTTGAAAAATAGTATTTCATCAAAATCTATATCGTTGACATATCATGATCCGCAATCTAGTTTTCTTGAAGGTGTGTTTTCGCGAGGCGACAGGAGACTTTCTAATGTCATAAAGAGAGCTTGGCAACTCGGTTGTATCTTCGATGCATGGGATGAGCACTTCAGATATGATTTATGGATGCAAGCGTTTGAAGAGGAAGGTATAGATCCTAAATATTACCTGCGAGAGCGGGATATCAAAGAGACCTTGCCGTGGGATACAGTTGACTGCGGAGTGTGTGACAGCTACTTGATTCGTAGCAGGGAGGATGCGTATAAAGGTGTAATTACTGAGGATTGTCGCAGTGCTCCCGGCAAGTGCTCCGGTTGCGGTGCGTCGGTCTTGTTGGAAGGGATGGCGTGTGATGTCTGATAACAAAGCTGATTTGCGAGTCGTGTTTGAAAAAATG
>CAYTOF010000047.1:0-17094 GCA_964439435.1 uncultured Oscillospiraceae bacterium
AGAGAGTTGTAAATGAGGCGCGTCTTGGGGTGGAAAGAGGAGATCCTCAAACTCTGGGCAAAGCTCTGAACATAGCTTTTCGAGGAGGCTCGGTAATGGGGCTTTCTGTGGGCGGATTTGCGATGCTGGGTATGCTCATTGTCTATCTTGTTGTGGGGATGTGGTTGCAATATGCAAATCCGGACAACCTCAAGGAAATAACAAGCATAGTGGGTTTGAAATTTGTTCTTTTTCCTCAGGTTATTGCCTGCTATTCCCTCGGCTGTTCGGCAGTGGCTGTCTTTAACCGTTTGGGCGGTGGTATATATACAAAAGGCGCAGACATGGGCGCAGATCTTGTCGGAAAAACAGAACTCGGATTGCCTGAAGATGATCCGCGAAACCCCGCGGTTATAGCCGACTGTGTCGGAGACAATGTCGGAGATGTGAACGGAAACGGCTCGGATTTGTTGGAGAGCACCATTGGAGCGATTGTTGCCTCTGCTGTTTTGCCGACAGCGATCTACACCGCGGCTTTGAACACGTCAAAGCCCGTCAGCAAAGAGCTTGTCAGCCGAATGATTCAATATCCCTTTGCTTTTATCGGCATCGGTTTAATCGCCTGCGTGATTGGCATACTCTATGTGTTGCTGAGAAAACCAAGCAACAAGTTGGCGCGCGAACTCAACATTTCTCTTTGGAGTTCTGCGACTATTATTGCCATCAGCACTCTTGTTTTGAGTTATTTCTTTTTCAAAGATCAGAATCTTGCCGGCGTGAGTTTTAGATTTGGGTGGATTTCCCCCTGGCTCAGTGCTCTCATGGGGATTATAGCCGGTATTTTATTGGGAATCATAGCGGAAAGATATACCAGCGAAAAATATAAAGAGACACAAAAAATCGCAGAGCTTGCAAAAGAAGGGCCGGCTCTGGTGATTGTGGGCGGCACAAGCTCCGGTTGGAGAAGCAGCTTGCCTGTTTGCATAACCTTGGGAGGCGCTATAATTGCGGCAAGCTATTTTTCAGGGTTCTACGGCTCGGCCATTGCTGCGGTCGGCATGCTTTCATTTGTGGTTGCCACCGTCACTGTGGACACATACGGCCCCATAGCGGACAATGCCGGAGGCATTGCCGAGATGACGCAGCTTGATGGTGAAGTGCGCGAGATAACAGACAGCCTTGACTCCCAGGGCAACACCACAGCGGCGATTGGAAAGGGCTTTGCCATTGGGTCAGGTGTGTTGGCTGCACTGGCCATGATGATTTCCTTTGCCAGCGGCGGAACTACCGGCGGAGAGCTGAATATCATAAATTATTTTACCCTTGGAGGAGCTTTTATCGGTGTCGGCGTTATGCACTGGTTGTCCGGCATCATGCTAAATGCAGTTTGCAGCAATGCGGCGCAGATGGTGGATGAAGTCCGTAGGCAAATCAGGGAGAATCCTGCCATAATGACAAGGGAAGAAATGCCGGATTATAAGACATGTATTGACATATGCACAAAAAGTGCGATCTCAGAGATGAAACTGCCTGTTCTTGTTTCGTTGCTGTCTCCGATTGTCGGCGGGCTGATCTTTGGGCCGATGTTTGTCGGTGGTTTTTTGATCGGTGCCATTTTGGACAGCGCAGCGATGGCAACCTCTACCGCCAACAGCGGCGGCGCATGGGACAACGCAAAAAAACTTATCAAGAGCATGCAGGCAGAGCTTGTCGCAGAATATGGCGAGGAGCGCTACAAGGAAATTCACGATGCAAGTGTCATTGGCGATACAGTGGGCGACGGTTACAAGGATGTCGTCGGCCCTAATCAAGACATAATGATAAAGATGATGGCAACGGTGGCTGTGATCATGCTGCCTGTCATGAACGCCTTCAATCTGATGTCTTTTTTAATTTGAATATTATAAAAATCAAGATAGGGGCATCTACGCAAAATGCGGAGATGCCCCCATTGTTTTCGCTGCGTATTGGGTGGGATTTACTCAACATGCACGATGCCCAACACATTTGCCCCATATTGTCCGTCGCTGTTTGTCCACCAAGGCGTGTCTCGGTTGGCGGTTTTGATGGCAAAAGCAGGATCTTTTCTGAGCTTTTCAGAAAAGTCGGGGAACCAGAGAGCCAGCTTGTACCATCCCGGCGCAACGGCGCTGCGCAGCTCGGTAGAAAAGCAGATTTTGTGCACTAAGGGCACAAAATCCGGATCGCCGGGTTCATAGGGTTGCCAAGTGCGTGGATCCACATCGGCTTTTCCAAGCTCGACGACGTTTTCTGAGGGGGCGATGAGTATAAACTCAACTGTTCGGGGATTGTCAAGCGCGGAAAAACCGCGGTTTATCAGGCTCAGCTCAAGTGAAAAGCTCTGCCCCTTTGTGATCTTTTCGGGAAAGCTCGCCCGCACAAGCTCTATACGGTATCCAAAGTGGTCGCGTATGTATTCAAACTGTGTCCTTGAAACCTCATTGCCGTATATGTCTGTGAAATATCCGTCAGATAAGGGCAGCTTTGCCTCTTCAACTTCGCCTTTTGTCAGGGAGGTGACCATCCATTTGTCGATGGAGTAGGGCTTGCCCTCTCTGGCGGAATGACTGTGGGCAATGCTGAAAGAGCTGTAGTGGTGGCGCCGCAGAGCCAAAATGGCTTCGAATCCGTCCACTTCGCCGCTATAATCCACCCAGAAAAGTTCCCCATCCACGGGGACATAGGCGCTTTCCTGTGTCAAAATATCGTATTCGGGGTTCCCGGGGCTGCCAAAATGCGGTTCCTCCGGCCAGGTGCCTCCGTCGGTCGGCCCTGCGAGAAAGCCGTCGTTATGCACGCCGATTCTGGCGGCGGGCATGTCTGTATGGGCGGTTTTGCTTGTCAAGGTGGGCAGCACTCCCGCTTTGCCTTTTGTCAGCGCCCATCTCTTGTAAAAGGGCACTCTGACCTGTGTGGAGAGGTTGGTGGGGAGCACCTCGAGGATTTTTTGCACTAGGTTGGCGCAATTCGCCTTCACGGCTTCGTCGCTGCTTGTGTGAGTGTGCCACTCGCCCCAAGGACCTATAAAGCCCGCCTGCAAAACATATATCACATCGCTGTTTTCCGCTATGAGGGGAGAGAGCTGGTCCAAGTGCCTTTCAATGAGCTCGGGGGATGCATTTGGGGCCTTCTCATGCCGCATATAAGCAAACCTCAAAAGAGCTTTATACCCTCTTTTGCGCAATGCGGAGAGAGAACTCTGTATGGCGTCCAACTTGTTTTTGGAGATGTCTTTGTCTGTAAATGCATCCAGATATATGTATACTTGAGCCAAGCTCAGCCCGAAGGGCGCGAGATTTTCCGCATCGGCAATCCACCAGTCGTCTGCATAGCGGGGAAAGGTCTTTCCCTTCACAAAATCAGCCTTTATCCACTCAGGCGCGTCCGCGAGTTCTCCTGCTACTGTCTCAATTCGAAACCCCCGCTCCGGGTTGCGCAGGCCGACATACCCGCCCGGATCTGTGGGCCGAATCCCATGGTATTCCATATTTTGCTCCTTTGCTTGATTTGATTAATTTGCAAAAAACAGCATGATTATTATACCAACGCTTTTATCTTGCTGTCAAACATAAAGGAAATAGCGCGGTCATTGAAAGATAAAAATATTTTTTTGATTATAAAA
Organism: uncultured Oscillospiraceae bacterium; assembly: GCA_964439435.1. GTDB lineage: Bacteria > Bacillota > Clostridia > Oscillospirales > QAMX01 > CAYTOF01. Next base: position 3,623 of record CAYTOF010000047.1, read on the forward strand.
AAACATATTGACATAGGCACAAATTTTTGGTAAAGTTTTCATTGTGCGGTACGTATGAAGATTAGTATACACGGAAAGACAGATCTTTTTATAAAGTCAATCTTTTCAAATGAAATAAATTTAAACTAGCATGGATTTGACATCATGTAAAGTGGAAATAGGAGCATATAGAAAAAGGGCGGTCTATGGCAAACAAAACAAATACAACACATCAGCTCAAAATAGAAGCACGCAAAAACTATGGTGGCACGTGCAAGCTGGGTGAAAATGAGGTTGTATGCTACACACCCAAACAGATGAAGAGCCTCTATCCCGCAGGCGACTATGATGTGGTGGCGGAGCATCTGCCCAAAGGCAAAAGCGAGATTTGGGGTACGATTGTAGCCAAAGACCAAAGCTATCCGTTGTATGAAACAGGCACGCACAGCAATCTATTGTACAGGGTAAAGGGATATGTGGCGACGGGCGAGGATATGTATGTAGCGGTCCTTTTGAACAATGCCGCTTTTTTTGCCGCTATTTCCACGGCTGCCGTGATTGTAGTTCTGTGCGCCGTGTTGCTCGGCACAGAGCTTGGCGGACAAACTCCCCATGGAGGCACTACGGGAAAACAGCTCAACCTCGAAGAAGGCCAGGAAGACTGGGAAGGGATAAGACAAGATACCCAGAGTGGAACCGACAAAGGGATAGCCATACCCGGATACAAGAGCATCACCATTGATGCGGATAAAACAGATGTAAAGGTCAATTTTCAAAACCCCAAGGGAAATCCGTGTTATTTTGAAATCAGCCTGATTTTGCAAGACGGAACTGTTCTTTACAGCTCTAAGATGATAGAGCCCGGTAAAGGACTGTACAATATAACTCTCAACCAAGCCATGAGCCCCGGGCAATACGATGCGGTCATCAAATATGAGACTTACAGCTTGGAAGGGCTGACGCCCATGAATGGCGCCGAAGTGAAAATCGTGCTTATAGCAAAATAAGCGAATTTACTGTTTTTAGTGCCGTATTTCGTTTCAATAGACAGAAAAACTGTCTTGAAAAATAAAATTTAAGAAGGCGCGTATTATGAAAAGGTCCGTAACTATCTTGATTGTGCTCACTATGGTTTTGATGTTATTTCCTACAACCATTTGGGCAGGTGCCACAGAAGTAACGGTAAGCGATGCAGAAGAATTGAAAAGTGCTTTTGAAGAGTGGGACAATGATGAAGAAGAAAAGAACGTAAAGCTTGAAGCAGACATTGAAATTGATGAATTTGCGGAAGTAGTTATTACAAAAACTAACGAGCAAGTTTACAAAGCACTGAGATTAGGTGCAGAAAAGAAGGTCAACCTTGATCTAAATGGCCACAAAGTACTCGGGCATCATACGGACTCCGGCGAAGTCTGCATGATTTTGGTTGAAGGCGGAGAATTGACCATTATCAGCAATGCCGCCGGTGGCGAAATATCTCTCGAAACAGAAGATTCTACCTCAGTGTCTTCGGTGATAAAAATTGTATCAGGATTCAAAGGGCAAATTAATGCAACCGGAAAAGTGTATATCAACGGCGCAACCGTAAAAAACAAAGGAGCATCAATTGACGCTTGTGTTATAGATTTGTATGCTGATGCTGCAGCGGGGGCACATTTATATATTACAGGCGGTGTGTTCATAAACTCCTCGCAAACGGCTACTATAAAAATGTATGTAGTATCATTTAACCCTCTAGTTGCCAAAGTCTCTATTGCAGACGGCACATTTGTAAATTATGGGGCCGGAGAGTGCATTGAAATCTGCAACAGAGGACCTGGAGATAATGTTGCTGGTATAATCACTATAGAGAGCGGTAAATTTTCTGGCGAACCGGATCCGGATTATTTCGCAGAAGATGCCAATATTCAAACCGGTGCGGCGGCTGAAATTTCTCTCGGGCTTGATCCGGGTTATTATATGATAATCCCGATAGATATACAGCTTGGGAAAGTAAATTTCGACCAAGGAAACACCGCGATAACACAACCTTTTAGTGTAGGTATAAGTAACTTTATTGCAAATAAAGAAGATAGAATTGTGGTCAGTATCGCATCGGACAACAAACTGCGAAACGGCAGCGGTTTCATTGAATATGAGCTTTACAAAGGCACGGGCGATAATGCTATAATATACAACAATCCAAACGCAGAATTTGCCTCTTTTTCCATAACCGACACATCAGACAAAAACGGTGAAGTTAGAGTAGACATTGCAAACCTGTCAAGTTTGCCTGCAGGTAACTATACAGGTCAGTTGATATTCTTTTTCGGTTTTGAAGAATAGATAAAAAATACAGACAATATAGGAGAGGTTTTTGCAACTAAATTGAGAAATGTTGCAAAAACCTCTTTTGTCTTCGAAATGACCTTTTGCACTTGACCTATTTGCGCTCTGCTTGCACCGACAACGTCGAATTTTGGTTGACAGTGCCGATGCATTGTGTTAGGATAAGGAAAACTTAGACATGATAGAAAGGTCAAAAGCAACGGAAAAATTATGGAGGCTGTTTTATGAAAAAACTTAAATCTGAACATGGCGTGATTTGCAGGTTGTTCCAAGAACCCTTCGGATATTTCGGTTGGCCCTCTGTTGCCAAAACTGAAAATGGCACGCTTGTAGCTGCGAGCTCAGGTTTGCGGGCGCTGCATGTGTGTCCGTGGGGGAAAACCGTTTTGCATAAAAGCACTGACAACGGAAAAACATGGTCAGACTCAATCATCATCAATGACTCGCTGATTGACGATCGGGATGCGGGCATCATCAGCCTTGGTGGCGAGAAACTGCTTGTCTCATGGTTTTCAAGCGACACGCGTATATATGAACCCAGAAAATGGAATTTGGAACTAGAGCCCTGGCAGAGCGAAATCCCTGAGATGATGTATGAAAAAATCGATTCATGGACAGACGAAGCGGTTTATGAAGTTTTAGGCTCATGGGTAAAGTTGAGCGATGACGGCGAGGAGTGGAGTGATCCGATCAGGGTACCCGTTTCGGCACCGCATGGCCCCATAATGCTTGCCGGTGGAGACCTTTTATATCTTGGCAAATCCACTCCATCAGCCCAAAAACACCATGAGGGGCTGGGAGCGGGCAAAATCAAGTGTGCCCGGAGTGAAGACGGCGGGCAGATCTGGGAAACAGTCGGAGAAGTGCCGATTCCCAAAGACACAGTCGGGGCAAACTTCCATGAGCCTCATGCTGTTGAGCTTCCCTCAGGGAGATTGGTGGGCATGATCAGGTATGAACACAGAGATGAGTACAACGCATACGAAAACTTTTCGATGTTCCAAACAGAGTCAAATGATGGTGGGAAAACATGGACTGAGGCGAGCTTTACCGGCGTATACGGTTCACCCCCACACCTGATCAGACATTCATCCGGAGCTTTGGCCTGCGTTTATGGATATCGCAGAACACCTTGCGGCCAAAGAGCGATGATAAGCTATGATGAAGGAAAATCATGGGAGCATGATTTTGTTATAAGAGATGACGGACCTGATGGCGATCTCGGATATCCGGCGTCGGTCGAGTTGGATGACAGTAAAATTTTAACGGTTTACTATCAAAAATACGCAAAGAACGAATTGTGTTCGTTGCTGTACAGTATCTGGGAGCTGCCAGAAAGGAAATAAAACGCATCTTCTCCCCAATTTAAAAACATATCTAGATGCCAAAGCTCGGCTGCTGTTTATACTTGTTTTTTGCATACAAAAATAATATAAAAAAGGTGATTTTATGCAACCAAGTCCTGAGCTCAGATATCGCTTCAACCACGCGACCTTGAAAATATACAAAGAGGACGCGGACAGAGGCCATTTTACGTACAAAGTTTATCTTGCAAAGAATGATTCCGATGGATGCACACTAACTTTTTGGGAAAACAACCCGTTGGAGGAGCTGCATCTGGTCGTTGACAAACCTGTCAACAAAAACGGAGACACGCTCGATATAGAAGTATTTCGTTTTCACTACATATCCATCCGCAAACGCCCCTTGCCCGATGCCATGGTACCGGATGCAGGCACATTTGCCGTGGCGCGCAACGAATCCCAGTCTTTTTTCCTGCGCATAACCGCACAAGAAGATGCCGTACCGGGCCTTTATACAAGCACATTCACCGTGCGCAAAGACGGAGAGATCATGGCAAAAGGCGAGTTTAGCGCGCATGTGTGGGATTTTGCCCTGCCCAAAGTGCCCACATGTGGCACGCTTTTTGGCCTGAGCAAAAAGTTCATCGAAACAAGACATGAGGTGTCGGAGGCAGAGGCGGAAATCCTCTATAAAAAGTATTATGATTATTTGTTGGACAACAAAATTTGTTGTGATGATTTGCCCTATGATTTGCTGGACGACCGTGCGGATGAATATTTTAACAACGACAAAGTCAAAAACTTTAGAATACCCTATGCAAAGGACGACGAGACAATCCTTGCCTATCGCAAAAAACTTTCATCCAACCCGAAGTGGTTGGAAAAAGGACTGTTTTACCCCGTGGACGAGCCGTCGCATCCTGAAAAACTGGAGCATTATCGCCAAGTGGTGACCCGCCTGGAAAAATTATGGCCCGATTTCCAAATTATCACCCCCCTTGGGGATTCGCGTCTCTTTCCGCAAGGTCATGACAACATCTCATTTCTGGGTTCACATCAAACACACTGGTGTCTGCGCTCAGATATGTTTGGTCGCAATGGCACAGAGGGCTATGTCAAAGACGAATTTGCAGCTCCGGAGGGCAGTGTTGAAGAGGTTTTCGGTACCGTACTTGAGCGCATGAAAAAAGAGCGGGAAAGTGGACGTTCGACTTGGTGGTATGTCTGCGGATTTCCGTATCTCATGTCCTACTGCGATTTGAACTTGGACAACACAGGAGCACAGCACAGATTGTTGTTCTGGCAACAATTTGCCTACGATGTGGAAGGTCTGCTGTATTGGAGCGCAAATTCTTGGGGTATGGAGGGCACACCCTGGGATGACCCCTTCAACTTTGACAAGATACACCATGGCGATGGGACTATCCTCTACAACGGCAACGCTGTGGGCATCGACGGACCTGTGGGTTCGATGCGACTGGAAATGATCCGCAGCGGTGTCGAGGATTTTGAATACCTGACAATGGCAAAAGAGCTTTTGACAAAAGAGCAATTGGAAGCTATCACAAATCCGATAGTCAACCCAACACCTGCAATGAACCAAGCGCTATACGGCAGCGATGGACCCGATATATATCTCTTTTCAGATAATGACGACGCTTTTTATGAGGCGAGATACAAGCTTGGCAGCGCCATAGAAAAGGCCTTAAACGACAAATAGGTCGATTTGCATATGATAAAGACGATTGTTTTCACAGGAGACTCCCACACTTGGGGGCAGGGAGACCCATCTGTAATCTCATACTTCGGCTCTGTTGTCGCAGGGGATTTGCGGCCCGTGCCTTTTGCCCTGCCTTGCTATGTGAACATGGTGCGGGACTGGGTAAATGGCACCACGGGCAGCATCTCAGTCGACGTTGATTATCGCATGAAACTTGAGGGCACTTTTAAAACAGAGAAAAACTGTGAGCTTGCGCGGTTCTTTTTTGCCTGCGGAACAAAAGCTGTTATCTGCACAATTGACGGAAAGCCTTTTACAATCCCCGCTTCATGGGGAGAAAACGCCTATGTGTCGGCGGTAGTGAGAACAAATGGCCGTCCTGTTTTGGAACCTGACGGCGATGTATTTCTATATCGCGGGGAGTTTTACAGCGGCCCGTATGCCGTGATCAACAGCGGTGTGGGCAGTTGCACCTCCGTGCGCTATGTCGAGGAGTTTTACACCCCCTATGTCAGTGCATTTGAACCCTCATATATCGTGGCAGAAGGGCATTCCATCAACGACTGGATAAACCGTGTCCCTCCGGATGAAGCCCGACAAGCTTTAAAGACAATCCTCTCACACCATAAGGAGCAAGGTTGTGTGGGCATATTGCTCACAATCTCACCCATAAAAGGAGCAACGGCTCTGCCTTTCAACGAGATAGATTATTCTCAATACATAGAGGCAAGCCGAAATGCCGGCAAGGAAATAGGTGTCGTTGTGTTGGAGGGATACAAAGCTATAAAAGATGATCAGTTTTCTGACAACTGGCATCCCGATATAAGAGGCCATATGGAATATGCCAAGCTAATCCGACAAGAACTCTCATCAAGGATCTAAAAAGATACGGTTTGTAGAAAATCAGTAAATATATATCTCAAAAGGATAGATATATAACAATTTTTAAAGGAGAACAAGAAATGCCAACAGACAAAATCATGTTCGCCGCGTACAACCCTTATTCAGGTCCGATAACGGACAAAAAAGCAGCAGATCTTGCAGGAGCCGGCATTGACATTGCGATAATCAGCGCAAGTGCAGATCCTGCAGAGACAAGAAGGACTCTTGAAGTCTTGGCAAAGCATGGACTGAAAGCCATTGTCCACGACAGGCAAGCGACCAAAATTTACAAAAAACTCATTGCCGGATATGGTGGAGTTTTCGACAAGGAAAAGGCATCCCACATAGAGGCCTACAGTGACTGTGAGGCTCATTTGGCAAGCGATTTTGTGGATGAGCCGGGTCTTGTGTATTTCGAAGAGATCGGACAAGCAGTCAGGGATTTTAAAGAGGCCTTCCCGGACAAGGAGTACTATGTCAACCTGTCTCCCTCCCATGTCACTAACATTCAATACACTGCAGGCCCCGGTATATTTGATATCGGAGACTATGATGTGAGCGAGAACGATTTCCAAAAATACATGGATGAGTATATCAGACTTATTCCGCTGGACTATTTCTGCCTTGATATCTACCCATATAAACTAAAAACCTTCTGGGATCCGTATCTGAACGAAATGGAAATCATTGCTCACACAATGCGAAAGGCAGATCGTGAATTTTGGATATGTGTCCAATCCAGCGCATGGGCAGATGAGGTGCATGTGCCGGATGAAGCGGAGTATCGCTGGCAACTATATACCACACTTGCTTTCGGCGTTGTACGCAACATGCTTTACACATTCACCGGACCGGTTTTGGACCCCGATAATCCGCCAAAAAGCGAATCCTATCTGCGCGGAACTCCGATAACGGAAGATGGCGCAAAACATGAGCTCTATTTTGCAAACAAAAAGATAGCCAGGGAGTTTCGTGCTTTATCTGACACTTTTCTTAAATACAGATACTTTGGAGCTATGACAATAAATTGCACCGACGACACTCCCTATCTGAAAATTGACAGGACGCTGGATAGTTTTGAGCCTTTAAAAGATGTCAAGACAGAGAATCCGTTCTTGCTCACTTGTTTTGAGAAAAAAGAAGGAGAAGGCAGTGCTTTTGTTCTGGTCACAATGGAAAACTTTAGGAAAGACCCCGTTGCATCTGCCATTAAGATGAAGCTTGACGCAGAAAAAGTTACAGCCTATTATGACGGAGCCCCACTCGTTATAACGCCCGACAGCGACGGGTATTACAGCTTTATCTTGAAACACTGTGACGGTGTCTTTGTGACAATTGAATAGTTCCACAAACAAAGCAGATAAAAAAAGAGGCATATGCCTCTTTTTTGTTTTGCCATTAAAACCCTTGAGAATAAACTCCCGGAGACGAATCTGCAATCGGTTCGGCACCCACTACCTTGCGGTAAAACTCGTTTTCGGTTCCGCCTACAATGGCATAGGCATATCCGAGCTCTTTCATTGTACGGAGGCATCTGTAAAGCAAAAGCGTCCCGATACCTTTGCCACGCAGCTCCTTTTTTACACCTGTGGGTCCAAAAAAGTTGAGGGCGGTTGCATCATAACAGGCAAAGCCAACGGGTTCGTGCTGCTTGTTGACGGCCACATAACAGGACACGGGCGTGCGATGGAATGTTGCGGTGACTTCACTTGCCCAACCGTTGCCGAACTCACTGCGGATAAAGTTTTGCAGTTTTTCGAAGTTGAAAGACATAAGCCTCACGATTTTGATACCGTGTTCTTTTAGAGCCGTCTCCTCATTTGCTTCCATTTTAGAATAATCCAGATTGTAGAGCTTAACCAACCAGTCTGCCATAGGTAAATTCCTCCTATATTTTTAATAGCCGTGAGGCTACAGTACAAACAACAAGGTGCAGATACAGCCAGTGATGTAAAATGATTAACTTTACACAGCTTCCAGCAGGATTAAATAGGCGCTGTCCTGCTTTAGGGTCAAATACGCCGAGAATTCCTCCGCGGAAAAGATTTCCTCGCGGACAAGCTCAAGGTCATGGGCATCGTCGAGCAGATAATAGCTGACTTTTTTCTTGCCATCAAAGCTCAAGCCTGAAAATCCTATCTTTACAGGCTCGGCGGTAGCTTGATTTTCGGTGGAAAAGTGGACCACCATGGCTGCCGCGGCGTCGCTGCCGTTTGTCGCGGCGGAGGCGTAGATATTGTTGTTGTCCGAATCAGTGCCGACGGAAGTGCCGAGCTTATAGAGCTCGTTGAACATCCTTATCGAATAGTATCCTTTCAATCGCTCGTTGACAAAGTCGGTATCAAACAGCCCGTTCATGACACAGGGGCGCGCATCGTAGTACATGAGCATGTCGACAGGGGAGGATTGGCATATGGCCATGGTCGCCGCCACAAAAGCCGCACCTTTGATGGACTTTTCGGCTTTGAGCGTTTTCACCCAATTATCTCCGGAAAATGCAATGACATAGTTCCACTCATTCAAAATGCTCAGAGTGTCTTCATAGCCGTTTTCGTCGAGCATCTCTCTCACTTCATATATGCCTCTCTCCACATCCCGCGGGTTTTTGGCATAGACATGCCATGAGAAAAAGTCTAGCGGGGCATCAAGCTGGGCAAGAAAGTCCCTCATCCACAATCTGTTGCCTGCAACGGCGGGGCCGCCGATTTTGAGATGGGGAAAACAGGCTTTCAGATGCTTTGCCGACACATCATAAAATTCGAAGAAGTCTTTTTTGGTGCCGCCCCAACAGCGTTTGTGGTCTGAATCGTCCGGGTCAAGGTCGGCTTCGTTCCAGATTTCCCAATACTCGATGTCAAAGTGGAAGCCGTCTGCCCAGCCCTCAGTGTAATGGCGGATGATGTGTTCGCATATCACGGCCCATTTTTTGAAATCCGTCGGCATCAAGGTGCCGTATTTGACAGGCCAGTGTTCAATTTTGGAGCCCAAGCGATAAAAGGTCTTTGAACCGCCCATCTCGATAACTTTCAGATACTCATCTGTCAGGCGAAAATCATAAGAAGCCGCGTCATAGGGGTCGTTGTCAAAATTTTTGAAAATATTGTGCACATCCACTGTATGCTCCCCGCCATAAGTGGTGTTAAAGGAGGCGTCGTGTGTGCGGACATAGGGGATACCTGCGTCTTTGAAATGGTCTACATTTGTGATTCGCTGGTCGGGATAATACTTGTACACAGGTCCGTTATTTACAGCATGCATGGGTTTGACAACTCCGCGCACATCGGCAAAGTCTATAACTACATTGCTCATACAACATACCTCCATGAAATAGTTTATATTCTAATTGCAGCAGGCATCTTTAATAAAACGGGTGTCATCGTCCGTGTTTAGTAAAGTCTTTGGCGCAGTCGTGATCCCATCTCAGCTCGTCTCTGTGCCAATAATAGACACGCCCGTCCTCTGCGCCGTTTATCAAATCCAACCTGCCGTCCGCATTGATATCCGCTGCCCAAACCGAGCACTCATGGGCATAAAAGTCGAGAATCTCGCCGCTTGACTTGGTTATCAGGACAGGTCTTTCAAAAACAGGGTTTTCGTCTGTGCCTATGTTTTTGATGAAAAACGGACTTGCGCTGTGGGGAAAACAGCGGTTGATGTATCTCATGTTGTAATCAAGGGTACCGCCGAGGAGATCAGTTTTGCCGTCTTCGTCCCAGTCGCATGCAAAAATCACAGCTCGCCCCGAATATCCGCTGGAACCGCTGACCTTGATACCGCCGCCGTCTTTATATCTGAGCCATTTGCCTTCTTTTAGATTGGCAACATCCTTTGGATCTCTTTCATAAAATTGCAGATATCCGTCTCCGTTGACCACAACGAGCTTTCCGTCACTCCAGATTCCAAATCTGGATCTGGTGGAGCTGATAAAGGGCTTGCCGTCAAGCAGAAGCGGAACAGGTTTTGCCAGCAAAAAATTTTCCTTGTCGCCGATGTTTTTGTACCACATATATTGGCCTGAGATGTTGTTTGTGATGACATCCACAAGCCCATCCCCATCCCAATCAACGGCATATGCTTTCAAATAACCCCATCTGGATTCCTTCGGTCCTTGTATGGCGCCATGGTATCCCGCCTGTTGGTGTATTATTTCGCCATCTGCAGTTGCGAGCCGTATTCCGGGTTTGAACGCAAACTCATCTCTTTTCGAGGAAGTGTTTTCATAATACCACAAAAACCCCGATGCATCTGCCAGAATGAGGTCAAGATCGCCGTCGTTGTCGGTGTCCGCAAGGCAGGGGACCACCAAAGATTCCCCCCAGACAAAACCGTTATAAGCCATAAAGGGCGGTTTCTCTTCAAAAACACCGTCGTTAAAATCCATCCAAAAGGACATCCCGGGATTGCTGCCGAGCAGGATTTCGTCGTTACCGTCGTTGTCGATGTCAGCGGTTGAAAATGTCAGCATATAGCTCTGTTTGATTGGAGAACATGCGGACTCAGTGAGCGGACCAAGGAGTTTTTGATCTTTATATTCCGCTTGATAAATTTTATCCACATCCTTGTTTACACAAAGATATTGCCTGCCGTTTTCGGTGATGATAGTACCGGCATCAATCAGATAGATAGAGTCTGTTTCATAGATTTCAACGGGACTTGCATATGAGAGAGGTTCTTCTCCGAGATTTTGAGCGACAAAGATTTTGCTCTTATACTCGCTGCCGAGCCAGATACCGTTTTCGTCATAGCCGCGGTTCTGTCCGCAGATGGGATGCTCACCCTCGCCTCTGGCGCAAAAACTCGCAGGCCAATATTTAACAGAGTCATACGCCACGGAGATAATCAGATTGTTTTTGCCCTTGGCGTCGTTATAAACGGCGAGATGCTTGATTTCGGCGGGGGCGATGCTCTCTCCAAGGGGCACTCCTCCCACTAAAACATCTTCGAAGGTGCCATCAAACCTAGGATGGCCGGCAGTGCCGCTGTTTTTATAGAGCTTTAACCCGCCATGATGAAATAAAAGATCATAAATCCCGTCGCTTCTTGGGATGGAGGCCAACATTTTGCCTTTTATCCCTGCGAGCTCTACGCGGTTTTTATGATCATATACAGGTATTGAGTTGGGCACACCCTTTGTTTTGTCATGTTCCAAAAAAATATAAGTGCCATGGTTTAATGTGCCCTGGGAGACTGAGATGACAAGGTCCCTTGAGCCGTTTTGATAGTAGTCTATCATTTGACAACGGATGTGGGGGCTGCTTCCGAGTATACTTGGTTCTTCACTTTGAATTTTGAAGTAGTTCTGCACGATTAAACCCGCCTTTCTTTCCTGTATGTGGTATCACTTTGGTTTAAATCATTATACTTGATATAAATATGAAAAGCAATATTAGCCATGTGTGTTTGCAGATGAAAAATGTGCAACTAAAACATCGAAAATAGAATTGTTTCCACTTGATTTGATCGGAATAAAAACAAAAATATCATCAAAATGATTAAGAAATACTTGTATACACAAGTTGATTATGGTATAATATGCATATAATATAGACTATATCTGACGTTTGAGTTAAATCAAAATTTGTAGGTGTTTGGTGACCTGGTCACAGAGACTGCGCCTCATTGATGGTATACTTATGTCAATGAAAGTCACAAAGACTTTGAACCAAGAACAAACATCAACAAATGAGAAAATATATGGGAGGAGCACTAACAATGGAACATGAAAGAAACTTTAGCATGCCGCTAATCGGCGATCCGGCCCCGAGCTTTACAGCAAAGACAACGCAGGGAGACATCAATTTTCCTGAAGACTACAAGGGCAAATGGGTAATTCTGTTTTCCCATCCGGCAGACTTTACGCCCGTATGTACGACAGAATTTATGACCTTCGCAACAATGGCAGACGAGTTTAGAGAACTGAACACTGAGCTTGTAGGTCTGTCGGTAGACTCTCTCTATGCACATATCGCTTGGCTTCGCAAGATTCAAGAGCTTGAGTGGAATGGCATGAAAGACGTAGAGGTACACTTCCCGCTCATTGAGGACATCCGTATGGATGTATCCAACAAATACGGCATGGTACAACCCGGCCAGTCCAACACCCAGGCTGTGCGCGCTGTATTTGTAGTAGATCCCAAGGGCATAGTACGCACGATTTTATACTATCCGCTCTCAACGGGACGCAATTTCGACGAGATCAAACGCATCATCCTCGCCCTGCAGAAAGCTGACAAAGACGGCGTGGCCACACCGGCCGACTGGCGCCCGGGCGATGATGTCATCGTACCCACAGCAGGCTCTTGCGGCACAGCCAAAGAGCGCATGGAAAGCAAAGACGACGATCAGTATTGCCTTGACTGGTTCATGTGTTTCCGCAGAGAAAAGAAATAGAAATTCTCCTTCGACATAAAACTGTAGAATAAAAACGCTACAACAGTTGCAAAATTATGCATCAGGCCTTATACTTATTGTATGAGGCCTGATTTTTTATGTTGGAGGTATAAATGGAGCAAGCCAAAATCAACCTTGAAAAGCTATTTCCGTGTTGGAAAAAGCTCACGCGTTCACAGCAATCAATTGTAGCAGCATCAGCCACCCAGAGAACATTTCTAAAGGGAGGGCACGCCCATGACGGAGGCGAGTGCTCGGGGCTGTTTATAATAAAAGAAGGTCAACTGCGTGTTTTTATATTGTCAAATACAGGCAGGGAGATCACCCTGTACCGTTTGTTTGATTGGGATATCTGCCTGTTTTCCGCTTCCTGTGTCATGAAAAACATCGACTTTGACCTATATGTGCAAGCTGAGAAAGACACAGATGTCGTGGTCATCCCGGCTGAGGTGTATGAGACACTCCTAAAAGAGTCATTGCCGGTGTCTGACTATACAAACCAACTCATGGCATCGCGCTTTTCGGATGTGATGTGGACAATGGAAAAGGTGCTCTTTACAAGCTTTGACAAAAGGCTTGCCACCTTTTTATTGGATCAGAGCAGCATCGAAAATACCATCACACTGCGCATAACACACGATGAAATAGCAAAACACCTCGGCAGCGCCCGCGAGGTTGTCACAAAAATGTTGAACTATTTATCGACGGAGGGCATGGTCAAGCTCTCCCGAGGGAAAATAGAGCTGATGGATATACAAAAGCTCGACGAACTCTCGACAAGCCAGTAGCTTTACAGCAAGCCGGAAATTTGCTTGTGAAATATACGGAGAACAAAAAGAGTACTCCCCTATAGACTGTATATTACTGCT
>CAYTOF010000048.1:0-16524 GCA_964439435.1 uncultured Oscillospiraceae bacterium
CCAGAACAGCTATGCAGGCTATAGGATATAAGGAAATTATAACAGCTTTGACAAGAGGTGAGATTTTAGATAATGCAATTGATGAAATAAAAAAGCGCAGTCGAAATTATGCAAAAAGACAAATCACTTGGTTTGTAAATGATAAGCGGGTTAAATTTTTTGAACACAGCGAATCCAATTTCGAAGTAGCAAAGAAAGCTGCAATCTCATATGTTAAACAAAAATTGATTGAGCTGTAATACTGAGGAACCGGAGGGAAAGAGATGCAGAAACAGAATAACATTCAAGATTTATTTCTTAATCAAGCAAGAAAAGAACGAATATGGCTTACAGTATTTTTAATTAATGGATTTCAATTTAGAGGCATTGTGAAGAGCTTTGATAATTTTACAGTTATTATGGAAGTGGATGGCAAACAGAGACTTGTCTATAAGCATGCAATTTCTACGATTGTGTCCGATAGCAATGTAGGCATCCATTTAGGTGAGTAAATTATAATACTGTTTGATAATAATGAGGAAACACTTCTATGCCAAAGACAGCAGAAAAAATAGTCTACTGGTTGTTTTCAATCTTTGTAGCACTGACAATTGGATATTCTTTATATATGTTGGCTGTTGTTAACAAGAATACTTATGTTACAGTCAAGGTTGAACTTGCCGAGGTTGATGATTCGATGTCGATACATTCAAATATTGTCAGGGACGAAGAACTACTTTTTAAAGAGCAGGGTTTGTATTGTATACCAGTATCCAAAGCGAGTAGGCGTGTTTCTTCCGGACAGACAATAGCAGTTTATTTCAACAGCACAGAGAGTTTAAAAGCATACTATGAATCTGTAGAAATTGAAAAAAAACTATCCAACCTTGAAGGTGTAAAGACCAAAAGTGATTATGCAGATATAAAACAACAAAATAACGATATATACGATGCCTTGAGAAAAAAACAAGAAGATGGCCTTTATGATGCGTCAAAGAATACAGAGGCACTGTTTAGAGCGATGTTAACACGAGAAACAACCCTTGGTCAATATGAAACGTTGGACATAGACATCGCAAATCTAAAACTGAAAAAATATCAACTTACCACTAAAATAGGGAGCGACATCAGATACATACCTGCAGAAAAAGCAGGGTATTATACATTCTCGGTAGATGGAATGGAACAATATTTGCGCCCTGACCTGTTACTGGGACTTACGGCAGAAGAGTATAAGATGGTTGCATCTATGCCTCCTGCTGCAGTTAGTGACAGAACTTATGGTAAAATGATATATGGATATAAGTGGTATGCAGCGGCGCTGGTAAGACCAAATCAGGCTTCTGCTCTATCTGAAAACAATTCGTATTTTATTGAAATTGAAGGCAACAAGTATGCTGCGAAACTTGAAAAAATAACACCATCTAAAGAGGAAAACGAATTTTTCATAATATTCTCAAGTGAAATTCCTTTAGTAGATGTCGATTCATCGCGTTCACAAATCACAAATGTAATCCTTGCCTCATATAAAGGCTTCAAAATTCCTTATGACGCCATGAGAGTGCAAGATGGGATTAGCGGCGTATTTGTACTCGAAGGCGCTGTGGCTGTTTTTAAACCGGTAAATATACTGCATAGTTCAAAAAACTACTATATTGTTGAAGCTTACATGGATGATACAAAACAATTGTTTATGAATGATGAACTGATTCTGGGCAGAAAAGATCTTTTTGATGGAAAAATATTACGTTGAGATAGAATAGATTTAAAATCAATTGACATTTGTAGTGCTTTTAAGATAATATATGCATAACACTAAGGAGGTATATGTCATGGGCTTAATAGACAAAATTAGAAAATGGACGGACGCAGACGATTACGAAGATGAGATCTATGAAGAGTATGCGCCTGCTCCGTCACAACCGGAGCAAAGACCGGTACATATGGCAACAACATATGATCAACCAACCAATATCCCTTACTCCAGAGGGAACAAAGTCGTTAATATCAATGCCACTGCGCAACTACAAGTGGTATTGGTCAAACCGGACAAATTTGAAAGTGCGTCAGAAATTGCAGATCACTTAAAAGACAAACGTACCGTTGTGATTAATTTAGAACAAACGAATAAAGAGATAGCCCGCAGGCTTCTTGATTTTCTGAGCGGTGTAGCATATGCATTCCAAGGAAAGATCCAGAAAGTTGCAAACAGCACTTTTTTGATTACACCTTATAATGTTGGGATAATGGGTGATATCATCGATGAGCTTGAAAGCAGTGGACTATATTTTTGAAAAATTATTATTTGAATTTAATTCTAAGAGGTCTTTGGGGTGCACTTAATAAAGAAAATCTTACTCAGTTTAATTGAAATCATATCAATACTGATGTTGGTCAGAGCTGTTTTATCATGGTTTCCTAATGCCGGTCGCGGGAAACTATATGAATTGATTTGGTACATGACTGAGCCTTTTCTCCTACCATTTCGAACACTTTTCAAAAAACTCGGTATAGGACGCGGATTACCGCTAGACCTTTCCTTTTTGGCTGCCATAATTGCATTGCACATGTTAAGACTTTTGCTCATATAAGAGTCTTAAACACACTGAAACCTCCGCAACTGTCAATTTGGTTCTGTTGGGATTCTGATAAAAATAAAACCGAAGAACGGAGCTACCATATGAACGATATAAAAAAGCAAGATGCCTTTTTTGATAAAGTTGTGCTTGGAGGGTATGATACTGTCCAAGTAGATGAATTTGTAACTGAAGCCATGTCTACTTTGTCGCAACTAAAAAATGACAACCAAATATTAACACAAAAACTTCGTGTATTAGCTGATAAAATAAATAAATATCAAGAGTCAGAACAGAATCCTCTTGAAAATGATACACCTGAAGAAGTGACAGCTGAAAAGACAAAAGAGATGGAATCAAATGAAAAAAGTATTGATGACATATGGGCTAAATTAACTGACATAAGTTATCAAAGCGAAAACGCTAACAATGTATTAAAGGAGATAGATAGTCTCAAAGTCATAATGCAAAACACTTTTGATATTGTGGCGAGCATTGCCCAAAAGAGTGAAGTATCTCAATCGTCAGTCACGGACAAGAGCCCAAATGGAATCACATATAATGAAAAAGCCGCCGAACTCAATGAAGACAAAATAGAAAATCATATAGACGATGTGAAGCAAGATAGCGCACCACAGCTTAAAAACACTGAGGAAATCATTGAATCTAACAAAACCGCTACCTCGCAAGACGGAAACGAGGAAACGACAGCAAGTACAGTATCAACAAAAGAAGCGGTAGAGGCAGTATTACCGGAAGAGTTCGAGCAAAAACCTGAGGAAGAAATTGAATCCTCAGAATTAGAGACAACCAATCTAACATATGATGAGGCTCTTACTCTGCTGTTGAGTAAGAAAGGAATTGAGTATAAGCCACCTGGCACAGCACCAATTCGAGACAACATAGAAAGCTCAAATGAGAGTGATTTTGAGAAAACCAAAGTGTTGCCCACTATTGATAAAATAAAACCGCAGCCCGTAAAGCAGACCGTTTCCAAGCCGGATACGAGGCGTATTGAAGATTCAAAAGGTGCCAGAAACAAGAATCTATCAAAATTAGAAAACAAGAAGGAAAAAAAGCCGGGATTTGTTTCTCTTATAAGAAAAGGTATAAATGCAATTCTGGAAGATGATGATGATTTTGATGACGAGTTGACTCCGGCAGTATTTGATTCTATAAAATCCAATCAAAAAACCCTTCAATTTGGGAAAAACTATGATATTAAAAAGAAAAACTAGAGGTCCGATCGACCGGCAGTTTAAAGCTTTGATGTTGATGGCAGTGCCTATTATCATAATAGGTGTGATTGTAGATAAATTATTGAAAGTCTATGTGACATCGCATTTGAAAGACTTGCCCGCAAAGAATATAATACCCGGAATTTTGAATCTTACTTATGTAGAAAATACCGGCGCAGCTTTTGGGATACTGAAAGGTCATAGATATTTATTTGTTGGGATAACAATAATAGTATTAGTTTTTACTTTATACCATCTTTTCAAAGGTAATATATATGGCACCTTTGGTCTTGGAGCTGTCTCATTGTGTATATCCGGAACCATAGGAAATTTGATTGACCGGGTGGCAGATGGTTTTGTTGTTGACATGTTTGAGACAGTATTCGTTGAATTTCCGGTGTTTAATATGGCTGATGCCTTATTAAATATCGGAGGTGTAATGTTGGCAATATATATTTTGTGGTTTCACGAGAGGTTGAAAGAAGAAAGAAGAAATATTCTCTCTTTAAAAAATGTGAATGTATTGCATGTTTGCAAATTTGACAATTTTGTTTCTGTGGTTGATCTTCGAGAGGGGAGAGATAACTTCAAAATAGCTGTGTTTCCAAAACCGGATATGAAAGCACAAACAGAGGAAGATTGATGCAAAAAATTACTATTATTGCAGATGATATCGAATCGGTGGAAAGACTTGATGTGTTTGTAACCAAAAAAATCGAAGACATCAGCAGAAATGAAGTAGCCAAACTTATAGAAAACGAACAAATACTACTTAATTTTAAAATCGCAAAAAAGAGCACAATTGTGAATCCGGACGACATTGTTGTTGTTCTTCGTAAACCTGGAAACACTCTTGAAGCAACTGCCCAAAAAATAAAACTTGATGTTATTTTTGAAGACGAGCATTTGTTGATAGTGAACAAAGAAAAAGGAATGGTTGTTCATCCGGCACCCGGAAATGAAAAAGACACTCTTGTCAATGCACTTTTGTCGCACTGCGGGGAAAACCTTTCAAGTGTTGGCGGAGCACTGAGACCCGGGATTGTTCACAGACTGGACAAAGACACAAGTGGTTTACTAATTGTTGCAAAGAGTAATTATGTGCACAACTCTCTTTCCGAACAATTGGCAAAAAGAAAAATTAAGCGTCAGTATGAAGCTGTCATATTTGGAAATATGTCCCAAAATAGCGGCGAAATCCATCTCCCGATAGGAAGAAATCCACGAGATAGAAAGAAAATGGCTGTTGTAGAAAGCGGAAAAGATGCATTGACACTTTATAAAACCGAAAAAGTATTTAGCGGATATGGTAACACATATTCGCATATTGCCTTGGAGCTCGTAACGGGAAGAACCCATCAAATCAGAGTTCATTTTGCACATATGGGACATGCTATAGTTGGGGACACACTATATGGAAATCCTGCTCGAGATAAAAAGGTTTTCCAGCATCTTAATGGGCAGTGTTTACACGCGAAAAGCTTGAGTTTTCAACATCCGATTTTGGGAAATAGGATTAGTTTTACAAGTGAGTTGCCCAAGTACTTTGTTCAAGCCTTGACAACCCTGTCTTCATATGCTAGTATATAAAAAATATAAACTTATGGGGTGCTGGTTAAAATCGGCTGAGAACGAAATTCGTAACCCAAGAACCTGATCCGGATAATGCCGGCGTAGGAAAATCTCAGTAGTGTGCAAAGACTTTCACTTTAATTTCTGCTGATAAGTCGATCCTCCGGAGAAGGTGGCTCAAACCTAAACGGAGGAATTTTTGTGCAAAGAAAAAAAATACGCAGATTTACTCTGCCGCTTGTAGAAACTGCAATGCTTATTGCACTCGGATTTGGATTAAGCTATATTAGATATAAGATTGTTCCCAATGGAGGAGCCATCACAGCTGCCTCTATGTTGCCTGTATTGCTTATTGGCATCAGACATGGGTTGGGATGGGGGATTGGCGGAAGCACTGTCTATGCACTGTTACAGGCTATGCAAGGCGGCGCCTTGCGACCACCTGCCGCTGATTTGTTATCTTATTTTCTTATGATGTTTATTGACTATATAATTGCTTTTGGAGTTTTGGGATTGTCAGGGTTATTTGCAAAACGTAAAAATGGACTTTTAATATCAGTTCCTTTTTGCATAACTTTAAGATATCTATGCCATGTTGTCTCCGGTGTTATCTTGTGGGGGAGCTACGCCTGGGTAGGATGGGCGGTATGGCCATACTCATTTGCATACAATGCAACTTATCTACTGCCTGAGATTATTATAACTTTTGTAGCTGCCTATGCTCTTATAAAAGCTTTACCAATGAGGATGTCTCGACAATAAGAATATATATCATGGAGGCAAAAATGGGGAAGTTTTCCGGCGTATTGCTGGCATTAGATTTGGATGGAACTCATTTAAATGAAGAAAAATATGTTTGCAACAAAAATGCGGAAGCAGTAGAATACTTTATGTCTGAAGGCGGTTATTTTACTTTCGCGACAGGCCGTCTTCTACAGTCATTTAAAAAGATTATTCCCATTGTAAAATTTAACACGTTTCTTATATTTGCAAATGGTGCACAGATTTATGACTTTGAAAATGATAAGTTGCTCTTAGAACACACCTTGCCGATTAATTTTGGCCTCACTTTAAAAAGAATATTGGATAAATATGATGGGACAGCAGCTGAAATTTACCGTCATCTTGAATGTGACACGATAAATGAAAATGAAATAACGCAAAAGCATATGGAAAATTTTGGAATTGATAGGACTATTCGGAAGAGTATCAGGGATATAAAGCTTCCATGGGTCAAAGTATTGCTGACAAATAGTCATGAATGTTTGAAAGAAATTGAAAGAAAATTGGAAAGTTATGACAATATCAACATGGCTTTTTCGACACCTGTATTTTTGGAAATATTTAGCAAGACAGCTCACAAAGGTTTGGGTGTAAAAACACTGGCTAGAATGCTGAATGTTGAAGATAAACACATATATACAGCCGGAGATCAAGAAAACGACCTTGATCTTTTAAATGCAGCATCTATAAGTTTTGCTCCGGAAAACGCAATGGAATCAGTTCTGTCAACTGCAGATATAATACTTCCTTCAAATGACAATTCCATGACAGCAGCATTGATCGCGCATCTTGACAGTATCTACTAATCATTCACGCTCATTCAACTGCGAGGATTGATAAAACTGGAGATTAAATGATGATATTTCTTGAAAACCCACGCCTACCACATGGAAATGTTACCGACATAATTGTATCACCTAAATACTTTGAACTTTTGCATAAAGGTCTTGATAAGTACAATATAACTACAGTGAGAGGTCCTATATGTCTTTCCCTGCCGGAACCAATAAATCATCATCCGGACTGCACTTTTTGTCACGTAGGCAATGAATTGTTGGCGACCTTTGAAAACTGCCAATTGGATGATTCATTCATTAAATATGGTTTTTCTATAATATCGGTGACTCCTCCGATTCAAAAAAAGTATCCATTTGATGCGGTTTTAAATGCTATGATATTACCGCATATTTATATACACAATAAGAATATAACAGTGCCTGAATTAACAGAAACACTAAGATTAAGGAACTATAGACATCTGCAAGTTAAGCAAGGTTATGCAGCATGCAGTATAGCAGCTGTTGATGATACCAGCATCATAACTTCTGATAAAGGGATTGCCAAGGCTGCCGAAATAGCTGGATTGGATGTGCTCTTAATTTCAAGTGGACACATCTTGCTCGAAGGTTATGAACATGGATTTATTGGTGGTACATGCGGAAAACTATCACCTAATATTTTAGCATTTACGGGCAGATTGGATCATCATCCTGATTTTTGTCAAATAATTGAATTTTTATCTCAAAGAAAGATTGAACCGATATTTTTGACAAGCAAAGAAGCCTTTGATTGCGGTGGATTAATACCGATTGGTGAAGTATAACACTTGGCAATACAAAAAGATCAAAAACAAATTCAAATTTTCTTAGGAATGCTTTATCAAATCCCAAAGCAGATGATTAAAACAGATGGCTTATTCCATATATGCGTTTTGCATATGAAATAAGCCATCTGTTTTAATACAAACAAAAATTTATAAACCGACGCGGTCACATAACGGATATAAATCACATGATGCGCATAACGGGCTTCGTGCTTTGCAGACGGCTCGACCATGAAATACGAGACGATGACAAAAGTCGTTTTGCTTGTCCTCGGGTATTATTACAGCGAGACATTTTTCAACTTTATGTGGGTTTTTTGTATCACATAGTCCGAGTCTGTTAGATAGCCTTATGCAGTGTGTATCTGCCACAATTGCAGGTAGACCATATATGTCACCGCGAATTAGATTTGCAATTTTCCTGCCCACTCCGGGCAGTTCTAAAAGCTCTTCCATTGATGAAGGCACAACACCATTGTGTTTGTACAAAAGCATTGCTGCTCCATTTTTCAGATCACGCGCTTTTACACGAAAGAAACCGGTTGATCTTATTATATTTTCGAGTTCATCAATATCAGCGCTTGCAAGCTGTTCTAAGTCAGGATAGCGACTATAAAGCTCTTTAGAAACGATGTTCACGCGTTTATCGGTACATTGTGCCGCGAGTCTTGCAGAAAATAAAAGTTGCCAGGCACTATCTGATTCTAAGCCCTGCTCAACAATCGGATAATGCTCTTCCAAAATAGATATTATATCTCTTGCTTTATCAACCAAATTATTATTCAATAACGGTCATTCCTTTTCTTTGATATGGTATCATTATATAGGCAATCAGCAATTTATTCAAGACAAATTCGTAGAATTGACAGATATTTTAAAATCGCTTGCCATAAAGAGGTGAATAATAGTATAATATAGTGCAGAAACTTGAAGTGGAGATTGATATGAGCAACATTTACATTGATATTTTGAAGAATAATGACCCTGAAGTTGGCGCTGCTATTGATATGGAGTTGCGGCGACAACAAAAAAACATAGAGCTTATCGCCTCGGAAAACTTTGTCAGCGAGTTTGTACTGGCAGCAGCGGGCAGTGTACTTACAAATAAATATGCAGAAGGGTATCCTAAGAAACGCTATTATGGTGGCTGTGAATGTGTAGATATAATCGAAGAAATTGCAATAGATCGCGCAAAGAAACTATATGATGCAGAGCATGCGAATGTTCAAGCTCACAGTGGTGCAAATGCCAATACAGCAGTTTATTTTGGTTTAATAAACCCCGGAGATACAATACTGGGGATGAATTTATCTGAAGGCGGCCACTTGTCTCATGGCAGTCCGGTTAATATATCCGGTAGTTATTATAATGTTATACCGTATGGTGTAGATCCAATTGACAATCTTATTGATTATGATGAGGTGGAAAAACTTGCTCAGAAACATAAACCAAAGCTTATTATGGCTGGTGCAAGTGCCTATCCTCGAATAATTGATTTTAAACGTTTCGAAGAAATTGCAAAATCAATAGGTGCTTATTTGGTTGTCGATATGGCACATATTGCCGGTCTTATAGCAGCGGGACTGCATCCTTCGCCCATTCCTTATGCTGATGTTGTAACGAGTACGACTCATAAAACACTTCGCGGGCCTCGAGGCGGACTAATATTATGCAAAAAGGAACTTGCTGCTAAAATCGACAAGGCTATATTTCCCGGCACACAGGGTGGGCCGCTGATGCATATTATAGCTGCAAAAGCAGTTTGTTTTGGTGAAGCACTGACAGACAGTTTTAAAGACTATCAGAAAAAAATTATATTGAATGCGTCTGCTCTTGCGCAAGGATTGATTGAGGAAGGCTTCAAACTGGTTTCAGGAGGAACTGACAACCACCTCATGTTGCTCGACTTGCGGTCTTTCAATATAACTGGTAAAGAACTTGAGGCCAGGCTTGACAAAGTCAATATCACTTCCAATAAAAATACAATACCGGGCGACCCTCAGAGTCCATTTATAACAAGTGGGCTTCGACTGGGCACTCCGGCGATAACCACAAGGGGACTTGACGAAGAAGATTGTGTCGTATTGGCAAAATTAATCAAAATGACCGCGACAGACTTCGATAGTAGCAAAGATTATGTCCTTGCTGAAGTCGCAAGAATCTGTGCAAAATATCCACTTTATAATTAGGGATACAAGTAAAACTGGAGAAATTGGATTTAGGCTGTTGGGACATCAGGAGAGTTTATGTATAGACCACTCGCTGACAAATTAAGACCCGATTCCCTCGAGGATGTGTTGGGACAAGAGCATCTGTTGGGCCAAAATGCCGTGTTTCGAAAAATGATTGATAACGGTAAAATTACAAACATGATATTTTATGGCCCCTCAGGTACCGGAAAAACAACAATTGCTCGAATCGTAGCTGAAAGAACAAATCGAGTATTACGCAAACTAAATGCCACAAATGCTTCGATTGCAGACATAAAGGCTATACAATCGGAAATCGGTTCTTTTTCTGCACCGGAAGGTGTAATAATATATCTTGATGAAATTCAATATTTCAATAAAAAACAGCAACAATCACTATTGGAATTCATGGAAAGCGGAGAAATCGTACTTATAGCATCTACAACTGAAAATCCGTACTTTTATGTATACAGTGCTGTTCTAAGTCGTTCGACTGTTTTTGAATTTTTACCTCTTGAAGCAAAACAGATTGGAACAGTTGTCAGAAAGGCATTCCACCTTAAATCAACAGAACTAGAAACAAATATACTGTTAACGGATGAAAAAATAAAAGCGATTGCAACCAGAGCCGGGGGTGACGTTAGAAAAGCCATAAATGCTGTGGAGGTTATAACCTCTTCAATCCCAATAGGGACAGTAATCTATGAAGTGACGGATGAGGACATTTGGGCTGTATCACAACGTTCATCCATGAGATATGATAAAGATGGTGATGAGCACTATGATATTCTTTCCGCTTTGCAAAAATCTATTCGTGGCAGTGACCCCGATGCTGCGATATACTATTTAGCCAGATTGCTTTATGCAGGTGATTTACTATCTGCGTGCAGGAGACTGCTCGTGATAGCTTCAGAAAATATCGGCTTGGCTTATCCGCAAGCAGTCGCTATAGTTAAAGCTTGCTGCGATACAGCTATCCAACTGGGTTTACCTGAAGCACAAATCCCGCTGTCACAAGCAGCGATATTGATGGCTACAGCTCCGAAATCCAATACGGCAGCACAGAGTATATGGTCTGCAATGGCTGATGTGGAAGCATATGGTGCACTAAACATCCCGTCTAGCATCAGAGATGCTCACTATCAAGGAGCAGCAAAACTTGAGAGAGGAAAAGATTATATTTACCCTCATGACCATGAAAACGCATGGGCTCCGCAACAGTATCTGCCCGATGAAATCAAAAACAATATATATTACAAATACGGAAAAAACAAGATAGAGACATCGGCAAAGAGATACTGGGACAATATAAAAAAATAAATCCCCTCATATCAAATTTAGAATTTGATAAATAACAAACAGCCACTTATTTAGACTCATCTAAATAAGTGGCTTCTGCATTACCGACGATAAAAGCAAATTGTGTGTTATATCAAAAGTTGCCCTGTTCTCTTGCCTGTTTGAGCATCATGTCCTTGACTTTCATTAACCTTGTGATATTTCCGCGTTCATTTTCCTCGAGTTTCATTGTGATAAATTTTATTGTCTCGCGAAATTGAGGTATCAAAACATGCTCAAGGGCATTAACACGTCGTCTGGTTTTCTCTATTTCTGCCGCTAACATGCTAGAAGCCTTTTCGGCAGCGGCAAGAGCTAAAAGGTCCGGTAACAATTCGCTTGCTTGTTTTACTGCATCATCTAGTTGAGATGCTGTGTTGACAAAACCATAGGGAAGTATACCTTCACCGGCATACTCCGTTTGATAATTATAAACCGGTACTTTTACATTCATTACATTCTTTTCTTCAACGGTTAAGTTTACACTTTGCTTTGGGAGCATAAGTGCTGTGTTGAGTATTTCGGGCGACATAAAAGCACTTGCTGCTGTAAAGCTGTCATGCAGCGCAGCGAATTGGCGTTCAACATGCATTCTTAAGCGCATATTATCTTTGACTAAAACGAGAAATTGCTTCATGAGCTCGTCGTTTTTATCTTTTAAAAGCTTGTGGCCTCGAGTGGCAGTGATCAAACGTTCTTTTAGCTTTTTTAATTGCATCCTGGTGGGACTAACATTGAGAGAAGCCATTTATCCCTCCGAAAAACCTTTATAATACTTATCGATATACTCTTGTCTGACGCGTTTGAGCTCAGAAGCAGGTAAGAGTTCTAAGAGACGCCAACCAATCTCAAGAGTTTCTTCAATGCTTCGATTTTCATTATATCCTTGGGCAATATATTTATTTTCAAATTCATCAGCAAATTTAGAGTATAGCTTATCAATTGGGGATAATGCCGCCTCTCCAAGAATTGTCATAAGCTCTTTTGCTTCCTTGCCGCGTGCATAACAAGCAATTAACTGATTCATCTGTCCGGCATGGTCTTCACGAGTTTTTCCGGCACCAATGCCTTTATCTTTCAATCTAGAAAGGCTTGGCAAAACATCAATAGGCGGATGAATGTTTCTACGATATAGATCACGGGATAGTATTATCTGCCCCTCGGTTATATAGCCGGTTAGGTCAGGAATTGGGTGTGTCTTGTCATCTTCCGGCATGGTTAATATAGGTATAAGAGTTATTGAGCCTTCGCTATCTCGTCTGCGTCCAGCTCGTTCATATAAAGTAGCAAGGTCAGTGTATAGATATCCCGGATATCCTTTTCTGCCGGGCACTTCTTTTCGGGCCGCAGAGACCTCCCGCAAAGCTTCTGCATAATTTGTTATATCAGTTAAAATAACTAAAACATGCATTCCGCAATTAAAGGCTAGGTATTCGGCAGCTGTAAGGGCCATGCGTGGCGTTGAAATACGCTCGATTGCCGGATCATTTGCGAGATTTATAAAAAGGACTGTTCTGTTGATTGCGCCGGTTCGACGAAAATCAGATATAAAATAGTCAGCTTCTTCAAAAGTTATTCCAATAGCAGCAAAAACAACGGCAAATCTTGAATCACTGTTGACGACACGAGACTGACGTGCTATTTGTGCAGCTAATTGGGCATGTGGGAGACCACTTCCGGAAAAGATAGGGAGTTTTTGTCCACGCACGAGAGTATTTAGTCCGTCGATACATGATACTCCTGTTTGAATAAATTCGGAAGGGTAGTTTCTTGCAGCAGGATTCATAGGTAATCCGTTAATATCTGCTTTGCTATCAGCCAAAAGCTCAGGCCCGTTATCGGCTGGACGCCCCAGACCATCAAAAACTCTACCAAGCATATCTTCGGAAACAGGGAGTTCAAGTCCATGCCCTAAGAAACGCACTTTACTTTCCGCTAAATTTATACCTGCAGAGCTTTCAAATAACTGCACGAGGGCATCTTCACCATTTACCTCAAGGACTTTGCAACTTCTGATTTCACCGTTTTGCAAAATAATTTCAGCAAGTTCATTATATGCAGCGCCCTTGACTCCACGCACAAGCATAAGAGGACCGGCAACTTCACTTATTGTTTTATATTCTCTTATCATTTAGAGTTTACCTCCCTCAGTTGCTATACCTTCAAGTGCATCAATCTCAGATATCATCAGGTTGGCAATTTCTGCATATCTTTTTTCATAATTATCTTCATCGGCATCTTTAGCGCGGCCAATGGATTCCCGTGATGAAATACCGAAAAGTGCATCCATTTTGACATCTCGCAAAAGAGCTTTGTCACAGTGGTCATTATAATCAAGTATCAATTTTAAAAGCGCAAACTGTTTTGCAGGAGTACTATAGCTGTCAGTTTCAGAAAAAGCATCTTGTTGTAAGAAATCCTCTCTGATCATTCTTGCAGTTTCCATAACTAATCTGTCATGTGCAGAAAGAGCGTCTATACCAACAAGACGGACTATTTCCTCTAATTCGCTTTCTTGTTGAAGTATGTTCATGGCTCTTTCTCTATTTTTGCGATAATCCGGGTTGACTTTATTTTCATACCAGGGTGTAACACGATCAAGATAGAGAGAATAGCTGTTGAGCCAACTGATAGCAGGAAAATGCCGACGATATGCAAGTTGGTCATCAAGACCCCAAAAAACCTTGACAATTCGTAATGTGGCTTGAGAGACAGGCTCTGAGATATCGCCACCGGCTGGGGAAACAGCTCCGATAGAGGAAAGAGATGCGTGTCTTTCCCCGCTACCCAAACAAACAACGCGTCCTGAACGCTCATAAAACTGGGCTATACGTGACGTAAGATAAGCAGGATAGCCTTCTTCTCCGGGCATTTCCTCCAAACGACCGGACATCTCGCGCAAAGCTTCTGCCCAACGCGATGTCGAGTCAGCTATAATGGCAACATCATGTCCCATGTCACGAAAATATTCGCCGATAGTAATCCCGGTATAAATAGAAGCTTCTCGTGCGGCAACAGGCATATCTGAAGTGTTAGCAATTAAAACGGTGCGTTTCATCAAACTTTCGCCTGTTTTAGGATCTTTTAGCTTAGGGAACTCTGTCAAAACATCTGTCATTTCATTTCCGCGTTCGCCACAGCCTATATATATTACTATGTCAACATCACTCCATTTAGCAAGTTGATGCTGGACGACTGTTTTACCGCTTCCAAAAGGACCGGGGATGGCAGCGGTGCCACCTTTGGCGATTGGGAAAAAAGTATCAATATTGCGTTGTCCTGTTACGAGAGGTAGATCGGGTGCAAGCTTATATTTTACAGGTCTAGCACGCCTGACAGGCCATTTACTGAGCATTGATAAGTCGATAACTGTGTTGTCTTTCAATTGGATTTTAGCGATAGTATCGGTAATTGTAAAAGAACCGGAATAAATTTCAACAATCTCACCTTCGATACCATGAGGAACAAGAATTCTGTGTTCGATCACAAGAGTTTCATCTACCGTGCCGAGTATATCCCCGGGAACAACACGAGTTTTTTTCGCGACTGAAGGAGTGAAGTCCCATTTTTTGTCACGGTTCAATGCCGGCACATCGACACCTCGTTTAATAGTAGGGCCGGTAAGAGTGCGAAGTAGTTCCAAAGGCCTCTGAATGCCGTCGAAAATCGTTTCGAGCATACCGGGAGCAAGTTCGACAGACAACGCCGCTCCGGTTGTTTGTACAACAGCACCAGGAGCAAGGCCAGAAGTTTCTTCGTATACTTGAATAGAGGCGCGGTCACCGCGCATTTCAATTATTTCTCCGATAAGCCGATCAGACCCAACACGTACAACATCGAACATATTAGCTTCGGACAGTCCTTCAGCAACCACGAGTGGGCCTGACACTTTAACTACTCTTCCATGTCCCATAGATTAACACCTTTCATAATAGACTCATTTGGATATGTGCAATTCGCATATCACTGCTCAATTGTTGGACTTATAATGTCTACACCTACAGCTCGCTCGATGCTGGCTTTTAAATTGGAAGAGCCGATACCAAGAGAGCCTTCTTTTCCCGGAATCAAGATTATAGCGGGGGAGAGTCGGTCTTTATAAATCTCAATGTCATCGCGAACCAGTACTGCAGCTTGCTCTGTAACGAAAATAATAGAGACATCGTCCCTACGCGCAAGAGAATGCAGAACTGTGCGTATTTCATCTTGTGTCGACGCAGGAGATATTTCAATACCTATGGCCTGCAGACCGATAATAGAGTCATAGTCACCAACTGCGGCAATTTTAGACATATTCTCCTCCGTTGTTATTTTTTAAATTTAAACAAGAAAAAATGAATGGGTTTGTAAAAAAAATATAGTGCATCCGCTCAGGATAGACCTAGCCGGTGTTCAATTATATCAATTGGAGTTGATGAAAGCTTTCCGGCTATAGCAATACGTATTTTTGAAAATTCTTCTTCCCTAGTTGCTATATAAGAAATTAAAATTTCCGGTCCGAATGGAATAAAATTGATGTTTTCAAAAAATCTCCGTCTTAGAGCAGACAGTTCAAGCTCAAAATCAGTAAGTGTGTTCTTAGAACTTGCAGTCAAAGCAGGCTCAAAGTCTGTACCTTCGTATAATGAGTCGAGATTTTGAGATTTCATTGCAGAAAGTATTGAAGTAGAAGGAATACTTCCCAATTCTACAAGGGTTAAAGGTGCAAGCTGAACGCCATTTCTAATTTTTGATAATCGAACAGCTGATTTTAAGTTAGCAATATCTGCCAAAAGGTTTGAATAAGAAACGAGATAATCAGACTTAGATGTTCTTGCATAAGAATCCGAGACAAATAGTTGTGCCTGATCAAGTACGAAATCGGACTTTTGTGCATCATTTGTTTCATCTAAAATGTCACAAGCGTTCTTATATGCGGCACTCCAATGCTCGGATAAGTCTTTGCCCTCATTTTGAAGAAATTCTCTCAACTTCGCAGGAGAGTAAGTGCCTCCGTTTAACAACATAGCCGTGTGAGAACTTTTACTCTCTTTAACCAGTGATTTGATATTGTGGCAGTCTATCGGCACTCTGAAAAAGCTCACCAAGTCGGTTGATTCACTTAGAGTTGCGACAAAATCATAAAGATTTGCGCGAACCTCACTTAGCAACTCAGATAACTTATAAAGCGCTTTAGAAGGTGTATAAGTGGAAAAATCATAATTTGGCATATCAATGCCGCACTCAGAAAGTACTCTAAGCGCGTC